>CALBZG010000040.1 GCA_937889655.1 uncultured Clostridia bacterium
CTGGTTGAAGCGCCGCATCCTCCAACAAACATCAAAAGAAATAGGATAGACTGACAGAAGGCGGGCCATTCGGTGTAATCGGTTATGGAATAACCTGCTGTACTGATAACAGAGACTACTTGAAAGAGGGCATGTCTCAATGCGGCACTAAAAGTGTGGTACGTCTGTGTAAAATATAGATTGAAGGTCACTAGCAACGTACAAGCAGCAATGAGGAGCGTAAAGACTCGAAGTTCTACGTTATTCAGGACTTCCTGCCACTTGCCTTTGATGATCAGAAAATACATGACGAAACTAATTGATCCTAAATAGCAGAAGATAGAAATAACCAACTCCACGAAAAAGCTGTCATAATAGCCGATTCCTTCTGTATGGGCAAAAAGTCCGCCAGTGCTTATGCTTCCCATAGTATTGATCAAAGCTTCAAAAGCACCCATCTCACTACCCAGCCAAAGCAGGAGAAATTCCAATACGGTAAAGAAAATATATGTTAAATATAGAATTTTTGTAGTGTCTGATGTCTTGGTGGCAACCTTCTCGAAGGCGGGGCCAGGGGCCTCCACTCTTGCAATAGTCTGTCCGCTTACCCCTAATGCAGGCAGTATGGCAATGACAAAAACCAGGATTCCCATACCGCCCAGCCAATGGGTGATCGCTTTCCACATCAGAATAGCTTTCGGCATCGCGTTGATGTTCACGACCGTACAACCGGTGGTCGTAAATCCTGCCACGGACTCAAAAATGGAATCAATGAAGCTTGCTCCGGCTCCTATATAATAGGGGACCGCACCGACCAGTGATGCCAGAATCCATGATAGAGCCACTACAATGTATCCATCGCGAAGCCTAAGCTTGATGCTTGACGGCGTAAGGATCCTCGTGCATAGACCGCCAAACAGAATGGACAGGAATGCCGGGATGGCGAAGGCTCTTATTACAGTGATCTCGTCATAGATATATGCGCTCAACAAAGCTGGAAGCATCGACAATCCGACGATCATAAGAATGAAAGATAAAATTTTTACTATCAATTTCCAGTTTAACAAGACATTTCCCCTATCTGTTCTTATTCCAGAATCTTGGTGTAAATAGCATAAATATCGTAAACAATTCAAGACGGCCTGCAATCATCAGCAAGGTGAGAAGCAGCTTGCTCCAGTCTGAAAAAATACTATAATTCAAAACAGGGCCCACCAGATTAAATCCGGGTCCAACATTTCCAATGCATGCAAAGGCAGCAGAGAAAGAGGTGATCAAATCAAAGCCGTCCAGGCTGATGACTGCACCGCTGATTACAGTAGTCGTCAAATATAGAAAAGCAAAACCTGCAATGGCTGAAACCACATCCGCCGGCATAGGTTTATCAGCTAACTTTACATCGATCACGGCGTTAGGATGAAGCCTTACCAGTATACCCCGCCTGATGAACTTTAATATGACCAGCACTCGTATGACTTTAATACCGCCTCCTGTGGAACCGGAGCAGCCGCCACATAAATAAAGAGCGAATAATATACATTTTGCGAAAGTCGGCCACAAATCGTAATCCACGGTTGCATAACCGGTAGTTGTAATGATGGAAGTGACCTGAAACAGCGATTCTCTCAAAGCAATGCCGTTGGTGTATACATTCATCAAAATCAAGTCGATTGCTATAGCCAGCGTCGATAATGTGATGATGGCCAGATAACATTTGAATTCCGAATCTCGCAAGAGCTTGGATATGCCGAATCTGAAACTGCTGTAATATAAGGATAGGCTCCCGCCGCCCATTGCCATAAAAATTGTTATGACGATAGGAACATAGGAGCCATTGAAATGTCCGACACTATTATTATAGGGTGCGAAGCCTCCGGTACCAACGCTTCCGAAGGTGTAAACCAGGGACTCGAACCAGGTAAGTCTTCCAAGCTTGAGCAAAATGATCTCCGAAATTGTCATGACCATGTAAACGATAAAGAGTATCCTGGACTGATCTTTTAGCTTTGGACTCAACTTTTCGAAGCTGGGGCCGGGAGTCTCTGCTCTGACGATATTGTATCCGCCGATATTGAGCTGAGGCAAAAGTGCGATGGCGAAGATTACGATACCCAATCCTCCCAGCCAGTGAGTAAACGAACGCCAGAACAATAGACTCATAGGCAAGACCTCAACATCCGTTAAAATCGAAGCCCCGGTGGTTGTGAAGCCGGAAGCCATTTCAAACAATGCGTCAACGTAGGTCATTGATCCCGCCAATGTGAAAGGCAAGGCTCCGATGAAGGAAGCCAGCAGCCATACTGCAGCAACCGTAAGAAAACCGTCCCTGATTTTTATGACCTGAAGAGACGGCTGCACCTTATATACGATAATGCTGCCCAATATGATAGAGGGGAAAATTACCATGCTGAATGAATATATTCCCTCAGGCTCCTGATAAACAAACGCGGCTATTAGGGGAAGAAACATTGAAAGCCCAATAAGTACTAATAGTTTGCCAAGTATAATAATAACAGAGTTATAATTGAAACCCATTTGCATCGCTCCTAAGCAAAAATACCCAGTTTTCCCGTTGTCCTCAGAAGCTTTTCCAATTGGAAAACTTCGGAAAGAAGGCACATGATAAAGACACGGTCACCCTCTTTGATAATGGTATCTCCCTTTGGTATTATAAAATTTTCGCCCCTGTGGATTGCAGCAATAATAGCGCCTTCCGGCAATCTCAGGTGGGACAGAGGGACGTCCAAAATTGCCATATGGCTTCCAGCGATGATTTCAAGTATTTCGGCTTGCCCTTGGATCAACTGGCTGGATACGATCCGTTTACTGCCTTGAATGAAGCGCAATATGCTGCTTGCCGTAATGTTGAGAGGATTAAGGACCATGTCTATTCCCATGCTCTCGATAAGGCCGGAATAGCTTTCTCTGGAAATTTTAGCGATAACATCTTCAATTCCTCTTTGTTTCGCCATAAGGGCTAGTAATAAATTCTCTTCATCATAACCTGTTGCTGTTACAAAAGCATCCATTTCATCAAAACTTTCAGATTCTAAAAGATTGATGTCTGTGCCATCCCCGTGCAGGATCATGACGTTGTTCAAATGTGTGGCCAGGTAGTGGCAACGCTCTTTTGAGACCTCTACGATCTTCACCGCCGCGCCGAATTCAGATAGTTTTTTGGCCAGATATAAACCTGTCTTACCGCCGCCGATGATCATGACTCTTTGGATATTTGTGTATCGGCCCCGCGTGTGGACTCTGGTGTTCAACTCCATGACGGGAGTCTTTTCGCCTACGATATATAAAACATCCTCGCTGTGGACAACTGTATGTCCATGAGGGATAATGACCTTGCCATTTCTTGAAATTGCGACGATCAGCATTTCTCGGAGATAATCATTCATCTGAGTCATTGAAACTCCTGAGATACCCGGGATCTTATTGGCAGCAACTTCGATCATGGCCATTTTGCCGCTTGTGAAAATGCCGTTGCTTAAAGTGTATTTTTCCACCAGATACTTGTATATTTCAAGAGTGATAGCAAGATCCGGATTTATTATTGCGTCCAGATTGAACGCTTCTTTTAGAAAGTCAAATTGATTCATGTGCTCGGGACCGCGCACTCGGGCGATAACCTTTGAACAACCCAGCTTCTTTGCTTCCGAAGCGATAACGATGTTTTTTTCGTCATGATCGGTTACTGCCAGTAGAAAATCATATGAAGAGATGTCGATATCCTTCAGAACGCTTTTTTGTTTGGCATTGGCGCAGACCGTCATGATATCCATTTGCGAGGAAAGCTTCGAAATGACTTCCTCGTTCTTATCTATTACTGTTACAGAATGGTCTCCGCCCAGCAGAGCCTCCGTTACCTTCATTCCCAATTTGCCGGCACCGGCAATGACAATCTTCATTTGTATACTCCTGTATCCCAAGTGTTGCAATGCAAGTATTAAACGCTTCTATATCTTACGTATTGTACCACTATTATTTATATTATCAAGATGTATTTGAAATAATTAGAGGAATGGGATAAAATAAAGCCATGAAGATCAAACGCATAATCGGAGGGGATCTGGAAGCCAACGGATATATTCTATATCAAAGGGAGCAAGGCTCCTGTTATATAGTCGATCCGGGATACAACCCCGAAAAGTACATCAATCAGATCAAGGAACTAGGGCTGAAAGTAGCGGGGATTATCCTGACACACCATCACTATGATCATACTGGCGGCGCTTCAAGACTCAGGGATTATTTTGAGCGTCCTGTTTACATGCACAGAAATGATTGCGATATGTATAAAGGGATGGTTGATGTAATGCTGGAGGATGGAGAGATATTGGATTTAGATGGCGAGAGTCTTCAAATCGTATTGACGCCGGGACATACCCGTGGTAGTATCTGCATCTATTCGGAGAAAAGTAAAAAAGCTTTTACAGGGGATACAATATTTAATGTAGATTTAGGGAGAACAGATTTAAAAGATGGCGAACCTCGCCAAATGGAGGCGAGTTGTCGGGATATCATAGACCGATGGTCAAATGAAATAACGATTTATCCCGGCCATGGGGATTCGTGCAACATGAAATTCGTCAGACGATTCAATGAAGAATACCTTGCCATTGTTGGGGCTTGAGAGAACAGATCAGGGGAGAATAGCCGCGTGAAAGGGGCTTTGGATAGGGGTAAAAATAAATGATAAAAATGATAGCGCTTGACCTGGATGGTACGACTTTAAACAGTCAGGGGAAATTGCCACCAGTTGTTAGGACTGCATTGGAGGATGCCATCGCCGCCGATATTGAAGTGATCGTGGCCACGGGACGGGTCTTTTCTGCCATACCGAAAGAAATACTTGAGGTCAAGGGGATTCGATATACATGCAGCTCAAACGGAGCGAGAGTCATCGATCTCGCCACCAACAAAGTCATATATAAAAACTTTATAGCACCGAAAGCCGTAGAAGACATGAGCGTGATATTGGGCCGATATAACTTTATGTATGAAGTTTTTACGGATGGAAAAGCTTATGTGGAAAAGATGCTCTATGACAGGATCGCAGAGATGAGGCTTTCGGACCGCCATGTGACCTATGTGCTGAATACCAGGCAGCCCGTTGAGGGCGTCTTGGACTATATGCTGAAAAAGAAAAGAAGCATTGAAAATATCAATATTAATTTTCAGGATCAGGAAAACCGTCTCATGATGAAAGAAATATTATCAGAGCACAGAAATATTACTCTGACGTCATCTTTTGACCATAATCTTGAAATTGGCGGGAAAACAACCAGTAAAGCCGATGCCGTCACGAAAATGGCTGAAATGATGGGGATTAAAAGAGAAGAAATCATGGCAGCGGGAGACAATCCTAACGACAAAGCGATGCTTGAAGCAGCAGGCTTGCCTGTTGCAGTCGGCAATGCCAAGGATGAAATCAAAGCTGTTGCTAAATATATAACCACTTCAAATGATGAAGGCGGGGTGGCAAAAGCTATATATGAGTTGGTGCTGAACCGAAAAAGCGAATAGTCTCCTTGAATTCTATAG
This sequence comes from uncultured Clostridia bacterium, assembly GCA_937889655.1. Lineage (GTDB taxonomy): Bacteria > Bacillota > Clostridia > Peptostreptococcales > Anaerovoracaceae > CALBZG01. The sequence goes on from CALBZG010000040.1 coordinate 5,530, forward strand.
AATTCCTGTGATCAAAAATAAACAGGCCCTTGATGCAGAATAGAGTCCCACTGCAATCAAGGGTTTTTAATATTGCGTCAAAATGTTTGACATAATATAACAAATGGTATAAATTGGAAATAAATGGTTAAAGAAAGCGGGAAAACGGATTGAATGAGAAACAGAAATTGGGACAATACGGCGAAAGAATCGCAGCTGCATTTTTAATGGAGAAAGGCTATAAGGTCATAAAACTTAATTACAGATGCAGGATCGGTGAAATCGATATTATTGCTTTGAAGGATGAATTCCTTGTTTTTTGCGAGGTAAAGACGAGAACGGGGAACAGCTGTGGCCGGCCTGCAGAGGCAGTTACAAGAGAAAAGCTTATGCATATCGAAAAAGCATCCAGGCATTTTATGACATACGGTAGTTGGAGCGGATACCAGCCCCGGATCGATGTTATAGAAATCATCATGGAAGCCAAGCCTGCCTTAAACCATATTATAAGTGTGACGGAATGATCATACCAAAGAAAGGAAAACGCAAAAGATGATTTCAAAAATTAATACGGCGACATTGACCGGCTTGGAATCCGATATCGTTACTGTAGAAACTTGCCTTACAAATCAACTTCCGGGAATCAGCATAACTGGGCTGGCTTCTCAGACCATTCAAGAATCACGGGAGAGAGTCAGAGTTGCGATAGCTGCCTCGGGATTTAGATTTCCTCACAAAAAGGTTACCATAAATCTGGCGCCAGCCTGGTCGCGGAAAGAAGGAAGCCATTTCGACCTTCCAATGGCTATCGGGATCCTGGCTGCATCCGGGGAGTTGAAGGAGCAACAATATACCGACTATGCGTTTATTGGGGAATTGTCCCTTGATGGCTCAATAAATTCTGTTACTGGCGCACTCCCGCTCATCATAGGCCTTCGGGATGGCGGCATTAAAAAAATCATCCTTCCAAAGGGAAACGCCGAGGAAGCATCCATCGTCAGAGACGTTATACTTTACGCCGCTGACAGCCTGAAACAGGCAATTGAACTGTTGCAAGGAGCCGATTCAAAGCCATACAACAGCTGTGTCAAATATCGTTATGGATCATCAGATGGAACAAATGGGCTATATGAGGACGTTGTCGGTCAGGAATCTGCGAAGAGGGCTATAACGATTTGCGTTGCGGGCGGACATGGGATCTTCATGATGGGCTTCCCCGGTTCGGGTAAAACGATGTTGGCTCAAAGGATTCCGTCCATCATGCCGGAGATGACCTATGAAGAGATGCTTGAAGCGACTAAAGTATATTCCGTTGCTGGAGAATTGTCCAATAGAAGGCCTATGATAATCCAAAGGCCTTTCAGAACCCCTCACCATACGATTTCACCAGCGGCATTGTTGGGAGGCGGCGGCATTCCAAAGCCCGGAGAAATTTCATTGGCTCACCACGGAGTGCTTTTTCTCGATGAATTTCCCGAATTCAGCAGACAAGTCCTCGAAATGCTTCGACAGCCTCTTGAGGAGAGAAAAATCAACATCGCAAGAGCCGCTCACAAGGTGACCTTTCCAAGCAGTATCATGCTTGTTGCAGCAAGCAATCCCTGTAAATGCGGGTTTTATGGAGACGATAGGCATCAATGCACTTGTACTACCGCGCAACTCAATCAGTATAGATCAAAAATCAGCGGCCCCATCCTCGACAGGATAGACTTGCAGATAGAAATACCTCCTGTCAAGTACAAAGAACTTCTGGAAGAGGACAATATCCCGGGTAAAAGTTCTGCCAGCATGCGAGAAGCTGTTAAAAGAGCCAGAAAGATCCAGAGAGAGCGCTATATAAATGAAGGGATCAGTTTAAATAGTGAACTTAATGCGGCGCAACTCCGGGAATATTGCATTTTGGATACAGACTGCAAAGCACTGCTGCGAGAAGGGATTGAGAAATTAGGCCTGTCAGCCAGAGCTTTCAGCAAAGTCGTCAAGGTGGCGAGAACTATCGCCGACATTGACGAGGACACGTCGATTCGGATGCATCATATCGCCGAGGCTATGAGATACAGAAGCCTCGACAAATTTTACCGCAATTTATAGGGGGGATATAAAGATGAGCAGATCGATTGAAGAATTGGCCGACAGAATAAATACGGTAACTCCGCTGGAAGAAGCTTATCCAGTGCTGCTGCGGCAGATCAATGACCCGCCGAAAATCCTTTACTATATCGGAGATATTTCCCTTGCCTCGCAAATTTGTGTTTCGGCAGTGGGATCCAGGAAGGCCACACCTTACGGTAAATGGGCAGCCTTTTCCATAGGCGAAAAATTAGGGCAGAACGGAGTTGTATCAGTCAGCGGCATGGCGCAAGGGATTGACAGTTTTGTTCACAAAGGATCTTTGAAGGCAAGAGGAAGGACCATCGCTGTCCTTGGCAACGGGCCAGATATCTGTTTTCCCTCCGGGAACATAGACCTGATGAGGAGAATCGCGGATGAAGGACTCATCCTCTCCGAATATGCACCGGGAGTCCGCCCCACAAAGTTCACTTTTCCTTTGAGAAACAGGATCATAAGCGGGCTTTCGGCAGCTACAATAGTGGTGGAAGCCGGGCTTCACTCCGGCTCTCTAATTACTGCCGAAAGAGCTTCAGAGCAAGGGAGGGAGGTCTATGCCATCCCTGGAAACATCAATAACATAAATGCTATAGGTGGAAACAAGCTAATCAAAGACGGAGCCTCCCCCCTTATAGTGCTGGATGATATTCTGGATGATATGGGGCTGGAAAGGAAAGCTGGTACCCGGCTCAATGTCGAATTGGGGAAAGACGAAAGTATCGTTTTGGAGTTAATAAAAAGCGGGGGAGAAGTTACCTGTGATGAGATCTGTCGGGCCCTTTCCAGGCATCCGGGAGAGGTCAGTGGCATAGTCACAGTTCTGGAGATGAAAGGCTGCGTGTACAGCGCACTAGGAAAAATATTTGTTGCAAAGTGAAAAAAATCTACATATAATTAACGCTTGAACAATGGGGTACTAAGGAGGGAACGTATGAGCGCCGCAAAAAAAGCATTGGTAATTGTAGAATCACCGGCAAAAGCAAAGACTATAGGTAAATATCTGGGAAGCAATTACAAGGTGGTTGCGTCTGTCGGACATATCAGAGATCTTCCGAAAAGCAAGCTGGGTATCAATATCGAAAATAATTTCGAGCCTGAGTATATCTCCATAAGAGGTAAGGGCGATCTGATAAAAAGTCTTAAGAAAGAAGCAAAAGATGCTTCCAGAGTTTTCCTGGCAACTGACCCTGACCGCGAAGGCGAAGCGATCAGCTGGCATCTTGCATATCTTTTAGGAATATCTGAAAGTGAACCCTGCCGAGTCGTATTTAATGAAATAACAAAGAAGAGTATTAAAGAGGCGATCAAGAATCCGAGGGTGATCGATCTGAGTCTGGTCAATGCGCAGCAGGCCCGTCGAGTTCTGGACAGGCTTGTGGGCTATAAAATAAGCCCGCTTCTATGGCGCAAGGTTAGAAGAGGATTGTCTGCCGGCCGTGTGCAATCAGCGGCTTTAAAAATAATATGCGACAGGGAAAATCTCATCAAGGCTTTTATCCCTAAGGAATATTGGACCATTCAGGTGAAACTTGAAAAGGCTGGAGAAGCATCCAAAAAGAAGCAATTCACTGCGAAGCTTATCGAAAAAAACGGAAAAAAAATATCTCTGGACAATAAAGAACAAGCCGATGACGTCCTTGAAGCCTTAAATCCCGAAAAATATGAAGTCTCTCAAATTGAAAAAAAGGATCGCATCAAGAAACCGTACCCGCCTTTTACCACCAGCAGTTTACAACAGGAAGCTTCTACAAAGCTTAATTTCTATACAAAAAAAACCATGCTGATCGCACAACAGCTATATGAAGGATGCGAAATAAAAGGTCACGGCATAATCGGACTTGTAACCTATATCAGAACGGATTCGGTCCGCGTTTCCGATGAAGCCCGTGAAATGGCGAAAGAACTGATCAACTCTCAATTTGGCCAAAACTATTGGGGGAACCATTTTTATTTAAATAAAAAGAAAGACGTACAGGATGCCCATGAAGCGATCCGTCCAACAAATCCGGGTCTTCAACCGGAGGACATCAAGGATTCTCTCACAAGAGATCAGTATAGCCTTTATAAACTGATATGGTCGAGATTCATGGCGAGCCAGATGTCGCCGGCAGAATTTGCCGCCATGTCAGTAGATGTAAATAATGGCGACTACACATTCCGGGCAAATGGATCAAAGCTCAAATTTGACGGCTTTCTTAAAGTGTACACCGACTCCAGCGATGAAGATAAAGACAGGGAATTACCGGAGCTTTCAATAAACGAGAGATTGAATGCTTCCGATGTGAACGCAGATCAGAATTTCACTCAACCGCCTTCGCGATTTACAGAAGCAAGTCTTGTGAAGGATCTGGAAGATAAGAATATTGGCCGGCCATCCACATACGCACCGATTATCGCCACTTTGCTGGAAAGAAAGTATATAACAAGAGAAAAGAAGGTTTTGGCGCCAACGGAATTGGGATTTATCGTTACTCAGATGATGGAGCAGTACTTTAAGGAAATTGTGGATGCAGGCTTTACCGCCGGCATGGAAGACAGATTGGATGATGTTGAGATAAAAGATACAGATTGGCGCTATATCGTCCGGGAATTTTACAATACCCTCAAAGTGGAGCTTGAAATCGCCGATAATGAAATCGAAAAAATTGAGTTCGAAGATGAGCTGACCGGGGAAATGTGTGAATTATGCGGCAAACCAATGGCGCTGAAGCACGGTAGATTTGGCTCCTTTTCGGCCTGTACAGGTTATCCGGAATGCAAGAATACCAAACCGATCGTGAGCAAAATCGAGGTGAAATGCCCAACCTGCGGCAAGGACCTTGTAGCACGGAAAAGTAAAAGTGGGAGGCTGTTTTACGGTTGTTCAGGGTACCCTGAATGCCAGCAGTTATATTGGAATAAACCTGTTCAGCGCGAATGCCCACTTTGCGGAAACCTTTTAGTAGAAAAGAAAACAAAAACAAGCAGATATGCATGTTCAAATGCAAAATGCGGGTATAAAGAATAAGGATTATCCAGGAGGTGAAAATATGGTGAAATTTAACGCAACAACAATCGTAGCGGTCAGAAGAGGGCCGGAAGATGTATGCATAGGCGGAGATGGGCAGGTTACGATGGGCGAAACGGCTATCATGAAAGCCGGCGCCAAGAAAGTCAGAAAAATATACAAGGACCAGGTCCTTGTTGGATTTGCAGGCTCAGTAGCCGACGCTTTTTCCCTTTCGGAAAAATTTGAAAAGAAACTGGAGGAGCATGCCGGAAACCTCAAAAGGGCTGCAGTGGCTTTAGCGCAATTATGGAGATCCGATAAAGTGATGCGAAATCTGGAAGCGCTTATGATCGTAGCGGACAGGGAAAGTCTGCTGATCATTTCAGGCAACGGGGAAGTGATAGAACCGGACCAAAGCTTCATCGCCATCGGCAGCGGAGGTAACTATGCTTATGCTGCTGCCAATGCACTTTTTAATCACACAGACATGGGCGCCGAGGCTATCGTCAGAGAGTCCTTGACTATAGCGGCATCGATATGTGTTTACACAAATGACCGTATATCAGTCGAAACACTATAAACATCAGACCGACAAATCGTACAAGGAGGTATAAAGAATGACTACTCTATATGAGATGACACCAAAAGAAATCGTTGCGGAACTTGATAAATATATAATCGGCCAGGACGAAGCTAAAAAATCTGTGGCAGTGGCCTTGAGAAACCGCTACAGAAGAAATCTCCTGCCGGAGGAATGGAAAGACGAAATCACGCCAAAGAATATTCTGATGATAGGTTCTACGGGCGTTGGAAAAACTGAAATAGCACGGAGACTGGCCAAATTGGCGGATGCTCCTTTTGTTAAGGTGGAAGCGACAAAATACAGCCAGATCGGATATGTGGGCAAAGACGTTGAATCCATGGTAAGAGATTTGGTTGAAGCTTCTGTGCGTATTACAAAACAAAAAAGGATCCAGGAAAAATATTCTGTCGCTGAGGAAATCGCTCAAGAAAAAATAATTCAGGCCATCATTCCGTCCAAGGGCAAAGGGGCACAGGGCTCAACACCGAGAAATCCGTTTGAATATATCATGGGCGGCGCCGGATATAAGACTCAAAAGCAGCAATATGAAGAACAGAAGGCCAGTGAATCAGAAGTGGCGGAAAGCGATATCGAACTGGCGAGAGTGCAGGTTAGGCAGCAGTTGATCGACGGCTTGCTGGAAGATCAATATATCGAAATAGAAGTGGATGACAATCCGACCCAAAACACTCTGGATGTGGGGGAAGGCGGCATGATCGCCATCGGCAACATTTTTGGCGATGCGATGCCAAAAAGGAAAAAGAAGAAAAAAATGCGCGTGAAGGATGCCAGAAAAGTTTTGATCGAGCAAGAAGCGCAAAACCTGATCGACATGGAGCAAGTTACGGCGGAAGCGTTGGAAAACGCAGAGCAGAACGGGATCATCTTCATCGATGAGATGGATAAGATCGCGTCGGGAAGCGATTATCATGTGGGCGCGGATGTTTCCCGGGAAGGTGTGCAAAGAGATATTCTCCCAATCGTAGAAGGAAGCGTCGTCAATACGAAGCATGGTTCAGTAAAAACCGATTACATGCTGTTTATTGGCGCAGGCGCTTTTCACACGGTTAAACCGACGGATCTGATACCGGAGCTTCAAGGCCGCTTCCCGATAAGAGTCAATCTGGAGAACCTGACTAAGGAGGACTTTATACAAATACTGACGAAACCCGAGAATGCTTTGATCAAGCAGCATAAAATGCTCCTTGAAACGGAAGGTGTCAAAGTCAATTTTACAGACGGAGCTGTCGATACGATCGCGACCATGGCCTATTTGACAAACGAGCAGAACGAAAACATCGGAGCACGCAGGCTTCATACCATCATGGAGAAGCTCCTTGAAGAAATATCATATAATATCCCTGACACGACTGAAGAAGAAATCGTCATTGACAGCGACTACGTCAAGAATAAGTTCTCGGATATCATACGAAAGGATAATATCGAAAGATTCATCCTTTAGGATATTAATAGGGGATTGTGCATGTTTGTGCATTTTTGTCGATTTTTCCTGAAAAGATAAATCTTTAGAAAAATTAGAATATTGCCGTTGTAATAAATTTAGAAATATTATATAATATTTTTAAATTTATTACATGGAGGTAATAATATGAGCAAAGAAGTCCTGAGCAAAATCAGAAAACTGAATTGGGTGCTGCAGGAAGCAAGAACCGGTGCTTTTTCTTTTTATGATTTATGTGAAATATTGAGCGATCTGATGGATGTAAATGTTTATATTACAAACAAAAGAGGCAAGGTCCTCGGCGTCCATTATAAGACAAAACTCGACAGTCCGGCATTGTCGGACCCTGAGACTGGAGTCGATTTCTTCCCTGGAGAATATAACGATGAGCTTCTCAAAGTAACTGAGACGGAAGCGAACATCTCTCCTGAAGAGGCAATGAAGATATTCAAATATGAATATGATACTGCAAGCAAAAAACAAATGATCGTTCCGATCATTGGAGGCGGACAAAGATGGGGGACCATATTGCTCTCTCGTTATGAGCCTGAATTTGACGAAGTCGATATCGCGCTGAGCGAATATGGCGCAACGGTAGTCGGACAGGAGATCCAACGTAGAAAGTCCCTTGAGCTTGAAGAGGAAGAAAGAAAGAGAAACGTTGTGCAGATGGCCATCGGTACTTTGTCTTTTTCCGAAATAGAAGCGGTTCAGCAGATATTCAAAGAACTCAATGGCAACGAGGGAGTATTAGTTGCAAGTAAAATCGCTGATCATGCTAAAATTACACGATCCGTTATCGTAAATGCCCTTCGTAAGCTAGAATCTGCAGGAGTCATTGAATCCCGCAGCCTTGGCATGAAGGGTACCCATATCAAAATACTGAATTCCAAGTTTTATGAGGAGCTCGGGAAGCTTTCCTAAGGGAACAAAAATATATAAAGGAATAATGCCTCCTTCGGGAGGCTTTTCTTATCAGGGATGGAATAAAACCCTGTCTGGAGGTCCGATGATCGGTTTTAACAAGGGAAATGAAATAATGGCTGAAGAGGAATATCACGCAATACTCGTTGGGATCGCGCGGGACGCGGATATTTCCTACTCTATGGATGAACTGTCGGGCTTGGCGGAAGCCGCCGGCGTTATTGTGTTGGGGCAAATGATTCAAAATCTGGAGACACCCAACAGGGCAACATATATCGGGAAGGGAAAAGTAGAAGAGCTATCCGAGATGGTGGCCAATATGGAAGCGGATACCGTCATATTCAATGATGAATTATCCGGCCTGCAAATGAGAAATCTGGAAGATGCATTAAATGTCAGAATTATCGACAGGACGGTTTTGATCCTTGATATTTTCGCAACCAGAGCCGACTCGGCGGAAGGCAAGCTTCAGGTGGAGCTGGCTCAACTTCAATACAGACTGCCGAGGCTGACTGGCTTCGGGACTTCGCTGTCCAGGCAGGGAGCAAGCATGGGAGGCAGAGGTGTCGGGATAGGAACAAGAGGTCCAGGGGAGAAGAAGCTGGAAACCGATAAGAGGCATATCACAAAAAGGATCAACGAGATCAAGACTGAAATGGAGGATGTGCAGAGAACCCGAAAAGTACAAAGGGCGCATCGGGAAAAATCCAGATTGCCATTGGTTGCTCTGGTTGGCTACACGAATTCGGGGAAATCGGCGCTAATGAATAGATTTCTTGAAATCAGCGAAAAACCTGAAAAGATGGTGCTGGAAAAAGACATGTTATTCGCCACTCTGGATACAAGACAGCGGAAGATCCAATTGCCGGACAACAGAGAATTTCTATTGATAGATACAGTTGGATTTGTCAGTAAGCTGCCTCATCACCTCATTAAGGCATTTAAAGCCACCCTGGAGGAAGTAGCAGAGGCTGATCTGTTACTGCACATAGTGGACGCCTCCTATGAGCATCATGATTTTCATATCGACGTGACGAATAAAGTGCTCAAGGAGATCGGCGCGGGGCACAAGGAAAAACTCCTGGTATTAAATAAAATCGACCTTTTACCGGAGGCCACTTCAGAAACATCAAAGAGCATGGCGGTTTCTATATCGGCCAAATATGGGAACAACATTGACAGGTTAATTGAAATCATTTGTGATAAGCTTTTCAAGGACCATGTTGTGGCTAAATTACTGATTCCCTTCAGCAGAGGCGACGTTTCATCCTATCTTTGCGACAAGACAGAAGTAATCAGCATGGAATTCACTGAGCACGGAACTGAATTCAAAGTGAAACTGGACAAAGGGGATTATCAACGGCTTAGGGATTACGAAATAAAGGAGTAGGTGAAGTGTTTTTGTATAAAACCATCCAAAATGAAGGGGCGGCCGAAACGATTATTGAGAAATCAAGATTCATTGGCTATGCAAGGCCGGTGTCTAACCGGGAAGAAGCAGATGCCTTTATTGCGGAAATCAAAAGAAAACACAAAGATGCAACACATAACGTGCCAGCTTTTGTTTTGGGAGACAAAGGACAACTGCAATGGGCCTCCGATGATGGGGAGCCTCAGGGTACGGCTGGAGCGCCGATCGTTCAAATGCTTGTTATGGAGAATATCACCTATGCTGCGGTGGTCGTCACCAGATATTTCGGCGGAATAAAGCTGGGCACCGGAGGTCTGGTGCGGGCATATACGAACACAGCCAAAGCGGCCCTTGAAGCAGCCTCAATATGCCAAGTCGAGGAAATGTCGGTCATACAAATAAAAATAGACTATTCTTTCATCAACAGGCTCAAGAACCTTGAATGCTTAAACGGCCCTGCTGAAGGCATCCCATGGTTCAAAATCCGCGACATGGTTTATACCGAGCAGGTGACCGCGACCATAATGTGCCGGGCGGAAAGCAAGGAGCAAATGGTAGAACTTATGATGAACTTGACAGGGGGGTCTTGTACAGTGATCTCAGAAGAAAATCTTCCTTTAAAAATGCCGATATCGACTCAATAAAAATCTTTGCTTCTGAGCAAAAAAAATGGGCCAACCCACTTGACATATAAGTGCCTTTACTGTATATTTAATAACTGTGTCAAGTAAATAGAACAACGGAAGTTGCTATCATTGGGGCGCTTAGCTCAGCTGGGAGAGCATCTGCCTTACAAGCAGAGGGTCATAGGTTCGAGCCCTATAGCGCCCACCA
>CALBZG010000041.1 GCA_937889655.1 uncultured Clostridia bacterium
TTGTTCCTCCCTCATCCTTCGGTCGGAACCGCCGCTAAAGCTACAAACAAAAAAGAATCCCTGTGAAGGGATTCTTTCGTTTGTAATTTGTCTTGTACGCAGATCACACTGCTACAGCAGTTCCTTGCGGGAAAGATTGATTCTGTTCTGGTTGTCGATCTCAGTTACCTTTACGCGTACCTTGTCACCCACATTCATCACATCTTCCACTTTTTCCACTCTCTCTTTTGCCATCTTGGAAATATGCAGAAGGCCTTCCTTGCCCGGAAGGATCTCGATAAAGGCTCCAAAGGCCATGATTCGAGTCACGGTCCCCTCGTAGGTTTCACCAATTTCGACATCTTTTGTGAGAAGTTCGACTTCAGCAACACCTTTACGGGCAGTTTCCATATCCGGTGCGGCAATATAAATGATGCCGGTATCCTCGATATCGATTTTCACGCCGGTTTCTGCGATGATCCTGTTGATCGTCTTGCCTCCAGGGCCGATGACCGTTCTGATTTTGTCAGGGTCGATCTGCATGGTTATGATTCTAGGTGCATAAGGTGAAAGTTCTTCTCTCGGAGCAGATATTTCTTCCATCATTTTTTCCATGATGTGCATTCTGCCTTCATGAGCCTGCTTTAACGCTGTTTCCAGAACTTCCTTTGAAAGACCGTGCACCTTGATGTCCATCTGTATGGCAGTAACACCCTTTTCAGTACCTGCCACTTTAAAATCCATATCCCCAAGGAAATCTTCCATCCCTTGGATATCGGACAGGATCGCCATCTTGCTTTTTCCGTCTTCCTCCACACGCTCGATGAGCCCCATAGCGATTCCGGCCACGGGTCTTTTGATTGGAACGCCGGCATCCATTAATGCCATTGTGCTTCCGCACACCGAAGCTTGAGATGTGGATCCATTGCTGGAGAGAACATCGGAAACGACTCTGATCGCATAAGGGAAATCCACAACTGAAGGCAATACAGGCAGCAAGGCTCTTTCAGCCAATGCGCCGTGCCCGATTTCCCGACGGCCCGGGGATTTCATACGACCGGCTTCTCCCACTGAATATGGCGGGAAATTGTAATGGTGCATATATCTTTTTTCCGTTTCGTCGCCTATGCCGTCGATGGTCTGAGCTTCACCGACCGGGGCAAGTGTTGCCACACTGAGGACCTGAGTCTGGCCTCTTTTGAAAAGGCCTGTGCCATGAGTCCTTGGGAGGAAACTGGTTTCGCACCAAATCGGTCTGATTTCGTCAAGCTTTCTATTGTCAGGCCTGATACCTTCGTCAAGTATCATATTTCTGACCTGCTCTTTCGTAATGTTGTATAAAACGCTGGACACGTCTTTGCCATTGTCAGGATATATCCCTGCGAAATGCTCCCTGGTTTCCTGTTCAACAGCATCCATATTGTCAAGACGCTCAAGCTTGTCCGGAGTCTGTATCGCCGCGCGCATTTTACTGGTAGCAAATTCTCTGACCGCCTGATCGATATCAGCCGGCGCTTTGTAAATCGTAACATTCTTTTTCGGCTTGCCCACTTCTGAAGCGACGTCTTCGATAAACGCAACGATTTTTTTGATTTCTTCGTGAGCGAACATGATGGCTTCCAGAACGATTTCCTCAGGTACTTCATCACAGCCGGCCTCGACCATCATGACAGCATCTTTTGTTCCGCTGACAACAAGGTGCATGTCGCTGGCATCACGTTGGCTTTTAGTTGGATTGACAACAAACTCGCCGTCAACACGCCCGATAAGAACCGATCCTGTAGGCCCATCGAAAGGTATATCCGAAATGCTCAATGCAACGGATGATCCGATCATGGCAACGATTTCCGGTGAACAATCCGGATCGACGCACATAACAGTCGCTACCACCTGAACGTCATTGATAAAGCCTTTAGGGAAGAGCGGCCTGATCGGTCTGTCCATGAGCCTGGAGCTCAGAATAGCCTTTTCACTTGGACGTCCTTCTCTCTTTATAAAGCCGCCGGGGATCTTACCCGCAGCATACATTCTTTCCTCAAAGTCGCAGGACAGCGGGAAAAAATCCTGATCAGGGCGAGGTGTATCGCTGCAGCATGCGGTGACGTTTACCACTGTATCGCCATAACGCATCATGACCTGCCCATTGGCAAGCTCGCAGACCTTGCCGATCTCCAGTTGAAGGAGTCTGCCTCCAACTGCTGTTTTAAAAACTCTGTAATCTTCAAATCTCATAATTAACAACTACCTCCTGTTAATTCTTGTTCCGTTGCGCACGAATGCACTAACTAAAAAGTATAAATAAAAGCGGAGCTCCTTAAGAGGCCCCGCTTAAATTTTTAAGTTGTATTACTTTCTTAAACCTAAACGAGCAATTAGTGTCCTGTATCTTTCCACGTCCTTCTCTTTCAGGTAGTTCAGCAGATTCCTTCTCTGTCCAACCATCTTTAAAAGACCCCTTCTTGAGTGGTGGTCCTTTTTGTGGATCTTCAAGTGCTCATTCAAATCGTTGATCCTGTAAGTGAGTATCGCGATCTGAACTTCCGGAGAACCGGTGTCGCCTTCTTTTGCCTGATACTCTTTGATAATTTCCGCTTTTTTTGTCTGATCGATCATTTTTCTTCTCCTTAATTTTTAATGTGTCCACCTTAAGCTGGGTTAACGGCGGAGAGCTCGTTCAACTAAGCCCAGGTAATTTTTATAACGGTTCATAATATCATGAAACGTCTTTTTTGTCTATATTTATTTGGAAAAATAAGCCTTCGCAGCGATACAGTCTCTTGTGATCTGAGACGCTAGTTCATCAATGGATTCGAATTTTCTTTCATCCCTGGTTTTAATGAGAAACTCGACTCTGATATTTTTCCCGTATAATTCATTCTCAAATCCGAATATATGGGTTTCAACATTCTTCTTATTGATCCCGATGGTTGGCTTCACCCCGACATTAGTAATACTGGGGTACTCGACGCCATTGTAAATGCAAATAGTAATATATACTCCATTTGCCGGTGAAACCATGTCTTCATCGATGATCAGGTTCGATGTCGGGAATCCGATGGTTTTCCCTAGACGGTGGCCGACCACAACTTCGCCATCGATGGCGTAAAGGCGACCCAGGTATTTCAGACACATATCGACTTTGCCTTCTGTTATCAATTCTCTGATCAAAGTGCTCGAAACGATTTGCCCGTCGATGATCACCGGATCTAATACGTCGATCGAAAAATTATGATTTTTACCAAATTCCTTCAGGGTCTCCGGGGTCCCGGCGGCATTTTTGCCAAACCTGTAGTTGAATCCACAATAGCCGGATTTCATGTTAAATCGTTTGATGAGAAGATTCTCAACAAATTCCTTAGGGGTCATATTCATCAGTTCAAGGTCAAAAGGGATATTAAAAAGATAATCCACACCAAGATCTTTAATGATTTTAGCTTTCTCATCAAAATATATAATGTTTTTGACGATGTTTTCCCCCGCGATAATATTTCTTGGGTGATTGGCAAAAGTAAAAACCGCAGGCTTGATGCCTTGGCTGCGGGCGCTGTTAACCGTGGTTTCTATAAGGGCTTTGTGCCCCAGATGGATACCATCGAAATTCCCAAGGGCCAGGGCTGTAGGCTCGATATTCTCTATTTCATTGATCGAATTAAAAATTTTCATCTCTGATACTTCTTGTCCTTTTGGAAAATATTTTGTCCGGTTTATATGCACCGTTTTTAATGACGGCTACTCCCAAAAAATCTTCATTGCTATATACGCAATAAAAATCCTTTTGTTCTGGGATTTTTGGCTCTTCAACGATCTCCGCTTCGTCAGCCCTCAGCGACCCTCCGTTAAGAAACCAGCCTGATCTGTGTGGCGGTATTTCAATTTTCCCCATATTCTGCAAAGCAAAATCCGCTCTTCTGATCACGGTGTTCAGGTCTTTAGTATTTCTTAACTCATCAATGCTGACGGAATCCTCGATTTTACACGCGCCGCTTTCCAGTCGCACAAGGCCTGACATCACTGCGCCACATCCTAGCATGGACCCGGCGTCATGGCATATGCTTCTGATATAGGTCCCTTTCGAACATTTGACAGTAAACACGGCCTTCTTATTCCAAAGATCGATGCTGTCTATTTCAAGTTCTGTTATGTCCACATTTCTGGCCTTGATATCAACATCCTGGCCGCTTCTGGCATATTCATACAGCTTTTTCCCGTTCACTTTGAGGGCGGAATACTTAGGGGGCATCTGCAGGATATGCCCTTTGAATCTCTTAAGCACTTCCCTGATTTTATCCTCTGTGAGCTCAAGGACTGCTGCAGTCTGTTGTTCATCCTGCGGGAGATCAGTGCCCCAGGCATCGTAGGTATCTGTCATTCTGCCGAATTCGATCTCGCACCGGTAGGTTTTATAGTCAAAATCCAGATATTCTGTAATCCTGGCTGCAGAACCGATGCAAACCGTCAGCACTCCTGTTGCTTGGGGATCCAGAGTACCCGTATGTCCGACTCTCTTGATGCCCGTCAATTTCCTGATGATGGCGACACAGTCATGAGAGGTATATCCCGCAGGTTTGTCCAGAATGATTATGCCTTCATTTATCATAGCCTTTTATTTTCCTGCCTGGCCTTTTCGCATGCCTCTTTCAAAGTTATTTCGATCTCATTGACCATCATTTTCATTGCAAAAGGCATGTCTGCGTTAATGGTGCAGCCGGCAGCCTTGGTGTGCCCTCCTCCATTAAAACGCATGGCGATCTCGGCAACATTTGCGTAGGATTTCGAGCGCATGCTGACTTTGATGCGCTCTTCAGCGTCTTCTTTAAGGAATGCTGCGATTTCCACTCCTGCTATGCATCGCAGCTTTTCGACGATGCCCTCGGTTTCGTCCGCCTTTGCTCCGGTTTCTTTTAGCATATCAAGGGTAACATAGGTGATAGCTGCCTTGCCCCCTGCAAAAAATCTAATGTTGTCCATGACCTTGTTTGTCATAAGCATCTTTTCCGGACGGACATTTTCATAGATCTTCACGCTGATATCGTTATGATCGATATCCAGATCATAAAGCTGCACAACGATCTCATGGGTTTCCTTGGTGGTATTGGAATATTGGAAGTTGCCCGTATCCGTAGTGATGCCCGCCCAGAGCGCTTCACCGATCTCTTTGTCCATTTCAACGTTAAGTTCCTTAAGGAGCTTAAATACTATTTCTGCAGTGGCCGCGGCATTTCCGTCAATATAATTGAAATCGCAAAACGGATCGGAAGTGATGTGATGATCTATGCACATGCTGCTTTTGCCCTGCATGAACTTTTCTTTTCTTTTTTTGAATCTGCTGATTTCCGCACAGTCCACACATATACACAGGTCGGGATGTTTGATCTTATCAGCGTTTTCTATACAATAGCCTTTGTCAAGAAACATTAAATAGCCCGGTATTTCATCTTCTATCAATACGCTGCATTTTTTGCCGAGAAGCCGAAGCCCCTTGCACAGAGCAACTGCCGATCCCAGCGCATCGCCATCCATATTCACATGGGGGAAAAGCAGGATCTGATCAACTTCTATAAGCTTATCCGCTATTTCCCTTAGGGAATTATTGTTCATCCTCTTTCTCCAATCCCAGGCTGTCGATTATTTTTGAAATATGTCTGCTATATTCCATGGATGTATCGATCTTAAATATTAAATCCGGAACATGTCTAAGTTTAATTTGATGGCCTATCTCTCTTTTGATCAGCCCCTTGGCACTATTGAATGCCTTGATAACTTGTTCCTTCTCTTCGTCAGTAGCTTCCTGGGCAGGATCGCTGCCCAGAACCAAAACGTAGCAAGTTGCATAACTGCCATCGCTTGTGACTTCAACTGCAGAAATGCTGACCAGCCCTGACAGTCTCGGGTCCTTTATCTCCCGAAGGAGCATTTCGCTGATGATACGCCTTATCTCTTCGCCAAGTCGCCCCTGTCTGAATCCTCTTCCCATATCAACACCTATACTCTTTTAATCTCTTCCATGGTAAAGCATTCTATCGTATCGCCCTCTTTAATGTCGTTATAGTTCTCAATACCTATGCCGCATTCAAAGCCGTCGCGAACTTCTTTTACGTCATCCTTCATCCTTTTCAGAGAGGATATTTTGCCTTCATGGATCACGATACCGTCGCGGACAAGTCTGATTTTTTCGTTCCTAACCACCTTGCCCTCAGTGATGTAAGCACCTGCAATTATTCCAATGCCCGGCACCTTGAAGGTTTCCCTTACAACAGCCTTGCCTAGCACGACCTCTTTGAATATAGGATCGAGCATACCCTTCATCGCAGCTTCAACTTCTTCGATCAGATTATAAATGACTCTATAGCATCTGATTTCGATATTTTCTCTTTCAGCCTGCAACGTGATTTCTGTCGAAGGTCTGACATTGAATCCAATGACGACCGCTCCGACAGCGCCTGCAAGCATGATGTCCGACTCAGTGATCGTTCCGACATTAGAATGTACTATGTTGGTTCTTATATTTTCCGTCTTCAATTTCTCAAGAGATGTTCTGACAGCGTCAACCGAGCCCTGCACATCCCCTTTGATGATGAGGTTCAATTCCTTGATCTCGCCTTCTTTCATCTGGCTGAAAAGCTTTTCCAGACTTGTACTTGCATTTCTTGCGAGAACTTCTTCACGAACCTTGGCCTTCCTGTTAGCGGCAATTTCCTTAGCTTTCGCCAGGTCATTGACGACGTAGAATTCATCCCCTGCTTCCGGCACTTCTGTCAGCCCCAGTATCTCCACCGCGGTTGCAGGGCCAGCTTTTTTGATGGTGCCGCCTTTAAAATTGGTCATCAATCTAATTTTACCTGCGCTTGTTCCTGCAACAACAGATTGACCTGTCTGCAAGGTTCCATTCAGTACCAGCAGTGTAGCCACAGGGCCCTTTGACTTGTCCAGTCTCGCTTCAATGACAGATCCGGATGCCAGCCTGTTCGGATTGGCCTGAAGACCCAGCATTTCCGCCTGCAGTAATATCATTTCCAGGAGATTCATTATACCCTCTCCCGATTTGGCTGATACTGGAACGGATATAACGTCGCCGCCCCAATCTTCTACCAGAACTCCCTTGCTGGCCAGATCATTCTTAACTTTTTCAATGTCCGCAGCCGGTTTGTCCATTTTGTTGATGGCAACGATGATCGGTACGCCAGCTGCTTTCGCATGGCTGATGGATTCAAGAGTCTGCGGCATAACGCTATCGTCTGCAGCTACGACCAGCACTGCGATATCCGTAATATGCGCTCCTCTTGCTCTCATGGCTGTGAAAGCTTCATGTCCCGGCGTATCCAGGAATACTATTTTCTGTCCATTTACCACAACTTCCGAAGCACCGATATGTTGAGTGATCCCACCGGATTCCGAAGCTGTAACGTTCGTCTTTCTTATAGCATCCAGCAGAGATGTTTTACCATGGTCAACATGTCCCATGACAGTGATGATCGGAGGTCTCGGTTTCAGGTCTTCATCTTTATCCTTGAAGTTCTCGATACCTTCTTCAACGATTTCTTCCTCAACTCTTCCGATCACTACGCTAATTCCCAGATCTTCTGCCAGGAGGAGCACAGTGTCTTCATCGAGGTTCTGATTGAGCGTCGCCATAATGCCAAGCTTCATCAGATTCATGATGACTTTTGATGTAGGAACTTCTATTTGTTCACAAAAGCCTGCCACTGTAATAGGAACATTGATAACGATGGTCCCTTCAGGGAGCTCTGCAACGTTGATTTCAGGCTCGATCTCTTTTGACTGCTTTATATGTTTTTTCGGCTTCGGTGCTTTTTCAAGTGATAATTGCTTATATGTGCCTGGCTGCAGCCTCTTGCTTGGACCGCTTTCGAGCTTTGCAAATTTATCTTTTTCCTTGCCAACATGGGCTTTGCTTCTATCGTCCTTCTTCTGAATAGGTTTTGCCGCAACTACAGGAGCGGCTGATTCAGCTTTTGGCTTTCTGTCGCCATAGCCCTGGCCTTGTGGTCTAGGTCCTTGAGGCCTTCTGTCGCCATAGCCCTGGCCCTGCCCTGTACCCTGGCCGGAGCCTTGAGGCCTTGGCCCTTGAGGTCTTCTGTCGCCATAGCTCTGACCCTGGCCTGAGCCTTGAGGTCTTCTGTCGCCATAGCTCTGACCCTGGCCTGTACCCTGAGGCTTTCTGTCGCCATAGCTCTGACCCT
>CALBZG010000042.1 GCA_937889655.1 uncultured Clostridia bacterium
ATATAGTTTATAACGAAGTTCAGAAAATGAACGGAACCATCGATCTTGAGAGCGAACTTGGTGTGGGAACCACATTTACTATCACCTTGCCTTTAGAGTAAGCGAATATGGAATAAAATATCTTAAAAGAAAGGAATTACAAATTGATCAACACCATTTTCAACATATTAGTAGTGGATGACGAGCAGGATTATTGCGATGTTTTAAAAATGATCCTGCTATCCAAGGGGTATCAGGTCACAACATGCAACAGCGGCAGAGAAGCACTGGAATTGATGGGTAAATCTGATTACGATCTTGTCGTGACGGATCTTATGATGCCCGGAATGAACGGCGATGTTTTGATGCAGTACATCAAAAGAAAAGGGATCCCGGTGGAGGTGATTATAATGACGGCCTTTGGAACCATTGAAAAAGCAGTACAAGCTATGAAAGACGGCGCATACACCTATATCACCAAAGGAACTGACCCGGAAGAGTTGATTCTGGAAATCGCCAGGCTTTCAGAGGAAAAACGACTCAAAATGGATAATTCTCTACTGAGGGATATGATCAGCAGCAGAGGATATATGCTGGATAGCAGAAGCCCAAAGTTCCGACAGGTACTCGCATTGGCGGAGCGCGCTGCTAAAAGTGAAGCCAGCATTCTTATTCTTGGCGAATCGGGAACCGGGAAAGAGGTTCTTGCTTCGCATATCCATGATCTGAGCAACCGCAAAGAAAATAATTTTCTGGAGCTCAATTGTCAGGCGCTATCGGAATCTATACTGGAATCGGAGCTTTTCGGACACGAAAAAGGTTCTTTTACCGGAGCTGCACAACGAAGGATCGGACTTTTCGAAGCCGCAAATCATGGTACGCTATTTCTGGATGAAATCGGCGGGATCTCCATGAACCTTCAAGGCAAATTGCTCAAAGCCATCGAAAACAAGCAAATCTATAGACTGGGCAGCAATGTGCCTATCGATGTCGATTTCAGACTTATCACGGCTACGAACAGGAATCTCCATAAGGATATGCAGGAAGAGCAATTCAGGAGCGACCTCTTTTATCGAATCAGCACCATTGTCCTGGAACTTCCTCCGCTGAATCAAAGAAGAGAAGACATTCCTCTTTTCATCGATTATTTTCTTAAAAAATATGAAATCGAAACAGCGAAGCCTGTTGTTTCAATGTCGGAAGGCGTCAAGGAATTTTTGAATAATTATAATTATCCCGGAAACATTAGAGAACTTAAAAACATCATAGAAAGGCTGGTCGTGCTTTCAGACAATGGCTATATCAGCGAGGAATGCCTTCCCCCGGACATCATGAATGCAGCGTCAAAGGCCGAAATAGCGGTTCAGGAAGAAAGCGGAATAGCTTCTAAAGATCTATCGCTGAAAGAACTTAGAAGCGATATTGAAAAGAAATATATTGTCAATTTAATGCTAAAATACCCGAACAATCTAGACAAAGTTGCAGAAGTTCTGGCGATAACCAGAAGGCAATTATTCAATAAACTAGTTGAATATGGGTTGAAATAAAATAATGCTTGTATTTATTCTGTTTCTTTGTTATAATATCGCTTGTTCGACCACTGTATGGATAACTTAAAACATATCAACACAAGTGCTCATGCGTAAGCTCAAGATATAAAAAGGAGGTGCGGTATATGTCAAGAAAATGTGAAATTTGCGGGAAGGGCCAGGTTTCCGGAAACAATGTTTCCCATTCCAACAGACATACAAGAAGAAAGTGGAATGCAAATATTCAAACTGTCAAAGTTGATGAAAACGGAACAGTTAGAACTTCAAACGTTTGCACAAGATGTCTTCGTTCCGGTAAAGTGAACCGCGCTATATAAGTATAGTAACCTAAAAACCTGCGATGCAGGTTTTTTTAATTTATGCTATAATATTTCTAATTTAATTCCGGAAGGAAGTGATACTTAAATGTTTTATAAGGCTGAGACCGAATACGGAACAATTTCGATCACAAAAGCGGTTATTGGAAAGATTATTACCGAAGCTGTAGATCGGCTGTCCGGAAAGGTTTATATTTGCAATCAAAAGGGCAAAATTATCAATAATCTGTTTTCAAGGCTCGGTTATTTTGACGATGCCAGCAACATTGAGATCAATTACGGTCCCACAGGTTTGGATATCCGTCTGTATATTGTCGTGAGGTTCGGGACCAGCATCACAAAAGTCACGAACCAGCTGATCGACGAAATAGAAAACAATATCAGGGAATTTACCTCTATTGAATTAAATAGCGTATCTGTGGTGGTTGCAGGCACTTTATCCCGACAGATCAAAAAGAGGCATATAGAGGTAAAGAGGTAATATTTCAATGAAAATTACAGACGACGTTGATTTGCTAAAAGGGGTAGGGCCTAAAAAAAAGGAATTATTATTAAAACTGAACATAGCTTCTCTAGAAGACTTTTTGTTTTATTTCCCAAGGCAATACCAGGATCGCAGACATATCTCTG
>CALBZG010000043.1 GCA_937889655.1 uncultured Clostridia bacterium
GCTGGCATATATACTGCAGTTGATAGCCACATGGTATATTTCCAGCAAGCATTCTTTCAATTACATATTCATTTTCCGGATCGGCGGAACTGCCAAAAAGGTTGCGGCCCTTTCACTTCCGGTTTTTGTTGGCAGTTATATACATCAAATAAATGTTTTTATCGATAAAACTCTGGCCTCAAGGCTTCCGGAAGGTAGCGTAGCCGCTTTGAACTATGGAAATCTCCTGGTTGGACTAATTACCGGGTTGACGATATCGATCATGATGACGGTCATTTATCCTAAAATGACTCAAGCGCAAGCACTCGAGGAGTATCAGAACTTCAATAAAATGGTTTCTACCGGATTCAATCTGATCTGCATCATCGCAATTCCATTTTCTCTGGGCGCCATGCTTTATAGTCAGCAAATCGTACAGATCATTTATGAACGCGGAGCCTTCGATCCGACTTCAACAGCCTTGACAAGTACCGCTTTTCTATTCTACTCAGCAGGAATGCTGTTTACTTCTTTAAATATACTTTTTACCCAAACATATTATTCGATACATGATATGAAAACGCCTATGGTCTGTGGAGCGATAGGTGTTATAATTAATGTGGTGTTAAATTTGATTTTGATCAGATTTATGGCGCATGGAGGGCTGGCATTGGCAACCAGCATTGCTTCGATCTGCAATGCCGGTTTTCTTTATTATGGCTTGAGAATGAAACACCAAAAAATCCTTATAGTTGAATCGAAGACTAAGATCAGGAAAATTCTTTTTTCTGCAGTAATTTCAATATCTGCATCTTTTGCATTGAATGTGCTTATTTCAAACACAATTTGGATGCCAAGAGCGGTATTGATGGGCGTGACGGTCATCTTAGCAGCCATATTATATTTAGTCATGCTAAAATCATTTAAAATCGAAGAGTTGAAATATATTAGACAATTGAAACGAAAGTAATTGCAATTAATGGAGAAAATATAATGGACTACTTTATTAATATGTTGGCTAGACCAGAGCAAATCACTACTGGCCAGATGGATGAAAAAAATGTTGACAAGGCCATGAGCATATATTTAAAAAATTCTGTCGTGTCTCTTTGTTCGGCAAAAAACCACAATAGAGATATTGAATGCTTGTTGTATGTTAATTTCGATATAGGTGATTATTTCACTGAAATCTTTAAGAAAAATGATATTAAAATCAGACGTCTCGCTTTTGGAAAGCATTCGATGGGGACGAATTACAATTGGGATATTGTAAATTACCGATATGATGTTATGAGGGATCTTATTGCCAATATTTCAGTTGATGACAGAGCAATCATTATCGATACTGATACGATATGCGTCGCATCGCTTACTTCTGTTTATAATGAAATAGATAGTAATTTGTTACTATTTGATGTACAACATTCCATCGACCATATTGATAGAAAAGCAATACTGGATAATTATCAACGGATATATAGGAGACCGGCGAACGTCACACATTATGGCGGAGAGTTTATTGGAGCCAATGGATTGTTGCTTAAAGAACTTTATCAATCTTGCAATCAGGTTATCAATGATGCAAATAATATACCAGATTTACTTAGATGGAACGACGAGCATATCACATCAATTGCTGTCAACAAAGAAATGTCGGGATCTGTACACAATGCAAATCAATATATTTATAGATATTGGACAGGTAGAGGATTCTATCTTGCCTCAACGAATTATATCTTTAACCCAGTTAGTATATGGCATGTACCTAATGAAAAGAAATATGGTTTTATAAAAATCTTTGATTATTTTATGGAACACAATCGATTTCCTGAGTTAATTTACATAGCAAAACAATTTGGTTTTCCAAAAGCTAAGCGGCCTTTTAGCTTCAGGTTTTACCTTGGCAGGACGCTTAATAGAATTAAACAGCAAATTGAACACTGAAAATATCTCACCAAGAAAATGGAGCGCCAAAGGCATGTTTTATGTTTATCCGCAATTATCTCGTTATGATTTAGGTCTAATTAGGATCGGTGGGCCTGGACTAGGCAACCTTCTTTTTCCTTTTGCAGAAGCTATTGCGTTGGCAAAAAAAGAGAATTTTCAAATCATATGGCCAACTTGGGGGCAATTGAAAGTCGGGCCGTTAATTAGAAGAGAAAAAGATAAAAGAACATATTTCACTTTATTCAAAAGTACTGAGGACTATATACATGATTGGAGGAAAGCGTATTTACTTCTCCGATGCAATATTATGAGCAAAGAAAAATATATCCAGTATAAATCGGAACACATTCAATTCAATTTGAAAAAAGATACAATCATAGTGTGTACCGGTATGAGAAATCTGTTCAGCGACATAATAATGGATCACGAATTGATTGGAAATGAATTGGAAAAAATATGCAGGACAAAAAAACAATTTAGAAAAAACAAATTTGTAGGTGTCCATATCAGGCTTGGAGATTTCAAGAATGTGCCGTTAGAGTCCCTGACAAGCAGGATTTCGAATGCGAGACTTCCAATGGAATGGTATATTGAAAAAATCGAACAGGTCAGGGAGATTTGTGGTCGATGTATAGACATCCGTGTGTTTAGTGATGCGACAGATGATGAGATAAAGGATGTTCTATCCTTGCCCGGGGTAGTTAGAGCAGATTACGGCAATAGCGTGAACGACCTGTTAGGATTGAGCCAATCTTCGATTCTCATAGCTTCGAATTCCTCTTTCAGTATGTGGGCAAGCTATTTAGGGAGAATGCCAGTTATTTGGTATAAGGACTTGATGAAACAGAGACTGTATTATGGAGCTGATTCGATAAAAGAAATTGATATTGGTTTGGGCGAGCAACTACCGGAAACATTTTGTGATTGTTTATTAGTAGGCGGTAAAAGCTATGATATATGACTGTTTCATATTCTATAACGAACTGGATATACTAGAAATGCGCCTGAATATATTGAGTGATATTGTAGACAAATTTGTGTTGGTCGAAGCAACAAAGACGTTCAGCAATAAAGAGAAAAATTTGATTTATCAGGACAATAAAAACCGTTTCAAGAGATTTTCTGATAAAATATTACACATTGTCGTTGATGATTTTCCTGAATTCGAGACTTCCTGGCACTTTGAAAATTATCAACGAAATGCGATACTTCATGGTTTGAAGGATTGTGACCCTGAAGACATAATTATGATATCTGACGTTGATGAAATACCTGATCCAAAGCATTTATATAAAATAGAAATCAAAACGAATGAAGTAATATGCATTTGCCTTAGAGTTTACTGGTATTACCTGAATAACTTGAATGTAAAGGCGCCTGTGTGGCGTACAGCATCTGTTAAAATAATAAAATATGCTTCCATATTATTCAACAATCTGGATGAGCGTTTTATTATTTACAGTAATCTAGTTATTAAAGAAATGAATGCCGGAGTGACTCCAAATAAACTTCGCTATTATAGAAATTGCCGATATAAGTTCAATGGCGGCTGGCATTTCAGCTATCTAGGTGGTACAGAAGCTATTTCTGACAAATTAAAAAATTTTGCACATCAGGAGTTCAATGATGAACAGCATACAGATATCGAAATAATCAATGACCGTGTCAAATCAGGTGTGAATGTTTGCACTGGCGAGAAAGAGTTTCGCGCAGTCGAAATTGACGATTATTTTCCTGAGTACATTAGGAAGAATATAGACCTTTATTCAAAGCATATCATCGATGCTGAAATATATAATCAAACCAGTATAAAAATCATTGTTGCAATTAAAACATTTGAAGGTTTTTTAAGGGCATATGCGGGGAAAATAAAATATTTGATCAGAAAGTAATTAGACATTTCATCGGGAATCATTAGGGAGATCGAGAGCGCATTATGAGAATCACAGTAATCGGAACGGGATATGTAGGGCTTGTTACAGGAGTATGT
>CALBZG010000044.1 GCA_937889655.1 uncultured Clostridia bacterium
CCTCGAAGATCTCTGCATCAGCCGGTCCACCTTTGCTTGGGGCATCCCGGTGCCTATCGATGAACGCCATGTGATCTATGTCTGGCTGGATGCGCTTTCGAACTACATAACTGCCCTGGGATACCCGGATGAACCGGAGCTTTATAAAAGATATTGGCCTGCGGATGTCCACCTTGTGGGGAAAGAAATCGTGAGATTCCATTCCATCATTTGGCCTGCCATGCTGATGTCCTGCGACCAGCCTCTGCCGAAGCAGGTCCTGGGCCATGGATGGCTTCTGCTGGACGGCGGAAAGATGAGCAAATCCAAGGGCAATGTCGTTGATCCGGCTAAACTCATAGAAAGATACGGCGTCGACGCTTTGAAATACTTCCTTTTAAGAGAATATACTTTTGGGCAGGACGGCCTTTTTACCAATGAGGTCATGATCAAGCGTATCAATTACGATTTGGCAAACGACCTTGGGAATCTGGTCTCAAGAACGGTCAGCATGATAGAGAAATATTGCGGCGGCATCGTGCCGAAGGCTGAAGAAAATCCCGGCCAGGAAATCAGCGCCAGCGACCGTGAGCTGAAGGAAACAGCCACAGGGGCCGCTGCCAAAGTTGAAACTCATATGGACAAGTTCGAATTCAACATGGCTCTTGAAGAAATATGGCAGGTGGTGCGCCGGGCGAATAAATATATCGATGAAAATACACCGTGGATCCTTGCACGGGACGAAGCAAACAAGAGCAGGCTGGATGCCGTGATGCACAATCTGGCAGAATCCCTGCGGATCATCTCGGTGCTGATCTATCCATTCATGCATTCCACCACGGAAGCCATCAGAAAACAGATGGGCCTTTGGTATGCGGATCCGGTATGGAGCGATGTCTTCACCTTCGACATGATGGGCGGAGAACAGGTGAAGAAGGGCGAAGCGCTCTTCCCGAGAATGGATATTGAAGCCGAACTGGAAGCTCTTGAGGCCATGAAGGAAACCGAAGCAAACATTCCTTTAAAGCTGAAGGACGAAATCGAATATGACGTGTTCGACAAAATCGATTTCAGGGTCGGAACGATCCTGGCTGCGGAGAAGCATCCGAAAGCTGACAAGCTGCTGGTTTTCAAGGTTAGAATGGGTACGGAAACCAGACAGATCATATCCGGAGTGGCCGAGTCCCATAAACCGGAGGACTGCATCGGCAAGAAAGTTATCGTGGTAGCCAATCTGAAGCCTCGCCAGCTCAGAGGCCTGGAGTCCAAAGGCATGCTGATGTTTGCTGATAATATTGTGGATGGCCGGGAACGCTTTGAATTTGTCACAACTATCGCTGATGACGGCAATCCTGTTACGTAGCGATCAACATGCAGCAATTAAATTGATAGACGTGAGGTATACTATGCTATTTGATTCACATGCTCACCTGAACAACGAGTCCTATGACGACGCATCCCGCGAGGCCCTTTTTAAAGCCATCGAAGAATCGGATGTGAGCTATGTCATGGATGTAGGTTTTGACCTAAGCTCCTCCGCCATGGCTGCCAGGCACGCTGCCAGGTTCCCTTGGTGCTATGCGGCTGTGGGCTGCCATCCCCATGAAACGGACAGCTTTGATGAAACCCAGATCACTTTGCTGGCGCAGCTTGCAAGAAAGCCGAAGGTACAGGCTATCGGTGAGATCGGTCTTGATTTCTTCAAAGAGTACTCCACCCGGGAGAATCAGCTGTACTGGTTCAGAAGCCAGATCGAGCTGGCAAACTCCTACAGGATGCCTATGATCATCCACGATCGTGATGCCCATGAAAAAGTGATGACTGTATTGAAGGAGCACGGAGCCTTTTCCGATGAGCGGACCAGCTGGTTCCCGAAAAGGCCGGGTCCGGGAGGCGAGCTCACAAAGGACGCAAGGGTTCTGCTCCATTGCTACAGCGGCAGCAAGGATCTGGCCCAGCAGTATGTCAAACTCGGCGCTACGATCTCAATTGCAGGCCCTGTCACATACGACAATGCGAAAAAACTGGTGGAGGTGGTCAAAGAGATCCCTATCGAGTACATGCTGATAGAAACCGACGCACCTTATCTGACACCGGTGCCATTCAGGGGCCGGCAGAACATGTCTCCTTATGTGGAACATACCGCCCGCAAAGTCGCTGAAATAAAAGGCATAAAGTACGAAGAGGTCGCCAGGATAACCTGCGAAAACGCCAAAAGGTTCTTCAACATCTATTAGGCTTTTACCCATCGGCTTCAAGCCATTTAATTTGAGTATTATTTTGAGGATCATTTAGAAGATTATTAGAGGATCATTAAAGAGAGACCCCAAATTAGGGGGTCTTTTTTGTTGTTGCAGACAAAAAAGTATGATATAATTCCTTAGCTATGATAAAAGAAGTCAAAAACACTATCAATACCCATAGGCTAATAGAAAAAGGGGACACAATTGTTGTGGGTCTTTCAGGAGGCCCTGATTCAGTGTGTCTTTTTCATGTGCTTCACAAATTAAAAAGTGAATACGCCATCAAGCTGCACATTGTCCACGTCAATCACCAGCTCAGACCAGTAATCTGCGATGAGGAGCAGGCCTTTGTGGAGGAACTCTGCAAAAAATGGGAAACCCCGTGTTATTCTTTTAAAATAGACTGCAATGCCATGGCCGCTGAAACCGGTATGTCAGGGGAGGAAGCTGGCCGAGCAGCGAGATATAAAGCTTTCAGCGAGGTCGCAGAACGCGTCGATCCGAAAAATGGCAAGCTTGTTAAAATCGCTGTAGCCCACAACCTGGAGGATCAGGCTGAAACCGTGCTGCTCAGGATCATCAGAGGCACAGGCACCGATGGATTGGCAGGCATGGGCTATATCCGACAGGGAGAGGGAAACACAGCTGTGATCCGGCCGTTGCTGGATATCAGCCGGCATGAAATAGAAGACTATTTAATCAACAACGACCTTGATGCGAAAAGAGATCATACCAATTTGGAGCCGATCTATAAAAGGAACAAGGTTCGTCTTGAATTGATCCCTCTGGTGAAGGAAAAATATAATGAGAATATCATCGAAGTCCTGGCAAGGCTTGCCAGCAATGCCTGGATGGACAGAGAATACTTGAGAGGACGCGCAGCTGAGGGGTTATCTTCCGCTTTGAAAGGCCAGAATACATACGATTGCAGGACTTTGAAAGAGATGGCACCATCCCTGAGGCGCCGGGCAGTGGTCATGGCCCTTGCAGATATGGGTCTGGAGCAGGATATCACAGCTGTTCACTTGAGCTCCATCGACAAGTTGATCGACGAGGAGAAGACGGGGACATCCATCGATCTGCCTCATGGCTACACCGCCAGAATAGAATATGGCAACATTATCCTGAATCACAGAATCGGGAAGGCCGGGGGCTCAACAGAAAAACAGACCGTAGAAAATGCCCGGTCTATTATTGAAGAGATCGGAAGACTTCTGGTTTTAGATAACGATATGCAGATCCGCACAAGACAAGACGGTGACCGGATAGAGTTGGCCGGGGTGGGCAGGAAAAAATTACAGGACTTTTTTGTGGATGCGAAAGTCCCGAGAGAAAAACGCGACAAGATCCCATTGGTCGCCAGGGGGAATGAAGTCATAGCCATTTTAGGAGATGATTTCCTAAAAGCGTTGAATAGCAAAGCGGAGCCTTCCGGTCTTGACAGAGGAAGGACAGCCCGAGGATATAAAATCAAATTTGAAGAAGGAGGAAAAAGCGCAATTGAACAGACTAGTTAAAAATATTGGAGTCTACTTGCTGATATTTGCCATCGTCATTTTCATGGCGTGGTTTTATAAAGGCGTTCCACAGGAGCAGAAATCGGAGGAAGTGGCGTTTTCCACCTTTGTATCCCATTTGTCCGCTGAAAGAGTCACGGAGCTGAACATCACCGAGACAAAGCTGACAGGGACCCTGAAAAACGGCGATATCGTATATGCTTATGCGCCATCGCTGATCGATATCCAGATCATCGATGAAAGCTATATTTTCCCGCAGATCACTGCTGGGACCTTGGAATATTCATCCGATGAACCCGCGGTCACGCCTTGGTACATCAGCATGCTGCCAACTCTGATCCTGATCGGCGTGATGGTTTTCTTCTGGTTTATGATCATGAACCAGCAGGGAGGCGGCGGCAAAGTGATGCAGTTCGGAAAGTCCCGGGCGAGGATCGCAAAGGACGAGGAATTGAGACGGGTGACCTTCAAGGACGTTGCAGGCCTGGATGAAGAGAAGGAAGAGCTGGAGGAAGTTGTGGACTTCCTGAAAAACCCGAAAAAATACCGGCAGCTGGGAGCAAGAATACCAAGAGGCATCCTC
>CALBZG010000045.1 GCA_937889655.1 uncultured Clostridia bacterium
CAAAATCAGAATATGAGCTTGGTTTAGCGGCATGTCTGGGCAGCGCAGTGTTGTGGGGATTTTTGCCGATTTACTGGCAGGCCTTGAGGCCGATAGATTCCTATGTGATCATTCTCTACAGGATCTTGCTGGTCGCAGTGGTCTGCTTTGTTGTAGACCTGAAAATTTACGGCATCAGCAAAATCATTGAACCCATGAAACAAAAGGGCATACTTCTCCGATATCTGGCGGCAGGCTTTCTGATCACCTTCAACTGGTCCCTCTATATTTGGGCGGTCAACGCAGATTTTGTGATCCAGACCTGCATCGGGTACTATATCGAACCTCTGGTTGTTTGTATTTTCGGTATCGTGCTTTTTAGCGAAAAAATCTCGCGATATAAAATGATCGCACTTGTTTTTGCCTGTGCCGGTATTATTATCCTTTTACTGCATTTTGGGGAACTGCCTCTGATTGCCATAGGCCTGTCCACCACCTTTGCGGCCTATGCGGCCATCAAAAAAAGCTTCAGGATGGAAGCCATGCTTTCGCTTTTTTATGAGACCATATTTCTGGCGCCGCCGGCTTTGATCGCCATCGTCTACCTGGAGATCAACAATAAGGGGGCCTTGGGTACTGGGGAACCTTATCAGTATGGATTACTGCTGCTTTGCGGCATCATGACAGCAACGCCTTTGGGCTTGTTTGCCGCTTCTGCCAACAGGCTCCCGCTGATTACCCTGGGACTCATCGAGTATGTTTCTCCCACCATCACGCTGATTCTTGGGATTTTTCTATTCAAAGAACCCTTTGATATCGTGCAGCTCATGGCTTTTGTGGTGATCTGGATCGGATTATTGTTCTTTACTTATGGAGAAATAAAGGCTGTAAAAAGCCTGGAGCCTGAAAAACAGCCTGTATAATTTTTTAGCAATTTCTGTAAAAATCATCTATATAATATGTATAAATGGGTATATAAATTTCAAGATGGAGAAGTCATAAACAACATGGATTTTAAGGGGAAAAAGGAAGAAGCATTCATCGGTTTCGAAGGATATGACCGATTTGATTTTCCGGAACCGATACGAAGAGTGACGGCAGGCCATGGCGGAGAAGCCCTGCTGATTCTTGGTAGCGAAAAAACGGCGTTATATGATTGCGGCATGGCATACTGCTGGAAGCAGATGCTTGAAAATCTCGAAAAAAGCCTGGAAGGTCGAACTTTGGATTATGTTCTGGTATCACATACGCATTACGACCATATCGGAGCCCTGCCTTATTTAAGAGAAAGATATCCGGAAGCGGTGGTGTTCGGCGCAGAGCACGCCGCACGAGTTTTCGAAAGGCATGGCGCCCGCAAGATCATGAAGAGACTTGGCGAAGAAGCCATGCGGGAATATTGCGGCGATGAAGTAGAAATCAAAACCCAAGGACTTTCAGTGGACGTGATCGTAAGAGAAGGGGAACGGATCGACCTTGGGGACAGGTATTTCAGGGTGATAGAAACTCCTGGCCATACGGATTGCAGCTTGTCTTTTCTGCTGGAGCCCGACGGCATACTTTTTGCCTCAGAATCCACCGGTGTCCTGCTGACTCCGGAAATCATCCATACACCGATGCTGAAATCCTATGAGGATTGTATGGATTCTGCGAAGAAATGCGCCGATTTAAAGCCGAAGTTCATCGTGATTCCCCATTATGGAGTAATCCCGGGATTCTTTAACGAAAAGTACTGGCAGCTCTTCAACAGCTGTGCCCAGGAAAAATGCGAATTTATAAAGACTCTCCATGATGAAGGCCTGTCCGGAGAGGAGATCCTGGGAAGATACGCGGATCACTATTGGGATGATATCAGGGCCAATGAACAGCCTTGGGCAGCATACATGATGAATGCGGAAAACATTGTAAAAACCATACTCGGAAGGTTCAAATAAACATCAGGCATTTTGGCTATACTTGCTTGTATCAAATAAAATGATATGGTAAAATGAAGCTTGAATTTTATCAACAGGAGAGTCAAATGCTGGTTTCCGAATCTACAGGCTTCAGCCTGCAAGTTAAAACTGAAGAGTATGCTTACCATCTGGATATAGAAAGAGCTGTTGAAAAAGATTGCTATAAAGTCCGATACGGCAGGGGGGTCTCCAACAGCGTCTACTATATATCGAATGCCGGATGGCAGCGTTTTTTGGAGAAATGCAAGGACATCGGAATCTTCAACTGGGAAGAGATCTACGACTTTCCGTCATTCAGCGGGTATGGCTGGTTTTTAAAATTCGGGTTTCCATACGGCAAAGAGATCAGCTTTGCAGGGCGTTACAGATATCCCGAGAACTGGGAGATTTTTATAACGTTTCTGGAGGACTTTACGAACCAGGGTACCTGGTTCGGCAGTGATCCCGTCGATAAGAACGCTCAGACTCAGAAGGTGCTGAGAAGCGACGAAAAAAAGCAGACCGAAAACAAACCGGTGGAAGCAGCCGCGACAGAGTCTGAGCCGAAGAGTACTTATGAAGAAGCAGGTCGGCCGCCGACCCGGGAGGATGAATTCACACCGCCATTCATTGATCAGAAGCCCGATGACTATAAAGTCAAACTGGAAGACTTATTTAATGAAGAAGAATTGGATACGGAAAACAAAAATGCTTTCGATAAACAAGTGGCCAAATTCAGCACTTTTGTTAAAACAGGTTCGCACGCTTTCGTCAATTTGATTTTAGACAAAACAGACGAAAAGAAGAAAGGTTAAAAAGGGAGGTAATATTATGGGAAATTACAGCGGAATGGTTAGATCCATCGATAAACTGGGGAGAGTGGTGCTCCCGGCAGAGATGAAAAGGGAATTAGGCCTGGAAAACGAAATGAAAGTAGAGTTTCATTTCGCCAATGACAGCATCATCATAAAGAAATACCACGAACACTGCATGTTCTGCGATTCGGAGAAGGATCTAGTAGAATACAAATACAAAAAACAGGAAGACAACGACAAGGATCCGGACAGAAAAGTCTACATATGCAAGAACTGTCTGTCGGAAATCACAGATCTGAAGTAATCGGAAATAGGTAGTATGAAACTAAAGGCTCCAATTATGTTGGAGTCTTTTATAAGAGGGATTTAAAATGAAAAGATCAGCAAAGGCCTATCTGGCTGTTTTGCTTGTTTGCGCGCTTGCTTTCAGCACCATGACCGGCTTCAAAACTCAAGACGGTTTTGGGCAAGTGCATTTCGAAACAGGCTATCCAATCTTTGAAGGCGCTTATTTTGGTGAAATCATCGGCGAAAACAGCCAATGGGGGATCGAGCATGCTTATTATGTAGAAGCAGATCCGGATGGGTCCGATTTAGAGCTCAAGGTTTTCACAGGGGAAGTCAATGGCGCCTGCACCGTTGAAAATATGGTCAAATACATGGAAGACAGCGGCTACAAGGTAGTAGCTGCCATCAACGGCGACATTTTCGATACCGCCACGGGGACGCCGAAGAGCACGGTGATCCATGAAGGCAATATCATCACATCAGGCTATGCACCGGACAGAGTGCTGGCTATTGATGAGGACAATGAGATCACCATGACTCCGGTTGGTCTGAAGTACTCATGGGAGGGTGTTATGGCCGGCAACGGTCCTTTCAGTGGAACCATCGACTATTTCAATGTTCCCGATGGCAACGCCGGAGGACTGTTCCTGTATAATCGTCATTACAGTTCATCGACCAAGACCACCGGAGACCGTATCGAAGTGGTCATCGAAGCCGACGACATTCAAATGCAGGTGGATGGGACCATCTATGGAACAGTAAAACAGATAATCAACGGCAGCAATACAGCCATCGGTGAAGACGAGCTGGTACTTTCAACTGCGGCAACTAGCTCCCATGGAGCCATGCTGTCCGCTCTTGAACCGGGTTCCGAGATCGCATTATCCTGCGAAGAGACCGGCTCCGGACTGGCTGATGCCAGAGAAGCGGTAGGCCTATATTACAGCATCGTTGAAGACGGCAAAATGGTCACCAACGGGACCAATGTGAACCCAAGGACTGCTGTTGGCGTCAAAGAAGACGGGACCATCGTCTTCTATATTATGGACGGCCGGCAGAGCTCAAAAAGCAACGGTCTGACCATCGAGGAGCTGGCTTATCACATGATCGAGCTGGGATGCGTCCAGGCATGGAACTTGGACGGCGGCGGCTCATCCCAGATGGTGGTGCGTCAGCCCGGCGTCGATCA
This sequence comes from uncultured Clostridia bacterium, assembly GCA_937889655.1. Taxonomy (GTDB): domain Bacteria; phylum Bacillota; class Clostridia; order Peptostreptococcales; family Anaerovoracaceae; genus CALBZG01. The sequence goes on from CALBZG010000045.1 coordinate 4,206, forward strand.
GACTGCAACATTGAAGAACTCACCAAGCGGAGGAGCGGCAAGGGCAGTATCCAACGGCATCATGCTGGCATATAAGAAAAAGAACGTTTCGGATACAGCAGCTAATCTCCATGTTTATCCTTCCAACATCCTGATGCTTCCTGGAACAGAGGTCGAATTATCAGCTTATGCATCCAACAGTCTGTATGAAAAAGTCGACGCACCGGACAACGTGCAATATTCTTCCGATGACTGCTTTGTCACCGGGAATGTTTTCACTGCGGGGGATGCCCCGGGGACGGCGGTCATCAAGGCTGAAGCTGGAAGCCTCGCCACCGAAGCCTATGCAGAGGTGGTAACGGATATCACCGTGGTTCCTTCGATATCCAAGCTGACCTTAAAACCTGGGGAAACACGGGACATCAACGGCTCGCTGAAGTATGGAGTGTGTGATATTCCATCGAAACCGGAGCTGTTTACATTCAGCTGCGACAGCAATATCGGAACCATCAGCGAAAGCGGCTTATTCTCGGCGTCGGGTTCGACATCAGCACAATCGGGCAATATATATGTCCATTATGGGGAAACAATCGGAACAGTAGCCGTCAACGTAACGGCTGAAACCGTAAAACCTGTGGTTTTCAATGACACTGCGGCTCATTGGGCAAAGGACTATATCGGCGTGCTTGCCACTATGGGCAAGGTCGGGGGGGTCGGCAACAACAAGTATGACCCTGACGGGGAGCTTACAAGAGCTCAATTCCTTGCATTCCTGGCCAAGGCCACCGATAACGCGGAAATCGCTTCAGCTGCTCCGGCCGGATTCAAGGACGTTTCGAAAAATGCCTGGTATTACAATTATGTGAACTGGGGATATCAAAAGGGCATTGTGAACGGTGTGGGCGAAGACAAGTTCGATCCGAATGCGTCCATCACAAGGGAACAGATGGCGGTAATGCTGTGCAATTACGCTGTGTTCCAGTCATTTGCCCTGCCTCAAAAGGACGGACTGGTAGTGAATTTCAAAGACAAGAATAAGATCAGCCCTTGGGCCATCGATTATGTTTACACAGTCGCCGGCGCAGCTCTGATGAATGGAATGGGTGAAAATGAATTCCAGCCTCAAGGCGTAGCGACACGAGCCCAGGCTGCAAAAATAATTTATGAGTACATCGACTCAAGGGAAGGGATCAATGATTAAAGTAAGAACCTTGGAAAACGGCATCAGGATCGTCATGGAGCATATGGACAATGTGGCGACGGTGGCCTTCGGCATTTTTGTCAAAACCGGATCTATCAACGAGACGCCGGAGCTTCATGGCGCCAGCCACTTTGTAGAACATATGATGTTCAAAGGAACCGAGACACGCACCGCCAAAGACATCGCCGATCAATTTGATATGCTGGGCGGTTCTGTCAATGCCTATACATCCAGAGAGCATACCTGCTATTATTTTAAAACCACTGGGGACACATTCCGGCCGGCGGCTGAAATCCTATGCGATATGATGACCAAAAGCCTGTTTGACGAAGCGGAAATAGAAAAAGAACGGCAAGTCATACTGGAAGAAATAAAAATGCTGGAGGACCAGCCTGATGAACTCAGCATGGAGCATTGCACCCGTCTGGTGTTCAGCGGCGACGTTCTGGAACACGACGTGGCCGGAGATCCGCAGGCCTTGGCTGGCCAGACAGGCGAAATATTAAAAGATTATATCAAGAAGCAATACACCTGTGATTCTATCGTTGTAGCCGTTGCGGGCCGCTTTGATGAACATGAAGTCGAGGACGTCGTGCTGGAAAGGCTGAATATCTTCGAACCTTCGAAGGTTCATGATGTCAGTCCGCTGCTGCCGTACAAGCCGAGCACTATCACCATCTGCAAGGATATCGAGCAGACGAACCTTTGCCTGGGGACTAGGTTCATGACCATGGACGATATAAACTACTATGCAGGAGCATTTTTCAACAATATTTTAGGCGGATCCATGAGCTCCAGGCTTTTCCAGAATATTCGCGAGGAGAAGGGGCTGGCTTATACGGTGGTTTCCATGTCTCAGGCGATGATCAGGTCGGGCATGCTTTATATCTACGCCGGCATCGCCCATGATAAAGTAGACCAGTGTGTTTCCGCCATCCTGGATGAATTTGAAGATCTCAGAAAAAGCGGAGTCACGGAGCGGGAACTGGAAAAGGCTAAAAATCAAGGCAAAAGCAATGTGGTATTCAGCATGGAAAGAACTCACAGCAGGATGTTGAACATAGGCCGCAATCTATTGATGATGAACAAGGTCTATGAGCAGGAGGATATACTCGATATGATGAACAAAGTCACCCTGGAAGATGTTAATGAATCCGCAAAAGCGTTCTCCGATATTTCATCCTATTCCTGTGCCGTTGTTGCTCCGAGGAATTTTGACTTTGAGAAGCACTTGAGGTAAAATAATGAGGGTGAAAATCGTTTCAAGATCCGGCTTGCTTCCTGCGTACGAGACTTCAGGATCAGCCGGCATGGATATACGCTCTGAAGAATCCCTGGTGATCCAGCCCGGGGACCGGGCCCTTGTATCCACGGGGCTTTTTATTGAGCTTCCCGAAGGCTATGAAGCCCAGATCCGTGCAAGAAGCGGATTTGCGGTCAGAAATGGGATAGGCCTTGTGAACGGCATCGGGACCATCGATAGCGATTACAGAGGAGAAATAAAGGTCAGCCTGATCAATTGGGGCAAAGAGCCTTTTGAGATCCAGAAAGGCGACAGGATCGCTCAAATGGTGGTATCCCGCTATGAGAGGGTGGCCTGGGATGCGGTGGAAGACCTCGAAGACACCGGCAGGGGGTCCGGGGGGTTTGGCAGCTCCGGCAGATGAGGCGGTAAGCAATCCGCAGTATAGAAGAATGTTCATTTGATAACAATACAATACATCAAATCTATATAAGAAAAGAGGAATCAGGTTATGGTTGGGCTAAAGAAAAAAGAAGACGTTTTTTTCGGGCTTTTTAAAGAGTCGGCGGCGAAGATACTGGAGGCAGGAGAAGCTTTTGCAGAACTGGTGCATGATTACACGGATGTGGAAGACAAAGTGTCCCGTCTGAAGGTTCTGGAAACCGAATGCGATATCCAGACGCACAAATTGCTGAGACACTTAAACAGCTCCTTTGTGACACCTTTCGATAGAGAGGACATCTATAACATCGCCCGTGAAATGGACGACATCGTGGATGCCATCGAAGAGGTGGCCAACAGCTTTACCACCTATGACATCAAAGATATGAAACCGGAAGCCCTGACCATGGCAACTCTTATCCTCCAGGCGGTTAGGGAGCTCGAGACGCTTTTCAAGCATCTTCATGAGATCAAGACGGGAAGCATCGTCATGGAACAGGTCATCGAAGTCAACAGGATCGAAAATGAGGGCGACATCGTGTTCAGAAGCACCATGAAGAAACTTTTCCGTGAAGAGCGAGACGCCATCGAACTCATCAAATGGAAGCACCTGTACGAGCAGTTAGAAGACGCACTGGATTCCTGCGAAAAAGTAGCAAACCTCATCGAAGGGGCGGTAATGAAGTATGCTTAGTGGAATGTCCTTTGTACTGGGCGCGGTCATCCTCTTTGCGTTGACTTTCGAATTCATCAATGGGTTCCATGATACAGCAAATGCCATCGCCACATCGGTGTATACGAAAGCGCTGACAGCTAAAGAGGCGATCATGCTGGCGGCGGGATGCAATTTTTTGGGAGCGCTGGTTTCCGAAAAGGTCGCAAAGACGATCTCCAAAGGCTTGATAGGCATCGAGCTGGAGCAGTATGTCATTCTGGCGGCCTTGATCGCGGCGATCATCTGGAACCTGTTTACATGGTGGAGGGGAATCCCCAGCAGTTCGTCCCATGCCCTGATCGGAGGGCTGATCGGAGCCACTATCGCTTATACCCAGTCCACTCAGGATATCCTCTGGTCAAACTTCACGGTTAAGATCATCGTTCCGCTTTTTACTTCTCCACTGATCGGATTCGGAGTGGGATTTTTACTGATGACCAGCATATTCAAGGTTTTCAGCAATTGGTCACAAAGCAAAGTCAATAAGACATTTTTAAGGGCTCAGATATTTTCTGCCGCCCTGGT
>CALBZG010000046.1 GCA_937889655.1 uncultured Clostridia bacterium
GAGATATCCACTCGTGACTGGAGTTCAGACGTGTGCTCTTCCGATCTCGACGCAATTCCTGAATTCATCGATGGTTCTTGGCTTTTTCCCGCGCAAAATCCCCCTGCTGATCTCGCTCTTGCTCCACATGGCAATCTGCTCCTCCATCAGGCGGTTCTGAATTCGCATATATGAATGGATGTCCAGATCCAGGAAGCCGCAATATTCGTCCCAGATGGCTTCCGGCGGACAAGTCTTCAGTTTTTCCTCAAACCTCATTATGTTCCTTCTTTCTGGAATTTAATGTGTCCGTACATCTGCGAATACTCTCAGGCGTTGGAAACAAGAAGGGTACTGTTTCCTTATAACGGCCATAGTCAGTAAAGGTTCGCGGGAAAGTCCAAAGGTCCTGAAAAATAACGTACAATATATTGCAAACACAAAATGTGATGCTGGCTTTTAGTACAAGGGGCGTCGGTACAGCCATCGAAAGGAAAAGATAAATGCCTGTAAACCACAATACTCCCGGGTGCCGGCTCAATGCATATACGCCGCAGCTGCACACCTTCTGTTTTTCACCGGTGTCTGGGCTTGCCAAATAAGTGTTTCTAAACGGTAATACTACAAACAGCGTATACACGAGCAACGTAAAAAAAACGAAAGCAACGATCATGCATACAACTGTGAATGGAGTTATTATTATTTGTGCCAGTGATGCCGACAAGATGCCGGCGGTGCTTCCAAAGAGCAAAATGCACCCGATGAAAAAACTGCTCCCCAGCAATCCGGAATGTAATCGGGCGGCATTGATATCATATAAAAAGAATAACAAAAACGCTGCCAACCCAGTGTAAATATATATCATATTTCCTTGCTCGGAGCTCCTGATTTCCTCAATATTTCAACGAATATTTCTGGTTTACATATTACCATTTTTTTTTACTATATTCAATTTTTTTAATGATTTTTCAACGTTTTTTAGCAAAATAGCCGTAAAATATTTTTTTGCGGCGGAATTTGACGATTATACCACAATATCTTGTACTATTGAAAAAACATCATACAATCCGGATTTTTCAAAAAAATCAAAAATATCGTTAATTATAGACTTAAACCGTTGTAAATACTCAAGTTAACATAAAAGCGGCGGGGGGCGGATATGATCACCCGTCCCCCGCTTTTATCGGCCTCTATCGCCTGATCGGCAGTGCTGTAAATCAGCTCATCAGTCTGCAAATATCATTGCTGAATTCCAATGGATCCTCTATCGAAAGCCCTTCTATAAGAAGCGCCTGATTATAGAGAAGCCGTGTGTACATACCGAGTTTGTCCCGGTCATTTTCATAGGCATCTCGAAGCGTCTTGTACACAGGATGGCTGCGGTTGATCTCCAGTACTTTTTGAGCTGAGATGTCCTGTTCATTCGGCATGGCATTCAACACTTTTTCCATTTCAATAGTCAAAGCCCCTTCGCTGGTCAGGCAGACCGGATGTGTCTTGAGCCGTTTGGACAATCGAATATCTTCGACTTTGCCTTTCAGTATTTCTTTCATGAATCCGAACATTTCCTTGGCGTTTTGCGCTTCAAGTTCCTCCTCCTTGTTTTCCTCAACTGAAGGCAGGAGCAAATCGCTTTCGGAAACAGACCTGAATTCCTTTTCTTTGTAACTCATCATCATCCTGATGGCGAATTCATCCACATCTTCCGTAAAATAAAGAATTTCATAGCCCTTATCGGAGATTAGTTCGATTTGCGGCAGCTTGGAGATACGGTCAACGGATTCCCCCGATGCATAATAGATGTAATGCTGGTCATCCTTCATGCGGGATACATATTCATCCAGGGTGACCATCTTTTTCTCGGTGGATGAGTAGAACATGAGAAGCTCCTGCAAATCTTCCTTATGGAGTCCATAATCGCTGTAAATACCATACTTGAGCTGTCTGCCGAAGGATTTATAAAAGCCTTCATATTTTTCTCTTTCATTGTTCAGGATGTTCAGCAACTCCGATTTTATCTTGTTCTTGATATTCTTTGCGATCAGCTTCAACTGCCTGTCATGCTGAAGCAGCTCTCTTGAAATGTTAAGTGACAAATCCTCCGAATCCACGATGCCCTTTACAAAGCTGAAATGATCCGGCAGAAGGTCCGGGCATTTGTTCATGATCAAAACACCATTGGAATAAAGCTCCAAGCCTTTTTCATAGTCCTTGGTGTAGAAATCAAAGGGTGTCTTTTCCGGGATATACAGGATCGCGTTATAGCTGACTGCCCCGTCTACAGAAATATGGATGTGCCTCAGCGGTTTGTCGAAGCCGTAATGCCTTTCAGAATAGAAATTTTCATAGTCCTCAGCCTTCAGTTCGTTCTTGTTCTTTCTCCAGATCGGCACCATGCTGTTGACCACTTTTTCCTCGATCACGTCTTCGTATTCGTCCTGACTCCCATCCTTGAGTTTTCTGGATCCGATATCCATCTTGATCGGATATCTTATATAGTCCGAATATTTTTTGATGACAGACCGAAGCTGGTATTCCTCCAGGAATCTGTCGTAATGATTGTCCTCAGTGTTTTCTTTGATTTTTAATATGATCTCTGTGCCTACCTCATCCTTTACGGCAGGTTCAAGGGTGTATCCGTCAGCTCCCTTCGACTGCCACCTGTATGCCTCATCACTTCCGAGGGCTTTACTGATTACAGTCACAACGTCTGCAACCATAAAGGCCGAGTAAAACCCGACACCAAACTGCCCGATGATATCAAAGCCATCCTTCAGCTCATTGTCTTTCTTGAAATTGTATGAGCCGCTTTTCGCGATCACGCCGAGGTTGTCCTCCAATTCCTCTTTGGTCATCCCGATGCCTGTGTCTCTGATCGACAGTTCTCTTTTATCCTTATCGGCGGTTATTTTGATGTAATAGTTGTCCCGGTTGAAGTTGATGTTTTCATCCATCAGCGCCTTGTAATATATTTTATCTATTGCGTCGCTGGCATTGGATATGAGTTCTCTTAAAAATATCTCATTATGAGTGTAGATGGAGTTGATCATCAGGTCCAGCAGGCGCTTCGATTCGGCTTTGAATTGTTTTTTTGCCATTTATTTTTTTCCTCCTCTGTTTTATTTTTTTATATTATTTTGTTTTGGTTCATTATCACTCTCCTATCAAGAGTGCTAACAACAATATACCACTTTGAGTAATTTTGTCAATATTTAAGACAACTTTTATGGGTCTCTAACCAATATTAAAAAACAACCCCGAAATCCATTTCGAGGCTGTTCATTGTGACTTGTTCTGTTATTGAGAAGCGCTTCCTTCCCGTTCGTAAAAGCTATGATAGCTTCATTTATCTAGCTCCTGTTCACATCCTGCATTATTTTACAATAAGAACAGAGCAATTTGAATTGCTGACAACTTTAGAGGATACGGAACCCAGCAGTATTTTTTTGAAGGTTCCAAGGCCTCTGTTGCCCATAACGATCAGATCGATTTTCAATTCTTCTGCACAAGCAAGTATTTCTTCAGCAGCATCTCCCTCTCTGATCACAGCCGATGCGACTCCGCCCGCATCTTTGAATATGGCTTTGGCGGTTTCGATGGTTTCATCCGCCTGGGCTTTATTGGCTTTTGAAATGGCATCGATCATATCGGTACCCATATAGCTATTCTTGGAAGGCGCAATGACACGGCTTGGGATCACTGTTACAATGTGGATCTCCGCATCTTTGAATATTCCTGAAGACATTCCTTTGAAAATGGCGTTTTTAGACGAATCAGATCCATCAAACGGGATTAAAATCTTTGACATAAAATCCTCCTCTCAAATCAAGTGCTTCAATCGAAAATAATTACTATATTTTACAACATCTTAACCTTGATGCGGATAAAAGTCAATGCGTTGAAATCTTTCTATAGCTCTGGCCGTATCCTCTTTCGTCGCGAAGGCTGTCAATCTGAAATAGCCCTCTCCCGCAGGGCCAAATCCGCTGCCCGGTGTTCCGACGATATGGAAATCGTTCAATAGTTTATCGAAGAATCCCCATGAATCCATGCCTTGAGGCACCTTGACCCAGACATAAGGGGCGTTGATCCCTCCATAGACTTCAAATCCCAAACTGCACAAACATTCGCGGATAGCCTTGGCGTTGTCCATATAATAGCGTATGATCTCCCGGGCCTGCCTTTGTCCTTCCGGCGTGTAAACTGCCTCAGCACCCTTTTGGATGATATATGGAACGCCATTGAACTTGGTTGTCTGTCTCCTGTTCCAAAGCTTGTTCAATTCCACGGACCTTCCGTCTTCAGTATAAGCTTTCACTTCCTTGGGAACGACGGTAAAAGCGCACCTGGTTCCGGTGAAGCCGGCAGTTTTGGAGAGGCTCCTGAACTCGATAGCCACCTCCTTTGCCCCCTCGATTTCGTATATGCTGTGAGGGATGTCATCCTCGCAGATAAACGCTTCGTAGGCAGCATCAAAAAGGATGATGGCCCGATTCGCTTTTGCATAATCCACCCACTTCTTCAATTCGCCGGAGGATAAAGTGGTTCCGGTGGGATTATTAGGATAGCATAAATATATCATGTCAACAGGTGAATCCGGAAGCTTCGGTATGAAGCCGTTTTCCGAAACACAAGGCAAATAGGTGATGTCGGACCATCGTCCATCCTTGCCTAAGGTGCCGGAGCGGCCTGCCATAACATTGCTGTCGACATAAACGGGATAGACAGGATCGGTCACTGCAATTCGGTTGCCAAGGCCAAAAATCTCCCGGATGTTTGCTGTGTCGCATTTGGATCCGTCGCTGACGAAAACCTCATCTATATCCAGGTGAATCCCGTTCGCAGCATAGTCTGTCTCGATGATTTTCTCGATCAGAAAATCATAACCCTGTTCCGGGCCATACCCCCTGAATGTTTCCGGGGATTCCATTTCAGACACAGCTTTGTGCATCGCTTCGATAACCGCCTCGGGCAGTGGTCTTGTAACATCGCCGATCCCCAGCCGGATAATATCCGCTTCAGGATTTGCCGCCTTAAAGGCCTCCACTCTTCTGGCTATCTCCGAAAAAAGATAGCTTCCCGGCAGTTTAAGATAGTTTTCATTGATATGGACCATACGAATTCCTCCTTCTAACTAAATGCTCATTGTAATTATTCAATCTAAATGTTCAATGTGGCGAAATAATCCTCCGGTGTTTCTTTTCTGCGTATCATTTTCGCAGTGCCGTCCTCTTGAAGCAGTATCTCCGCCGATCTCAATTTCCCGTTGTAATTATAGCCCATCGAGAATCCGTGAGCGCCGGTATCATGGATCACAATGATGTCTCCCACTTCGGTCTCGGGCAGCATCCTGTCGATAGCGAACTTGTCGTTGTTTTCGCAAAGCCCTCCGGTGACGTCATATTTGTGAGTAAGAGGACGGTCCTCCTTGCCCATTACCGTGATATGATGATATGCCCCATACATCGCCGGCCTCATCAGATTTGCCGCGCAGGCGTCCAGTCCTACATAATCCTTATGGGTATGCTTCTCATGCAATACCGTAGAAACCAGACATCCGTAAGGTGCAAGCATATATCTCCCCAGCTCCGTATAGATGGCAACATCCCCCATCCCAGCAGGAATCAGGATCTCCTCATAAGCCTTCCTGACGCCGTTGCTTATTTCATAAATATCGTTTGCAGGCTGTTCCGGGCGATAAGGTATGCCGATGCCGCCGGACAAGTTGATGAAGGATATCCTGGCACCGGTTTCTTGATGCAGTTCTACTGCGGTGTTGAAAAGGATCCTGGCCAGCGCAGGGTAATATTCGTTTGTCGTGGTATTGCTTGCAAGGAATGCATGGAGGCCGAATCGTTTTACACCTTTCGCAACAAGGATTTTAAAGCCCTCTGTCAACTGACTGCGGGTGAATCCGTATTTTGCCTCTTGAGGAGTATCCATGATCGAATTGTTCAGCACAAAATTGCCTCCGGGGTTAAAACGGCAGCTTATGGTTTCTGGAAGCCCTGCTACTTTTTCCAGAAATTCAATATGGGTGATATCGTCGAGATTGATGATGGCATTCAGACTGCGGGCCAGGGCAAAATCCTCCGCCGGAGTGACATTTGATGTAAACATAATGTCATCGCCTCTGAAGCCCACTCTGTCAGACAGAAGAAGTTCAGTATAAGATGAGCAATCCACTCCGCAGCCCTCTTCCTTCAGGATTTTGAGTATTTCCGGATTCGGAGTCGCCTTCACTGCAAAATATTCCCTGAAGCCTTTATTCCATGAAAAAGCATCATAAAGTCTTCTGGCATTTTCACGGATGCCCTTCTCGTCATACAAGTGGAACGGAGTTGGATATTCTTTAATAATTTCATTCAATTTTTCGGCTGTAACAAAGGTCTTTTTCATCGCGGTTCCTTTCCTTTCATGATTTCAATCAATTTTATCTCGTTTCTCATAGACTCCTTGAACAAATCTATAAGATTCTTTTTTCCGGAATACAGGCAGGTGGAGTATTCTCCATCCTCCAGGTCACCGGTCAGCACATTGCTGGAGTCGGCAATGATCCCAAGGCGCCGATCTGACTTTTCATCGATATAGACAGTAGCGCCTCCGATGGAAACCGGGATGTTGGTTATAATGACTATCTTGATGCTGCGGTTTATCGCTTGCTTTATATCCTCGGCCAAGCATTGCAGGATTTCATTGGAGGCGGAAAGATAGACTCTTTCCTTTGCTTCCGAAATCATATTGCGCACTTTATCCAGGATATGCTTTTCCCCGCGGATAGTCATATACCCTTCCACGTCTTCCTTCTGTTCCGGCATCTTTTTTAGTATATCTTCTTTAAATTTTTCCATTGCCCGTACCTTGTTGCTGCAGAATTCCTCCGGCGTGATGGGCGTGTATCTTGTTACCGGCCCTTCGATCATATACGCAGCCCCTTTTTCCACAAGAGAATTGAGGGCGCTGTAGGTATTGGATCGTGAGATCCCGGTTATTTTAGCGACCTCATACCCATTTGAGCTCCCTTCTTTGATCAACATCAGGTAGATCGCGGCTTCCTGCCCGGTTAGTCCAAATTCGGTCAATAGCTGCTTTACATCCATGTTGTGCTCCTCCGGCCCCTGCCAAACAAAATAGTGTTCCTTTTAAGGAACACTATACGGCCGGTCTGTCTTCTTGTCAATGGTTATCTGTGGATTTTTGTGTTTTTCTACAGTATGAAAAATGATGCCGCCATAACAATATAAACGGCAATGAGCTGGACACCTTCCAGCCAGTTGGATTCACCGTCATTCGCCACTCTATTGGCGATAAGCACTGAAAATACTAAAGCGATCAGCTCGAATTCATTGAACACGATGCTCATCGGAGAAAATAGAAGGCTCAGGAAAATAATAACAGGTGTAACAAACAGGATCATCTGCAGACTGGAGCCTAATGCTATCTCTATGGCCACGTCCATACGATTCTTTGCAGCCATCAGTATTGCCGTGCTATGCTCTGCAGCGTTGCCGATGATCGGCACCAAGATAATCCCCACAAAGAATTCGCTCAGTCCGACTGCCTGAGTCATGGGCTCCACCGCGCCTGTAAAGATTTCCGACTCGATCCCGATCAATACTGTGGCGCCGATCAAAACCAGGACCGCCTTTTTCAGAGTCCATTTCGGTTGGCTTTCCTCCTGGTGGTCCACAGAATACAAATCTTTGTGGGTATAGAAGGAAAACACCAAGCTGAGGATATAAATGATAAACATGATCACTGCGATCACCACGCTCAAGCCTTCATAGCGGGTCGTCAGCAATGTCGGCGCCACCGTATGAGTAAAAATAGCCGGCACCGTCAACCCGATCACTGCAAAAAGCAGCATGCTTGCAGATACATCTATAGTCTTTTGATTGAACCGCTGGGTTTTGAATTTCAAGCCGCCAACGAGCATACTTGCACCCAGCACCAACAATATGTTCCCTATCACCGATCCCGCGATGGAAGCCTTTACGACGTCAAAGAGTCCCGCTCGCATTGCGAAAAACGCGATGATCAGTTCTGTTGCATTTCCAAAGGTGCCGTTTAGAAATCCTCCGATCCGGGGGCCTGAATAGAAGGAGATCTCTTCAGTCGCCTCGCCCATCAATCCTGCCAGAGGAATAATGGCCAGGGCGGAAAAAACAAACATCAGCGTCTGTGACAGATGCATCAGATCCGCGATGATACTCACGGGAATGAACACCAGAAAGAATCTTAATATTTTCATGATCGTCTCCTTTTCTTATCCCGGAAATTATACCATAATCCGTAATAAAATTGATCAACAATCTCTTTCTCCGATGAGGCCTGTTGTGATATATTATTTAGACGGCTGACAAAATGAATGGAGAAGAAAGTATGAGAAGAAAAGCTCTGATCACGATAATATTAATGTTGCTTGTTATATTTGCCCTGGCTGCCTGCGGAGAATCTTCTGCGACGGCTCCAAATACAGGTACAGTTACGTTCTGTGAAAGCGTTGACAAAGACGGCGTTCCGGTCAATGAGGGAACAGAATTTAAAGCCGGTGAAGTTTATATCCATTTTGAAACCGAAAATCCTTTCAATGTCATAAAAATCCACCAAACTATCTATAGGATCGAGGGCGGGAGCGAAGAGATTTGCTATGAGCAGAATATCCGGGTGAAAAGAAACTGGTTCATGCTTTGGGGCAATAGGGAATTTTCCGAACCCGGGAAATATAGAGTGGAATATACACGACTGACGAATTCGGGCATGGTCCCAATGGGAGAAGGCCATGTTATGATTTTCTGACCCTCCAAGGGATATATAGAACGATCCAGATTAAGAGCAGCAAAAGGATTGTGGGGATTAGATATCCCGGAGTCCCGCACCATTTTTCAAAAATTTCAAGAGGAGTTCCTTTAGGCGCGTACCTGATGAACATATAATTGCTGCCAATAGCTCTATTTACAATAGCAGCAGCTCCGGCGAAAGCAACAAGGATCGCAAAACAAGCCGGCAGACGATGGAAATCAGGACGAAATCCGTCCACTAAAATCCAGAGCAGCGGCAGAGTCACCAGAATCGTATGGGTCGCTGCAAACTCCAGATAATAATAGCTGCAAAACGGGTAAGGCCCCATCAGCGGCGTTATGATCGATGCGACCGCTCCGGGCAGGCTTACTGCATAGGAGAATTCCTTAAGAATCAGATTTTTTGAAATCACTGCGGCAAACTCAACTATAACCGACATCGTGCAAAGATGCAAAGGAAGCATCTCAGCAATAGAATAATGGCCGATCGACGCAGCCCATATCCAACGAATCAAGGTCCCTGCTATCATGAAAATCGCTGCAGACACTTGGATTTTCCTTCTGACATCCTTATTTTGCTTGCGATAAATCAAAATTGCCATAATTATAAACAGTGCAGAAGCAGAAACCCAGCGAAGATGAGTGGGGCCGAAGGTCTCGACCCCGATGTCCGGCGGCAAATCTGTGGCGTACGTCCAAAAGTAGTCAAACAAATTTTCACGTCCTCTCAGTAAATCTGCAAACAAATAATAAAGGGTAAGCATTCAATCCATTTCAGAATTGGCCTACCCTTTATTTGAGGTGTACCACAATGGCGTACGTCCTCCTTTCCTAACTTCCCCTAAACCGGTCATCTGATATGGTGCATTCAGATATTACTATCATTGTCCCGGCTGGATCGACTTTTCTTCCAAATTTGAAAACAGTCTTTCGGCTTATTATTCAAACCGGAGATTTTCTGTCCCGGATCAGTTTGCTATCTAGTTAGGACGGTAGCCTACTGTTGTCCGTTTCTGTCGATTTTTCAGGGTGTCTCACTTACTTCAGCATCCTTATTCAGGACACCTTTTCTTTGAGTAAGCTTATATTACCACTAAGGGGAGTGCCTGTCAATAGTTATTATCAGAATATTTAATTTATTTTTTGTATTTTTTTTGTATTTCTTGGATCCGGTTCCAGCAAGTCTCGCCTACAGGGTAAACCAACCAGGTCAATACCTTGCTGACTATAGCAAAATGCGCTGGTAAGCCATGACGACCAATCCCATCAAAAGCACATAACCAAGACAATATTTCAGTGTGAAGCGAAGCATTTTACTTTCCATATCCGCAAGGCTGGTCACCGATGCGGCGATGGATATGCTTTGCGGAGATATCATTTTTCCTGCTGTCGCTCCGCTGGCATTTGCAGCTGTTATCCATTCCGGGTCAAGCTTAAGTTCCAGGGCTGTCTGTTTCTGCAGATTTCCGAAAAGGACATTGGACGAGGTGTCGCTGCCGGTTATGAAAGTCCCGAGCATTCCTATAAACGGCGCGATCAAAGGATACATGCCGCCGCTGCTCGATGCGATCAGCACTGCTATCGCGCCGATCATACCGCTATAGGTCATCACTTTTGCCAAAGCTACGATCGAGAGAACAGTGACGATGGTTTTTCGGGTCTGCTGCAAGGTGGCGCCTAATACCGACAATAAATCACTTCCAGAGAGGCCCTGTATCAATCCCCCGAATATTGCCGACAGAAATAGAATACTCCCTCCGCTTGTCAGTAAAGGGATAAGAAGCGGTTTGCCGCCGTCTCCGAAATAAAATTGCTGCTCGATGACAAACGGAGCCTCCTGCAAGAATTGAGCTTGCGGCACCAGTCGAGTCAATGCAATAAGAATCAGGATAAGGATGTACGGTATCCATGCTTTGATCATTTGAGGTTTCCTGTGCTCTCCTTTTTCTTCAGAAGATCCCGCTGATTCTACGAAAGGTTCGTCCAGTTCAAATCTCCAAATTTGAAGAGATTTGTCACGGCTGCGGATTCTTGCTGCTATTATAAGAACTGCGAGAGCCGACAACGATCCTGTCACCGCAGCCAATTCTGTCCCTATCAGCAAAACAGTCAAGGTCTGGGTACCGGCAAAGGCAAGGCCGGATAGAAGAGTCAAACCAAAAATACCATTCATGCCGCTAAGGCTTCCGGTAATGACAAAAATTAGGATAAATGGAAGGATCACAGCAAAAGGGAACAGCTGTAGAGAAGTAAAAAGCCCCAGCGTATCTATGGAAAGGCCGGAAACCTGGGACAGCGTTTCGACAGGGACTCCCAGCACTCCAAATGCCACCGGAACGGTGTTGGCGATCAGGCACACCACAGCTGCCTGGAAAGGATCAAAACCTATAGCTATCATCATTGCGGCCGGTATTGCCACTGCAGTTCCAAAGCCTGCGACTGACTCCAAAAACCCTCCAAAGGCAAAAGCCAAAACCAGACCCTGTACTCTCCGATCCGGCGATAGGCTTGTTAGCATGTCTTTGATGATATCCATGCTTTTGCTTTTTCGAGTAACATTATAGACAAACAAGGCCGAAACGATCACCCATATGATGGGGAACAATGCAAAAACGGCGCCTTCCGCAACAGCACCACCCAAGTGTGCCACAGGCATCCGAAAAGCAAAAAATGCAATAGCAGCGGCCATCATCAGTCCGGTCAAAGTGGCCATATGGGAAGGCAGTTTAAGAAATCCAAGGCTTATAAGCAGCCAAAGGATCGGAATAAATGCAAAAATATCAAGAAGCAACATCTTCAAGTCCTCCTAATGGCAGCATGCAAGGATCAGTGCTGATTTCGTCACCTTTTGATGTCTGTTTATAAGGGCAGACATCAAACAGCAGACAGGATTGACACTTTTTCTGTCTCCCTTGCCTGCTGTTTCATTCGATATCAGCAGGAGCTTCCAAGCGCTCCGTAAAGCCGGAATCCTTTGTTGTACCATTTGCCTGAATAATCGACGATGGCGTTATTTACATAACGATCCAAATTATTTTCATACACAACTTTCATTCCTGCATCTTCAATAACGATATCATTCTCTTTCTTCAGCTCATCCAGAGCCAAACTCAGTCTCGGGCCCCCTCAACCATATCCTGCAAATGAAATTCTAAGCATTTGCTTTTCAGGATCGGCAGTCTGGGCGGCCATTGACTTGAATTTTTCTGCAGCCGCTTCTGTGACTTTCAGCATTTCCCCTCACCTCCCTATCCTTTTTCCTTGAACCAGCATCTATAGTAGATGATCCGCATAATGGATCCCTGGTTTTCTAACATCACCATCTCTATGGGTCACTTTGACGGAATCAAAATATTCCAGAATCAATATGGCTGTTTTCCGCCCTGTATTTAATAGATCCCTGAACACAGCCGCTGTGATCGTGCCTTTTTCATCTAAGGTGCCTATCAAAATCACAGCTGCTTTTTTCAAAGCCAGATAATCAATATATTGACTATCATCCAATTTTTCAACAAGCCGTATTGCCTGCAAGAACTTAAGGATCTCTTCTGTCTGTTTTATATTTATACCCGTTTCATCTGCAAGCATGCGGGCTGTAAAGGAGTTGAACTGCTGTTTTTGGAGATAATTTCTTATTTCAGTCACTTCTTTTTTCTCAAATATGCTATCAGCCAGGTCATCCTCCGTTAATTGTATGGCGTTATCTTTCAGGCGGAATTTATGATTTTCAGCTAAATAATTAATAAACGCCGTGTAATCCTTCGCATTGATTTGTGGAAATACTCTGCTTTTCATTTCTTCTTTAGTTATTTGAAAACGATAAGGGTGCACAGCCTGTAGCCGTTGAAATTCCTCGTTGATATCCTCTATTGCTTTCTGGTAAAAAGTCATGCTGAAGTATTTGTCTATTTCTTTAATATACACGGCGCGCCCTGTATCAAGAAGATTTTTAAGAACATTTTTGATTCTTTCCTTATCCTCCAATGTATAACGAAAGAGTTCAGCGATGTTGACCAGGTGATCTGACATTTCCAGAATATGCTCAAGGAGTTTTTTCGGGTCCTGTGAATCTGCCAATTTGAAGAATTGCATGGTCTCCTGGCTGGATCTTTTACGGTTTTCGCAATAATGAAACAGCACTCTGCCCCCGCCGATCGTATTAACGGGCGAATACTTGCGTATGATAAACTTATCTCCCCTCAATGCCACGACGGGTTCCTCAAATCTGATCTGTCCATATCCTGATTCCCCCGAAGGAATCGAATCTGCCCCGATCAGACGTATTCTGGCCAGCACTTCTTTTGTCCCGATATTTACATGGACCCGCTGGTTGTGTTTGATTTCTTCCTTGTCTTTGATGCTGGTTAGAGCTGCATCCACCAGATTTACCGGCTCAACCATTCCTGCTTCTGCCACAACAGAACCCCTGCCAACTTTGGATTTATCCAGACCTGCCAGATTCAAAGCGCAGCGGTCCCCCATGATGGCTTGCTCCACCTGCTTATTGTGAACCTGTATCCCTCTGACTTTAGCTTTCAATCCTTCCGGCAAAACATCCACCACCTGGCCTTTGACAGCAGTTCCGCCTGTTACCGTGCCAGTTAATACCGTCCCATAGCCTGTCATTGTAAAGACTCTGTCCACGGGCATACGAAACAACTGCCTATTGACTTCCCGTGAAGCCTTGGCTGTCATCTCATCGATCATTCGAATAAGCTCATCTATCCCCCTGCCCGATTGGGCTGATATGGGTATGATAGGAACACCTTCCATCCAATGCTGATCTAAATATTCTCTGATTTCTACTTTGAGTTTTTCAATCTCGCTATCGTCCGCCAGATCAGATTTGGTGATGGCTGTGATGCCGTTTTTGACTCCCAACAGCTTCAAAATGTCGATGTGCTCTTCCGTTTGGGGCATGATCCCCTCATCGGCGGCAATGACCAGCAGTGCAAAATCGATACCTGCAGCACCGGCAACCATGGTCTTAACAAATTTTTCATGTCCGGGCACATCCACGATAGAAAGCTCCGCTCCTGAAGGTAGCTTCATGGGTGCAAATCCCAGTTCAATGGTCATGCCCCGAATTTTCTCTTCCTTCAACCTGTCCGTATCGATACCTGTCAGGCGCTTAACCAAAGTTGTTTTTCCGTGATCAATATGGCCCGCTGTGCCCATCACCACATGCTTCATACAGAGTCCTCCAGCGATTTCTTCAAGGCTTTGCATACGAGTGGAAATTCTGTTTCGTCGATGGTTCGTATATGAAAATAAAGCTTGTCTTGTGCAATTCTGCAAATTACGGGGCTATCGCCTTGCCTCAACCGGCTTTGTAGTTCATTGACATGAATATTTTCAGGTCTGAAGCTAATGGCCTTACCCGCCAGTTTGGTCCCCGGCAGGGAGCCTCCTCCTGCCTCATCCCACACATCGCATATATCGAGCCCGACGGCCGAACCAAGCTCGAGGATCAACTCCGCCAGAAGTGATTCAGCCTTTTTTAGAAGCTGCTCTTCATTCATGGCAAGCATGGACAACACCGGGATCCGCCAAATGGCATCTTCAGGTTCGAGGTACATTTCCAGTATTTTTTTCAAAGCGGATATCGTCGTTTTGTCGCATCTCAACATTCTGGATAACGGGTTTTTCTTCAATTCTTCAATGAGGGGGTTTTTTCCGATGATAATGCCCGCCTGAGGTCCTCCCAGCAGTTTGTCACCACTGAAGGTGATCAGGTCGGTTCCGGTTGCAACACAGTCCTGAACAGTAGGCTCATAAGTGGTATCGATGAATGGAAGGGGCAGCATGCATCCGCTTCCCAGATCCACCATGGTGATCAGATTATTTTTCTCTCCCAGGTGCACAAGCTCTTCGAGAGTCGTCTCTCGTGTAAAGCCGGTCACCTTATAATTGCTCGTATGGACCTTTAAGAGTATCGATGTTTTTTCTGAAATGGCCTTTTCATAATCCGACGGATAAGTTTTGTTCGTCGTTCCGATTTCGATCATGCCCGCCCCGCTTCGGAGAATGATATCCGGTATCCGGAAGCTTCCTCCGATTTCAACCTGCTCCCCCCTGGAAACGATCACTTCTCTGTCTTTGCCGAAG
>CALBZG010000047.1 GCA_937889655.1 uncultured Clostridia bacterium
AATAACAGAGGGAAAGCAGAAGGACTCCGTAAATGACCAAATCAAAAACACCCCGGGAAACACGAATTTGACGGCAAAAAATAATACTGCCGCCTGGCTAATTTAATCTATTTCTTTCTTTATGTCCAACAGGAAAACGGTAATGATACTGCCCCTAATTTAGTTTTAATGGAATTACATTTATCCTCCCAAATATGCCAACAGCACACCACCAGCAAGGACTGATCCTATCTGGCCTGCAACGTTGGCACCTATGGCATGCATAAGAAGAAAGTTCGACGGATCAGCTTTCTGCCCCATTTTCTGTATTGTTCTCGCAGACATTGGGAAGGCTGAAATTCCGGCTGCCCCAATCATCGGATTTATTTTTTTTTCTTTTGGCAAGAATAGATTGACTAATTTTGCGGTAAAGACTCCCCCGACTGTGTCAAGAACAAACGCGACGAGTCCCATCGCTATAATTGCCAGCGTGCTTATATTGACAAACTTTTCAGCGGTCATCGTTGCCGAGATAGAAAAGCCGAGTAGTATTGTTACAATATTTGCCAACTCGTTCTGTGCTGCCTGAGATAACCTTTCAGTTACACCACTTACACGAAGAAGATTCCCAAACATCAAAAAACCAAGCAAAGATATCGATGCAGGAGCGATCACTCCGCCTATCATGGTCACTATTATCGGAAACATTATGAGACTTCTTTGGGTGACAACTTTATAAGAAGGAGGCATCTTGACCATTCGTTCTTTTTTTGTTGTGATGGCCATTATTACAGGCGGCTGAATGAGAGGGACCAATGCCATGTATGTATACGCGGCTACGGATATAGGTCCCAACAGGTGCGGCGCGAATCTCGACGAAACATAGATAGAGGTTGGCCCATCTGCAGCCCCTATGATACCTATTGATGCAGCTTCAAAAACATCGAACCCCAGTATCATCGCAAGTCCCATTGTCAGGAATATTCCCATCTGGGCGGTAAGTCCGAACAAAAAGACCTTAGGATTGGAAATAAGGGGTGTAAAATCACACATGGCACCAACCGCAATGAATATCAACAATGGAAATATCTCGGTCGATATGCCTAATCTGAACAACATCGAAAGTCCGCCCTCCACTAATTCAGTCCCTATCATTTGGTCAATAGCTGAAGAAAGAGGGAGATTTGCCAAAATCGTGCCAAAGCCCATTGGGAGCAAAAGACACGGCTCGAAATCTTTTTTTATAGCCAGGTACATCAAAAGCATTCCTACAAAGATCATAAGCATACTTTCCCATGTTACTGCGTTGATTATTTTAACTATCAGGTCCAAGAGTTGACACCTCCCAGCGTTATTATGTCAATCTGACTTGATTTACAGATCATCAAGAATTTGAGGAATAACTTTTGAAAGCATCGGCCAGGCGTAAAGCACCCTCTTTTGCTACATCTGGGGATACCTTGGCAAAAGATATTCGGAAACTGTTTTTGCCTTTATCCGCTTCATCCTGTGTAAAGAAAGCACTTCCGGGGATTATTCCGATCTTTTTTTCTGTAACAGCAAATCTGGCAAAAGATTTAACGTCGTCAACAAACGGAGCTTCCGCCCATACAAAAAAACCTCCGGACGGATAATTTGTTTTTATACCGATAGGCTCAAGATGCTCTGCCACCGCTTTCATCATTCCATTTCTCCGGATCCTGTATGTATCACACAGGAAGTTTACCCTTTCATTAAAGTCAATGGATGTAAGATAATTCAGCAGCCCTTTTTGTACTATTGCAGCTCTTGTAAGCCCGGCACTTACCCTGAGTGCATTCATCTGGCTTATGAGAGGATCCGGTATGACGGCCCACCCACAGCGCATCCCAGGCGCTACTGTCTTGGAAAAGCTGTTGGTATGTATGACTCTTTTGTCATCTCCTGCAAGTTTAAGGTATGAATCGGGAGGCACTTTATCATAACTCAGGTAGTGGTAAGGATCATCTTCCAATATAGGAACATTATACTTTTCAACGATCCGCAGTATCTCTTTCCTTCTTTCTTGGGGAGAAGTCCGTCCGCTGGGATTTTGAAAGTTAGGTATTGTATATAAAAAACGAACTCTGCGTTTAGACAAAACATTTTCCAGCGCTTCCGGCACTATGCCGTTGTCATCAGATGGCACCGAAATACACTGTGCTCCCTGTTTACGAAAAGTCAGCAGCGATTCTGTATATGTCGGGGATTCAACCAGAACTATGCTGCCAGGATCTATTAGAGCCTCTGAAACTAGCTGTATTGCCTCGCCTGCACCGTTAGTCAAAAGAATATTATCCTTGCTGACCCATTCTGGAGCTATCCCATCAACGGCCATCCGGTCGGCGATCCACTCCCTCAGCTCGATAAGGCCAAAATCATCCTTGTAATATGCAAGAAGGGATGTTTCGTTGAATACGTCAATAAATGACTCCTTCAGTCCATCAAGTGGGTATATGTCAGGAGAAGGCTCTCCGGCTGTAAATGAAATAGCGTCATTTTCTATTGTTAATTTGATCATCTCTCCTATTTCAGATGGTTCCAGCCTCTCTTTTGCCATAACACTCAACTGATCTCGGAAAGTAAATTCTCCCGCCGTTGCCATTTTATAACACCTTCTTCATACAAATTTCTGTACTGTCATGTCTGTTCAGAATCTAAAAAATCTATTGTCAGACACCATGCAGCAGCTTTAACCTGAAACTATTTTTTTGATCTCATTTAACGAAAGTCCTCTCAGCCCTAAAGCATCTATCCCTCTTCCGTTCTTCCTGTAATCAGTCCCGTTGATAACCTGAGCGAGCTGTATAACAGAATCGATCGTAGGGACAGGAATATTTGCCAGAATGGCCATATCTGAAAGCGGCACCAAAAGATACGGGACATCCTCTGACAAATATCTGAACGTCATTGAAGCAGGAGAATCTGCCCCATGGTTTCCATACACCGGATGGTCAACAAATATGTCATGTAGGCTGCTGTATTTGCTCCTGTCCAGATTATAGTTTGAAATGGCATCATCGTATTCCGAGATAAGGTCATATCCCCAGGCTTTGCCGACTGCCAGGCGTTCAGAGTCCATCATTTCCATGACCTTGCATACTGATCCTGTCATGCCGTCGTTGTAAAAACGGAATCTCTGCCCGTTTTCTATTCTGCCGGCATTCATGATCATAGTAGGACAGTGAAGTATCATGTTTGTATTTGCAAGCGCTACGGATATCACATCGGGCAAGGAATTAAGTCCTATCGGAAAAACATCCTTTAATCCCTCGATCAGCTCGGATGTCCTGTTTCCCGGTATGGCTGAGACCCACATGCTTTCTTTGACACCAAAGACAAGAGAGCTTTTATCTTCCTGAAGGCGGGTAGCATAAGGAATAGTATCAGATTCCGCTATCAGGACCTTATCGGCTATGCCTCTTTCTTTTAGTTTCATGTATAAGGAGACAGACCCAAAATTACCGGGCATTATTAATATTTTTTGTCCGGCTTCGACAAACGGAGAAATATAATCAAAAGCAGATTCCTGACCAAACGAAGGCATTACGCAGTAAATTATATCAGCACCACAGATCACATCTTCAGGATTTGATGATACTGCAGAAAGCCTTGCGATCCCGTTGACCTCACCTTTTAATTCTATACTTTTATTGTTTTTTATAATGTGATCCAAGTTTGAGGCAAAAGAAGGATTTTCCCAAATCCTTACCTCATGTCCGCTAAGAGCCATATCGCCTGCAATTGCATGAGCACCGTTCCCGCATCCAAGTACTGCAACTTTCATCTTAAGCACCTCCCGAGTCCTGTTTAAAATTGGCTCCCCGGACAGACCTCATTGTACGGGAAGCCAATTGAGAATTATTCTTATGAGATCGGCCCAATCAAATCCGATCTGTTTGATTTTTAGAACGGACCCAGGTTTATAACTGTCGCAAAGATCAGGATACCTGCTGCAAGAACACTCCACATTACCATCAACGGCCACACGAATTTCGCCCATTTTTCATAAGGCACTCCTGCAAGCCCTATTGCCGCCATAAGCACAGGCTGTATCGGGGAGATCGCGTTGGTTATACCGTCACCGAACTGGAATGCCAGCACCGATACCTGCCTCGTAACTCCGAGTATGTCGCCTAAAGGCGCAAGGATAGGCATGGTCGTTGCAGCCTGGCCCGAACCTGATGCAAAGATAAAGTTCAAAGCAGTTTGGACCAAAAGCATGCCTATTGCAGAAAGGCTTGCAGGCAACCAACTCACTATAGTCGCCAGGCCATTTATGACAGAATCCATAATATTTCCTTCACCGAGTATTACAACAATAGCTCTTGCAAGGCCTATGCAAATGGCAGCAAAGACCATGTCCTTTGCTCCAAGTACGAAATTATCAGCAATTTCATCAACCTTAAGACGTCCTATCAATCCGCAGCAAATGCCCATCATGATAAAGATGGTTATTATTTCCTGCAGATAGTAACCTTTTTCGATGACTCCCCAGGCAAGGAATGCAAATCCGATCAGGACTACTCCCAGTATCGCCATATCTTTTCCGGAAAGTTTGTCCTCAGAGTTAAAGATTATCTCTTCCTTAGAAGCAGCCAGACCAAGTCCGTACACTACGCTTTTAGTGGGGTCTGCCTTGATTTTTTTTGCATAGCGCATTATCCACCACCAAACTAATACATAAAACAAAGCCATACACCCAAAACGGAAGCCCATACCGGAGAAAAGCGGAAGTTCGGCAATTCCCTGAGCGATCCCGGTATTGAAGGGATTCATCGGTCCGGCAGTATATCCGACATAAGCACCCAAATATATCATAGCAACACCAACAACAGCGTCGTATCCAACTCCCCTGGCCATTGCAACTGCAAGCGGGATAAACACCAAAGATTCCTCCGCCATTCCGAACGTTGCTCCGCCGGCCGCGATCACAAGCATTGTCGCAGGAACTAAAATATGTTCTCTGCCTTTCAGCTTTTCAACCGATCTGTTTATAGATCGGTTGATCGTACCTGTAGCATTGATAACCTGAAAGACCGCACCAACCATCAAAACAAAAAATATAATTTCGCTTGCTGCATCCAGGCCCTTAGGCAAAGACATAAAAGTATCAAAAACACTTATTGGATTTTGTTCAAGGCTGTGGAAAGTGCCGGGTACGACCAGTGTACGGCCTGTTTTTTCCTCTTTCATCCTATGGAACTAGCACGCAGGAACGGTGTATGTTGCTATTGCGACAAAAATGATCAAAAAAGAAATCAGTATATAAGTGTGCGGTATCCTAAACTTAACCTTTGTCATTTCACTTCACCTCTTTCATTTTATTTAAAAAATAATATAGTAAAGGCCTGTCAATCCTTTTTGCAAAAAACTG
>CALBZG010000048.1 GCA_937889655.1 uncultured Clostridia bacterium
GATGATGGAAGCGGCTGCCATGTCAAACTGTGCACGCCCTACTCCACAGCCTGTCCAGGTGCTTCCCGGCGGAATGGAATGGGCGCAATAAGCGAGATCCCTCACTGTTGCTGTCATCTGAACTCCTAAAACGAAGTTGAAATGCATCGGGTGATTCAAAAGGCCTTTCTTATCGGCTTTCATTGCGATGTCTATCATTCCCTTGTCGAAACATTCCAGTTCAGGCTTCATCCCTTTTTCCTGCATAATTTTTGCAAAATTAAAGATGGTGTTATCTGTATTGACAAAAATATCATCCCCGCCGAAATTGCAGGTACCACAATCCAATGTGACATATTCCGGGGTCGGCACGATATTTGTGGAATCCAGTCTTTCCAGATCCGTCATTCCTACGGCACCACCTGTGGATGGCTGTATGATGACGTCCGGACATAATATACGGATCGCGTCCACTGCTTCCTGAAACCGCCCGGCTCTTTGTGTCGGAGTCCCATCATCCTCACGAACATGGAGATGAATGACCGCCGCACCGGCGTCGTATGCAGATTTGGCTTCTTTCACTATTTCCTCAATAGTATAAGGCACAGCCGGATTTTGTTCTTTTGTAACTTCTGCGCCGCAAATCGCAGCTGTAATAATCAATTTTTCCATTTCATATCTCCTTTAATAAGCTGATGATGACAATGTGCCGATTCAATTATTTACTTATTCCTCTGAGAAGCCTTCGGAGTAACACAGGTGCCTTCAGCAATGCAGGTTATGACCGGCGGATCCAGTATGTCGCAGGCAGACGGGCTGATGTCCGGACGCGGTGCGATGATCTTTCTCGCTTCAAATTTCATTTTTCTGGATGTATTGCCGATTTCAGTGATTTCTCCATAAGCTTCGATATAATCGCCCGCAAATACAGGCGCTTTGAATTCTACCATATTGTACGCACAGAAAAGGCCTTCATCACCGTCTATCTGGATCAGGAGCTCTGTTGCAACGTCTCCGAATAGCTGCAGCATTCTTGCTCCGTCAACAAGATTTCCACCGTAATGAGCATCATGGGATGACATTCTGATCCTGATCAATGATGTGTACTTCTTATCCATTTCTTTCTCCTTTTCGTTACATTAAAACAGTTTATATGATCATTTTGAACAATATTCCACTATTTATTATGCCACAAATCCTTTTCTAAGTCTATATCCAGAGCAAGCCGTTCCAGGCGAACTTTTTCGATTCTGCGCTCTTTGACGGATATAATTGTGAAGCGGCATTCCCCGGCTTCCACGATGATACCCTCTGCATCCTCGTTTGGGATCTCTCCAAGCTTCTCCAGCAGATATCCGCCCAATGTCTCGGATTCCTCCGATTCCAGCTTGGTTCCTATTTCTTCGTTCAGTGTATCCAGTTCCATACTGCCGGCCACAAGATAAACGTTTTCCTCCATCCGTTCGATGCCCAATTCCGGAACATCATATTCGTCATCGATATCCCCGACGATTTCTTCAA
The DNA here is from genome assembly GCA_937889655.1 of uncultured Clostridia bacterium. Classification (GTDB taxonomy): domain Bacteria; phylum Bacillota; class Clostridia; order Peptostreptococcales; family Anaerovoracaceae; genus CALBZG01. The sequence goes on from CALBZG010000048.1 coordinate 1,501, forward strand.
TGATATCCTCCATGCTTACGATGCCGGAAAATCCGCCATATTCGTCAATCAGCACAGCCATCTGGTTCTTAGTATTTTGTAAATCGAAAAACAGGGAGTCGATATTTTTGGTGTCAGGCACGAAATATGGTTTCCTCAACAACGGACGCAATTCAACATTATATGCTCCTGTATCCAAGGCCTTTAAGATAAAGTCCTTGATATGAAGGACTCCTATAATATTATCCATGTCGTCTTCATATACCGGTATACGGCTATAGCGCATCTCCAATATATCTTCCGCATATTCTTTCGGATCATCATTGATGTCAATACAGAATACAGCAGTTCTCGGCGTCATGATCTCATATGCCAGCTTATCATCGAATTCAAAAATGGCATTGATCATTTTTTTGCCTTCTTCTTTGATTTCCCCTGAACTCTGGCCCACTTCAAGCATGCTCATGACTTCATCTTCACTGTATTCATCTTCGACTCTTTGAGTGCTCTGTCCTGTTATGCGCAATAAAAGGTTGACGGTTTTAGAAACTACAAACATCATCGGCTTGAGCAGCCTGCTTATGTAGTAAACCGGTCTCGCTAAAGCAAGAGCGACCTTTCCAAGATGATTCAATGTCAATCTCTTCGGATAAAGAACTCCCAGCACCAGGTTGACGCAGGACAATATAATGGTGATCAGAACGATGGCCAGTTCCTTGCTGTAAGGCACTTTAAATAATTCCAGATAAACTCTTAATTCCTCGGACATGCTCACAGCGGCAAAAGCCGCGGCCGTGAATCCGGCCAGCGTGATGGCGGTTTGGATGTATCCGAGATATTTATTGGATTCATTCAGCATGATGAGCAATGTTTTTGCTCTTTTGTCCCCTTCCTCTGCCAAAATTCGAATTTTGTTTTTGTTGACTGAAATAATAGATATCTCAGCTGCAACAAAGAAGCCATTGATGATAATCAGTGCTAATACCAACATCAACTGAGACGCTAAAGGTGTACTGGGGTCGGGGCCGGAAGCCATTTTATTTCTCCTTTCGATTCTTAAACAATACCTATGCTTGTAATATTTAACTTATTCAATAATGTAGAATTATAACATTATTGCCATTTTATATCAATAATCCTGCCTCTTTCGAAGCATATAGTTTTTGGCAACAGGGCTATCCATTTTGATCCTTAGGATCTGCTGAGGATGAGGCGCTGATACAACAGGGTTTCCCTCTTCATCATACATCTCTCTCAAAATCTGGGTAAATGGCTGGGTATGAGGTCCAAAAACTTCTATCTCTTCACCTATACCCATTTTGTTTCGCTGTTCAACAATAGCGTATCCTGTTTTATCGTCATACTCCTTGACGATCCCTATAAAGGAATATTCTCTGGTGTATGCACTGGTTTGGTAATTCTGATCTTTATTGGTAGGCTTGTTGAAATA
>CALBZG010000049.1 GCA_937889655.1 uncultured Clostridia bacterium
TTTCCCTACACGACGCTCTTCCGATCTGAGTATACCAACTACATTAAAACACAAACCGGTGATCGTGGCAGACAACTATGAGAATGTTGACGGCCGAAATTCAGGAAAATCGGAAGCTAAAGGACTCTCCGTGGGTTTGGCGCAATGGAACGAGAGGGGACGTGTAGACGCTTCAGCAAAAGTTTGGCGATATACCGGAAACAAGTGGTCGAGACAGTCAGAAGAGCTTCCTATACACCGGGTCCTGGACCTTGCTATTTTGATTGCCAAAACTCAAAGCTATATGAGGGATTGTTATCGAATACCAAATTTATATGATCCTGAAAACCCTATCATTGACCGGGTGGGCCTTCAAGGCGATGCCATGACCGTACAGATCTGCACCGGAAACCCTATGATCGCGGAGGATATCAAACTGCTAAGGGATGCGCTCTTGAGAGATGATGAGATCATCGGGGAACGGCTAGTGGTTCTTGCTCGCATTTTAAAGGAGCTTGGATACTGACACAGGCTCGGGCATTATTTTAATTGAAATATAGGGAAGCTTGTGATAATATTATTTAGTCTATGGAAAAATACATGAGAGAAGCTCTCAAAGAGGCGGAAATCGCCAGGGATTTGGGAGAAGTGCCGGTGGGTTGCGTCATCGTAAAAAATGACGAGATCATCGGTCGTGGACACAACTTAACAGAGATTGAAAAAGATCCTACAGCCCATGCCGAAATGCTAGCGATTAAGCAAGCCGCTAAAATTTTGGGGGGATGGAGGCTTCCGGATACAACAATGTATGTAACCTGCGAACCGTGTGCGATGTGTGCAGGCGCTATTGTGTGGGCAAGAATCGGGAAAGTTGTTATAGGCACAATGGATCCAAAAGCCGGAGCGGCAGGCTCAGTATTCAATATATTGCAGGAAGAGAAATTGAATCACCGTGCGGAGGTCGTCATAGGCCTCTTGTCTGACGAATGCCGGGCCATATTGAAAGACTTTTTCAGAGATCTTCGAAATAAGAAATTGGAGGACACATCGTTATGAGAAAAATAGGCGTGCTATTGAGCCTAGTATCTATTTTAGTTTTACTGACCACATCCTTATCCTTTGGCGCATTGGAGCTTGAAGCCAGTTATCCGGAAGATGGCGGTACGGACTATCAGTCCATGAACTTCGCGGTGAAGCTTTATTTTAATCAGGACGTTAAGGCCGAAGAAAATACAGACGCAGTCCAGATGTATGACAGCCAGAATAAAAAGGTGGCCAGCAGACTGGCCTATAGCAATAAAGAACCGGGTCTGGCCCTGGTGATCGTGGAGGGTGATCTTAAAGAAAACTCCGAATATCGGCTGGTTGTAGATGGCGAATTCCAGTCAGCCAGTGGGGAGATTCTGGGTGTGGACAAGGAGATCAGCTTCAAGACTCGTGACATGTCCAAGGATGCAACGATCAATATGATCATGATGGGCGCTATGATGGTGGCCATCATCGTGCTGACCACGCGCACAATGAAAAAGGACCAGCAAAAAGCAGCCAAAGAAAAGAAGGAAGAGAGCAAGGTCAACCCATATAAAGTAGCCAAAGAAAAAGGGAAATCCGTTGAAGAAATCGTTGCAGCGGACCAGAAGGCCAAAGAAAAAGCCGCTTTAGCCGCGGCTAAAGAAAAAGCCTTAAAAGAAAAAGAAATAGCCAAAATCCTGCAAGAAGAGCAAAAAGGCGTCAAGACTGTAAGAAGCGACTGGAAAAGAGTAAAGTCGCCGCGACCGGTCAGCGCAGGAGGAAGCATTTATAAATCCGGCACAAAGGCAAAAGCTGAAGAGGAAGCAAAGGCGGCTGCTGCCAAGAAAGCCGCGGGTACCACAAACCCTAAAAAAGGGAAAAGCAAGGTAAAGAAAAAAAGTAAATAAATAAAGAAGGGATGAGTGCAAAACTCATCCCTTTTAATAGAGGGAATCAAGCCCATGAGGGCATTCATCCCTTGCAAGGAGAGACGACATGAAAGAAATCAGTATTGGGCTGAAATCCTATGCCAAGATCAATCTGTCTCTGGATGTTCTCGGCATTAACGACGATGGGTATCATAAAGTCGAGATGATCATGCATCAGGTAGATCTTCATGATGACGTCATTGTCAAATGGGATCCTCATGACAAGGGGATAGAAGTTACGACCAACCGTAGATATCTGCCGGTTGATGATAGAAATCTGGCCTGGAAAGCCGCTGGTCTAATGCTCGACCGATTCGAAAAAACAGGAAAAGTAACCATAGAAATAAAAAAACGAATCCCGGTGGCTGCCGGGCTGGCCGGAGGCAGCGCCAATGCCGCTTCTGTGCTGCTGGCGTTGGTCAGTTTATGGGGGCTGGAGATTTCAATCATGGAACTCTGCGCCATCGGCGCAGCTTTGGGTGCGGATGTACCATTTTGTATTAGGGGGCAGGCGGCATCCAACAATATTCTTGGAGAAAAATTCAACAGGGACCCAGAGGCCGGCACGTGCGCTCTGGCTGAGGGGATCGGGACGGATCTTACAATGCTTCCGCCCGTTAACTGCTACATTGTTTTATCAAAACCACCGGTCAGCTGTTCGACCAGGGAAATATATAAAGCTATCGACCATGTTCCTATCCCCATCCGCCCGAATACGAAGGAATTGATCTTGGCGATCAAGCAAAAAAACTGGCCGCTCATCATAAAAAATATGGTCAATACACTTGAAAATGTAACGTTAAGAAGGTATCCTATTGTTGTGTATACAAAGAACAAGATGAACAGCGGCTGTGGAGCACAGGCTGTTCTGATGAGCGGAAGCGGTCCGACGGTTTTCGGGGTGTTTCTTGATAAAAACGATGCAAAAGCCTGCTATCTCAAGATGAAAGAAGAATTCAGGGATAGCTTCATGAGTCATACTACGTTGACAGTTCAGAGGAGATTCAAGCCATGATAAACTTCGATATTCAAAACCATAAACCTCTTCGTGAAATCGTATATGAAGAGCTGAAAATGCAGATATTGACCGGAAAAATCACTCCGGGCACAAGAATGATGGAGGTCGAGCTGGCAGAAGACATGGGCGTATCGCGTACACCGGTGCGGGAAGCCATCAGAAAACTTGAAAAAGAGGGACTGGTTGTGATCGAACCAAGAAGGGGGGCTTATGCTTCTCAGATTTCAACAAAGGACATGGTGGATATTCTTGAGGTTCGACAGACGATCGAAGGACTGGCGGCGGCCTTTGCGGCCAGCCGTATGAATGATGAACAAAAGCGAGAGCTTGTGAAAATCTACGATGAATTCAACGATGCCGTTGAAAGCGGCAATATGAAGCAAATGATTGCAACGGATGCCCGATTCCACCATCTGATCGTTGAAGCCAGCGGCAATAAGCTTCTGATCTCCATGGTCCAGCAGCTGCAGGAACTGGTGCTTCGATTCAGGTATCTTTATTATGACGACTTCAGAAGAGCTGAAAAAATGCCTGATGAGCACAAGCACATCATGGAAGCCATCATCAAGGGAGAAGAGGAAAAAGCCCGGTCTGCCGCAGACGCGCATATCGACGGCCTCAAACAGCTTGTTCTCTCAGAGGAAGTTTAACGGATCCCGTAAAAATGGCAGCGAGACATGAAGGAATGATCGAAAAAATAAGGGAACTGCTTCTTGCGGAAGCAGATCAGAAATATAAAGATTTCAGCAGCAAAATCAACCCAGGCGCTGAGAATATCCTGGGAGTCAGGGTCCCGGTTTTAAGAAGGATCGCTAAAGAGATCGTCAATGATGATTGGAAAAGCTATCTGACAGAAATTGAAGCGGGATTCGATAAGAACATGCCTTTGTATTTTGAGGAAAAAATGCTTTGGGGCCTGGCGATCGGCAACTCCACGATGGAGCCTGAGACCAGGATCAACTATATAAAAGCCTTTATACCGGCTATAGACAACTGGGCCGTATGCGACATATGCGAGGGAGATCTGAAGTTCGCCCGAAAAGAACCAGCCAGGACGATGATGTGGGAGTTCCTTCTGCCCCGGTTTCATTCAACAAAAGAATTTGAAGTCAGATTCGCCGTTACAATGGCCTTGAGCCACTATGTAACAGAGGAATATCTGGAGAGAGTTCTGTCGCTGCTCCAAACCATCAGCCATGAAGGGTACTATGCAAAAATGGCTGTGGCATGGGCCATATCCGAGTGCTATGTCAAATATCCCGCTCGGACACTTCCGCTGATTGCCGAATATAAATTAAAAGATCCATGGTCACACAACAAGGCTATTCAAAAAATCAGAGAATCCTACAGGGTAAGTCCTGAGGAGAAAGAGCTTTTGAACAGTCTAAAATATAAGAAGCGTTAAGGGAAATAGGCGTATCGGTTACCGGAGTTTGTGCGACATCACTTCCCATCGGCTGGAAGCGCCGAATTTCCGATAGAGGTTCTGCATGTGCTTCTTCAAGGTGTTAGGGCTGATGCACAACTTGTCGGCGATCTCTTCATTGGACATATCGTCAAATATATGCTGAAGCACCTCCGCCTCCCTTCCTGTCAAACCATATTCCTTTATCAGCTGCAACAGAAAATCATTGTCTTCATGCCGTCCTTCCTTGTAAAGTTCTTTATAAAAACGTGCGTTCAGATGATCTCCAAGAAGGTGGAGCATGAACAGCTCTTCGTCGCTAAAATCTCCCATCTCCCTGGCCCTATAAAGACTAAGCGTTCCAAGAAGCTGATTATTTTCGGCCAAACTGAGGGTGACGCCATAGTGGAGATTATAAGGCAGAAAACATTTCTTGTAGAACTCTGTATTCACCCTCTCTTCATCGGGGAAAAGATCCGTGTCTCTTGTGAGGACGGATTTGTTGCTGAAAAGCATCCATCGGCTGTAGTCAAGAGCTTCCAGAGAAAGATAATCGCTTTCCATGGACACATACGACTTGGGGATGCAAATAGGGTCGCAAAGCAAATTCGGAGAATCTGTCTGATCCGCCATAAGGATGCTTGCGCAAGTGTTAGGAATCAGATTGCCCAATATATTTAGAAATGTGATTCGCATCTCGCGAAAATCAGAGATATTATAGACTTGATAAACCAGATTGTTGATGCACAGGAAGTCGTTCTTTTTCATGAGTCCTCTCCGCTTGCCCTTTCTAGCAGCTGTTAAATTATGTTCTGCCTTAATACATCTCGTAAAACCTTATTTTGATTATAATGTATTGTTCCATAAAAAGCCAGTGGCAGATACTCCTTTTGGGTTAATTTTGAGTAGTAATTTGTATTATATGATAAAAAGTTCATACTCCCGGGTGATTGTTATAAAAATATCAATCCTGTACAATGTACTTGAAAGACGCCAAAGGGCATCTGATTGTAAACACAACTTTGGGAGGGAACTTAAAATGAAAAATAATATCAACAAAGTGATTATGGCAAAACTGGAAAGTAGATTATACAATGAATATTCAAATAGCGTATTAAGAAGAGGGAATTCCAGCGTTAGAGTGGATATGCTGAAAAATTCAAGGTCTGCCCAGGAGACCGCCTCAAGAAAAAACAGCGCAAAAGCGCCGAGAAATCAAGTGCCCGGCACACCGCTTCACCAGGCATAAAAACCGAAGGTTCATCCATATTCATAAGAAGCGAAGGGCTATCGAATTCAGTTTCGATAGCCCTTCGCTTCTCTATTGCATGACTCGCATATTAACAAGCGTAAAAAGTTAACCAGATACAAGGTTGGAACTGGCGTTCTACTTTGCCAATCACCATAAAATGCTTAATTCATAATCCTTCAAAGGGACTAAAACAACATTTACGGGCCACATAGAATTAGAGAAAATAATAGTCGTCTAGTTCTTTCGTTCCCCAAGCTTGAGATCCAAAACCCGGGTCTTGCTGTCTCGAACTACTGTAACTTCCACCTTATCCCCCGCGGAGTAATTCTGCAGCGCGGAGATCACATCCGCATAGGAGGTAATGACCTGGTCTTCAATGGCGTAAAGAAGATCGCCGCTTTGGAAACCTGCGGATTGTGAATTGTCGGTATCCGCTGATACGATATAGACACCGGTTCTGGAAACCCCATATCTGGCAGCATCCATAGCGTCGGAGATATCCAATAGAGTCAAGCCCATTGCCGCCCGGCCGGTTACATAACCATACTCCATAATTTCGCTGGCTACTTGACTTGCCGTATTGATCGGTATGGCGAAACCGAGGCCTTCAACGCCGGAACCAGAAGATTTAGCGACAACAAGGCCGATCAATTGACCATATTGGTTGAAAAGGCCGCCGCCGGAATTGCCCGGATTAATAGAAGCATCTGTTTGCAGGAGGGACATATTCTTTCCGTCAATCGTCAACTCCCTGTCAAGAGCACTGATAATGCCGGCTGTCGCAGTACCGCCCAGTTCTCCAAGTGGATTTCCGATGGCAACTGCCAAATCTCCGACCACCAGATCTTTGCTGTTTCCAAACACCGCAGATGTGAGACCGGAAGCCTTGATCTTGACTACAGCAACATCCGTCAGAGAATCCGTTCCCACCAGCTCCGCATCATAGCTGGTGCCGTCTTTCAGCGTCACGGTGATTTTGCTGGCATTTTCGATGACGTGATTGTTGGTCATGATATAGCCGTCTGATTTGAATATGACGCCCGATCCCGCTCCCTCTGTTATATATTGCCCCATCCAGATGTCCGTCGTGACCGATTCGGTCCTTATTTCTACAACGGCGCCCGCAGCTGCGCTGATGATTTCCTGGATCGTCATTTCACTTCCGGTGGCCGCTTCGAGATTGAATCCGGTTTTTGAATATTCAGCAGTGGCTCTGTCCGGAAGCATAGCGTTTATCGTCTGGGATAGAGTGGAATTGTTTGCCAGGCTGGTGGCGGCAAGAGCGCCGCCGAATCCAATAATTGTCGAAACCAGAAGGCAGCAGCAAATGATTACTGCCAAAGCCTTCTTTGAAATGGCATAGGTTCTTTTTGCCTCGGTATTGCCGGTTGGCGGTGCAGCCTGAGAGCTCGATTTGGACTCTTCTTCATGATAACTGCCGGGGCCGTTATCCAAGCCGCTATTTAATTCGTTTTCTTCATTCATCAGTTGTCCTCCT
>CALBZG010000050.1 GCA_937889655.1 uncultured Clostridia bacterium
TACCGCATATAGTTTGGCGGCATCTGAATCAAATCCTCTCAGCTTTCTGCCCATATATGGTATCGCCTCCAGAATGCTTTCTGCGGCAAAATCCGGCAGACAGTTTCTTACAACAGCTCCTTTTCCGGAATTCGTTTTTAATTCACCATAGGTGCACCAAGGCAAATTGTATGTTTGCCCTGCTGCTTCGTAGGCCAGTTTCTCATAATGCTCCTGCAGTTCAATCCCGGCCAGCGGTGATCCCGAACGAAAATCGGATGTTTTAACATCCACAAGAAGCCCGCTGTTAGCCAGTCCGGAATCCCTTGCCCTCTCACTCATGCCATTGGTCACCAGCTTACCTTTTTCAGAGGATGCCGCTATGACTCTGCCTCCCGGACACATGCAGAATGTATATACACCTCTTCCATTCGAACTGCGATAGGACAGCTTGTAATCGGCTGCGCCCAATCCCAGACCACTTTCATCACCGTATTGCGCTTTGTTGATTAGTGATTGGGGGTGCTCGATCCGAAGCCCCATGGAAAAAGGTTTTTGCTCCATATCCATACCTTTATCCAGCAGTATCCGATAGGTATCTCTAGCGCTATGACCGATCGCCAAGATAAGGTTTTGCGTCTTTACAGTTTTTTCATTATTGATAACGATAGCGGAAAGTGCTCCATTTTCCACGATAATATCCGTCAGCTTTGATTCAAAGAAAATGATGCCGCCCAATTCGATGATCCTTTTTCTGATGGCGACAACCACCTCTTTCAGTCTGTCAGTGCCGATATGGGGTTTTTGTTTATAAAGCAGTTCTTCACCGCCGCCGCTGGCCGCCAAAGCCTCGATCACTTTTCGAGCCCTCTTATCTTTGATGCCCGTGGTCAATTTTCCATCAGAAAAAGTACCGGCCCCTCCTTCTCCAAACTGTACATTGGATTCTTCATCAAGTTCTCCGGTTTGCCAGAATTTTTCAACATCGACGCTTCGTTTCTCAATTGAACGGCCTCGTTCGAAAACGATAGGTCTGTATCCCCTTTCTGCCAAAGTCAGCGCTGCAAACATCCCACATGGTCCAAAGCCGGCAATGACCGGTGGATCCAACATTTCCAGATGCCCTTGCTCCACTTCTTCAGGAGTGGATATTACTGCTTTTTCAATATTTCGAATGCCTTTTAAATCCGGTTCTCTATCTGCTGTCACAGTAAAATCCACTGTGTATACAAAGAGGATGTCCCCTTTGTCCCTGGCATCGATCGATTCCTTTACGATATGCCATTCAGCTATGGATAGTCCCGGATTTTGTACTGCAAGTCGTTTTTCGATGATGCGCGGGATTTCTCTTTTATCAGCATTTATTTTCAACTTTATTTCATGGGCTCTATACATTGTTTCTCCTGTATTCTATTAAGGCTGCTTCCATTGCATGCTTTCCCGCAGCTAATCCCGTATGCCATGCATGGTATAGATTGAAACCTCCGCAGGGCCCGGCATATTCTAAAAGTTCTCCCGCTATAAAAAGTCCCGGCCTTACAAGGGACTCCATGGTAGCGGAGTGTATTTGTTCACGACCTACACCGCCTCTTGTTATTTGTGCATCTTTCCATCCGCCGGCATTGGATACTATGTAGTAAAAATTCTTTAACTGCTCAGCAATGCTTTCTTTTTCCTGTACGCTCAGGTCTATAGCCTTTCCTAAGGATCTGGCATCCGTCATCAAAGCTCTTCTTAATATCTCAAGTCCGAGAGGTTCTGGAACCACAGACATCAGAAGATCCTTAATATCAAGGTTTCTGATTTCAGATCGTTTATCGATCAATGCTCGAATTTCGTCATCCGTAAAATCCGGCATAAAATCTATGGACAGTTGATAGTCAGAAAAATCAATATTATGATCAAGCACCACATGATTGCTCAGATTGAATATGCATATGCCGGACAATCCCTCCCGGGTAAATTGAATTTCCCCCAGCTCTTCATCCAGGATCGTGTTCTTTAAAAAAAGGCTGATTTTAGCTTTGATGCGCAAGCCCTTCAAGGAATCGTTGTATTGCCTGCATGCAAGCCAGGTCAGTCCCGGCGCCAGTCGAGTGTTCTCATGGCCGAATGATTTTAGAATGGCGTATCCGTCACCTGTAGATCCATATTGAGGCGCCGCTTTTCCTCCTGTTGCCAAAACTACTTTTCTCGCTTCTATGGTTATATTTTTTTCGTCGAAAATCAAAA
>CALBZG010000051.1 GCA_937889655.1 uncultured Clostridia bacterium
GACTCCCATTCTCCATTGGCAACTGCGTCACTGTGGGATCCTGCATGATGGCAGGACTGAAATATGTTCGGCCAAGAGGGAATTGGTCGATATTACCAACGAAGCGAATCTGACGGGGCAGCTGGCAGCCGCGGTTGAAGGGCGAGATGTGTTCATCGGCGTTTCGGCGCCGGGATCCCTGACCGAGGAGATGGTGCGTACTATGGCTAAGGATCCGATCATATTTGCCATGGCCAATCCGGAACCAGAGATCCTGCCTGATAAGGCGATAGCCGCCGGAGCGCTGGTGGTGGGGACAGGACGTTCCGATTTCCCTAACCAGATCAATAATGTACTTGTTTTCCCGGGACTGTTCCGGGGCGCCCTGGATGTTCGCGCATCTAGGATCACTCAGGAAATGAAGGTCGCAGCCGCCTATGCGCTGGCTTCCTACATACCGGACGAAGAACTTGCTCCTGAAAAAATACTGCCGAGCCCGCTGGATAAAAACGTTGCGGCTGTTATTGCCAAGGCGGTTGGAGACGCCTGGCTGAAATCTTTGGAGGCATAAAGGATGAAACAACGCGTCGAGAAGGATTCTATGGGAGAGGTACTGGTGCCCGGCGACAAACTTTGGGGGGCCCAGACACAACGAAGTCTGGAGAATTTTGAGATCGGCACAGAAAAAATGCCGATAGAGGTAATCCATGCTTTAGCTTGCTTAAAAAAAGCTGCTGCTCTGGCCAACTGTGAACTTGGCAATATGGATGCCGGTATGGCCGACATTATCGCAATGGCTTGCGACGAGGTGCTTTCCGGAAAGTGGGATGACCAGTTTCCCCTGGCGGTCTGGCAGACTGGCAGCGGAACCCAATCGAATATGAACATGAATGAAGTGGTGGCTCATCTGTCTAATAGTATGATTGGAGACACCCTGGTCCATCCAAACGACCATGTCAATAAAGCCCAGAGCTCGAACGACGCGTTTCCTACAGCCATGCACGTTGCGGCAGTCCTTCAGATAGAAAATCGCCTTCTGCCTCAGATATACGCTCTCCGGGACACCTTCGAAGAGCTTACGCAAAAATATAAAGATCTCGTGAAAATCGGGAGGACCCATCTTCAGGACGCCACGCCTTTGACCCTGGGACAGGAAATGAGCGCCTGGCAGGCCATGCTGGAAAAATCGGCAGCCATGATTGTGGCAACCCTGGGACCTTTGAGAGAATTAGCCGTGGGCGGAACAGCCGTGGGCACCGGCATCAATGCGCCCGCGGGCTTTGGAGAATTGACGGCAAAGAAATTGTCGCAGCTCGCAGGCAGCGAGTTTGTGTCATCGGACAACAAATTTCATGCGTTGACCAGCAAGGACGCCCTCGTCAATAGTCATGGCGCGCTAAAAGCTTTGGCCTGTGACCTGATGAAGATCTGCAATGACGTCCGATGGCTTGCCAGCGGGCCGCGTTGCGGCATAGGCGAGCTGATGATACCGGAGAATGAACCGGGGAGTTCGATCATGCCGGGTAAAGTGAATCCGACCCAATGCGAAGCTCTGACTATGGTTTGCTGCCAGGTCATGGCCAATGATGTTGCGGTGGGATTTGCCGCATCCCAGGGCAACTTCCAGCTGAATGTCTATATGCCCGTGACAATTTATAATTTTTTGCAATCGGTAAGGCTGCTGGCAGATGGGATCCGGTCTTTCAATAAAAACTGCGCCGTTGGCATCAAGCCGGTGCTGCCGAAAATAGAAGCCAATCTGAAAGCGTCGCTCATGCTTGCAACAGCGCTGAATCCGCGTATCGGCTATGACAACGCGGCAAAAGCTGCTAAAAAAGCTTATTCAAAAAATATGACTCTGAGAGATGCAGTAGTAGAACTGGGGCTCCTCACCGGCGAAGAGTTCGATGAAATCGCAGACCCGAAGAAAATGGTCTGAGGATTATAAAAAGTGATTAAAATTTGGCCGATACAGCAGTTTCCTATGTTATAATATTTCGTTAATGATTTCGGCATTACAATCGTCACAAATATGCATAATAACATAATAAACAGTAAGCAAACTATACTTTCGGATCATATCAAATCGATCCGTTTTGGGAGGGATGACTATGGCAGAGACAGATAAAAAGCCTGTAAAGGAAGAGGGAGAAAGCTACGTTTCTACTAACTTTATCCACAACATTATTGAAAAGGACAACGAGACCGGCAAGTACGGGCAGAAGGTTTATACACGATTCCCGCCGGAACCTAACGGCTACCTGCACATAGGCCATGCAAAATCCATATGCCTAAACTTCACTACAGCGATGAAATACAACGGAAAATGCAACCTGCGCTATGACGATACGAATCCTGTTAAGGAAGATGTGGAATATATTGACTCCATCGAAGCTGACGTCCGATGGCTCGGCTTCCAGTGGGCTGAGAGACTTTGGGCTTCCGATTATTTTAATAAAATGTATGAAGGCGCCGTGGAGCTCATCAGTAAGGGTAAAGCTTATGTATGCGCTCTTTCCGCAGAGGAAATGAAGGAATACAGGGGGACTCTGACGGAACCCGGGAAAGAAAGTCCATACAGAAACAGAAGCGTTGAAGAGAACCTGAGGCTTTTTGAAGAAATGAAAGCCGGCAAATATGCCGACGGAGAGTTGGTTCTGCGGGCCAAAATCGACATGTCCTCGCCAAATATCAATATGCGGGACCCGGTAATATATAGGATCGCCCATGCCACTCACCATAATACGGGCGACAAATGGTGCATCTATCCGATGTACGATTATGCCCATCCCATCGAAGACGCCATCGAAGGTATCACTCATTCCATATGCACTCTGGAATTTGAGGATCACAGGCCTCTCTACGATTGGGTGCTGAATGAATTGGGATGGTGGCCGGCACCTCCTCAGCAGATCGAATTCGCCAGGTTGAACCTCACCAACACCATCATGAGTAAAAGGTATCTGAAAGCTCTGGTGGACAATAATACGGTTGAAGGCTGGGATGATCCAAGAATGCCGACCATTGCGGGTCTTAGAAGGAGAGGATACACGCCGGAAGCGATCAGGGATTTCTGTGACAGGATAGGTGTTTCCAAGGCAAACAGCACTGTTGACGCGGGACTGCTGGAACACTGTGTAAGGGAAGATTTGAAAACAAAAGTAGAGAATCGAAATGTCGTATTCGATCCCGTCAAAGTGATCATAACGAATTATCCACAGGACCTTGCGGAGGAGATGGAAATAGAAAACAATAAAGAGGTCCCTGAAATGGGCAGCCGCATGGTGCCTTTTTCCCGGGAGCTATGGGTGGACGGCGAAGATTTTCAGGAGTTTCCGGAGAAGAAGTACTTCAGGCTATTTCCGGGCAATGAAGTGAGGCTGAAGGGCGCTTATTATATAACCTGTAGAGAAGCTGTCAAGAATCCTGATGGCAGCATCAGAGAGCTGCTTTGTGAATACGATCCTGCCACTCGAAGCGGCAGCGGCTTTGAAGGACGCAAAGTCAAGGGGACAATTCACTGGGTGGATGCGGAGACTGCGGTCCCGATCACCGTAAGAGAATACGGATATCTGATGATCGATGGTCCGGACGGCAGCCAGACGATGAATCCCGATTCCATGAAGGTGATCACAGTCTATGCGGAGCCGAAAGTCAAAGAGGCAAAACCCGGCGAAAGATTCCAATTCTTCCGTCATGGGTATTATATAGCGGATGAAAAACTCACGACGGAAACGGAGAAGGTTTTCAACCTGATCGTTGACCTCAAGAGTTCCTGGAAATAGAAACCGCTTTGCAACCGCCCTATCTGCAAGGATCAGGGCGGTTTTTTTGAAAATTCTAAACGGATCCCGAGGGGGAAAGTCCAAGGAGGGATTGAGCGATGGATAATAACACACTGAAGATCATTATATTTGCTGTCGCCATCGTGATCGGATGGCTAGGCGGTTATAGCGCTGTATATATTTTCAACCGGCTGCCGGCGAAATGGCTGACTGATTATGGTGATACACCAAAAGCAGAGCTTCTGGATGTAAATTTCAAACGGCTCAAAGGATATCCCTGGAAGCTCCTTTTTTCGATGCTGTTAATAGCATCCGGCATATGGCTTGCCGAAAAATACTGGCTTTCAGGCTATGGGGCCTGGTCGATCATGGCCCTGGTCATAGCAAGTCTGATTACTATGTGGCTTTTGCTGCTTATCGGGTTTTCAGACGGTATGTACGGAATCATTCCTGATCAGCTCGTGGTGGTATTAGCATTGACGGCAGTGGCATATGCCCCTTATAAACCGGATTTTTTCGATCCTCTTTACGGTGGATTAATAGGCGGCGGGCTTCTTCTGATCATCG
>CALBZG010000052.1 GCA_937889655.1 uncultured Clostridia bacterium
CCAAAGGTCTCGATGACCGCTGTGCGGAAGGGCTTTTGGTTGTAGGAGACTTTGACCATGTAGACCGCCAGGTCCAGGCCGTAATAGGCTGCGGACTCAGCCAGAGCAGTGCCCCATTGCCCGGCGCCGGTTTCCGTAGTAAGGCTCGTCAGGCCCTGCTCTTTTGCGTAATAGGCCATGGCTGCGGCAGCGTTGAGCTTGTGACTGCCGGAGGTGTTGTTTCCCTCAAA
The DNA here is from genome assembly GCA_937889655.1 of uncultured Clostridia bacterium. GTDB lineage: Bacteria > Bacillota > Clostridia > Peptostreptococcales > Anaerovoracaceae > CALBZG01. The sequence continues at coordinate 231 of CALBZG010000052.1, forward strand.
TTTGAAGTAGAGCCTGGCCGGCGTGTCCAGGATCCTTTCCAGATGATAGGCCCGGATCAGGGGCGACGGCCGGTAAGTGCGGTAAAAATCAACGACGCCCTCCGGTATATCGATATACCGAGTGGTCTCGTCCATTTCCAAATCCGCCAGCTTCCGGGCAAAGACGGGGTAAAGCTCCGCCGCCGAAACGGGCTTGAGCGTCCCGGGGTTCAGGAGCGGCGCGTGCTGCTCGGGCATGTCGGCCTTGACGTTGTACCACTGCCGCGGCATCTCCTGTTCAGTCAGATAGGTTTTGTAAGGTACGGTCGCCATGTCTTTTCTCCTTTCGATCGGTCACGCCCGGGTAAACAAAAAACTCCTGTCTCTATTTGCATAGGGACAAGAGTTGTTCTCCTGCGGTACCACCCTGATTGACCCGAAGGTCCACTCGGTCCGTCCACCAGCATGGACGCTTCCTTGGTAACGGGCGAAGATCCCGTCGGACACTACTCGGGGCGACTGTGTGACAGCGCCTTCCTTTTGCACCCGCCCTCGCGGGACCATTCACCGGATCCGATTCTGCTGCGATCACACCGTCCGCAACTCTCTGAAAGACCGAACTTCCGACTACTTTTCCCGCTCACCGGTTTTGCTATTGCGAGTACTATACTGCGTCCCGGGACGGTTGTCAACGGTTTTTTATTCGCCGCTTGTCCAGCGGTGAATGAACCGGGCCGCCAGCTTGCAGGCCTTGACGATCTCTTCAAGATCCACAGACTCATCGTAGGCATGGGCCTGCTTGATGTCCCCGGGGCCGAAGTTGGCGCCCACGGCGTCGGGCTTGTTCAGAAAATAGCGAAGATCGCTGACGGCGGTAAAGGCTCTGGGGGTTTGATAGGAATCGATGACGTCGCTGCTGCAGGCCTCGGCGATCTCGAAGAAGCGGCCGCCGAGAGCGCTGGCCGAGGGCTCGAACTGCATGGTCTCGGCCCAGCGCAGCACCGGAGGGTGCGCCTGCAGCCAGGGATCGCTTTCCGTCACCCTGTCGACTGTTTCCGCCACCCACCGATGGATATCCTCTAAAGATTCTCCGGCAATGCAGCCCACCAGTCCCGATACGGTGCAGCCGGAAGGGACGCGGCTGGGAGACTCGCCGCCGCTGATCAGAGCGATGTTGACGGTGTGGGCAACGGGAAAGTCTTTCCACAGAGGATGCATGTACTGCTTGTCCAAATCATATTGCAGCTGCACCAGGGCCTCGATATAGCGCATGGCCTTGAGGATCGCATTCTGGCCCTCGTAGGCCACTCCCGAATGGGTGGCAAGGCCCTCCACGTCCAGGAAAAACTGGGCCGCCCCCCGGGTGGCCGGGCAAAAGGCAAGCTTCGTGGGCTCGCCCACCAGAACCGCATCGGCCACGTACCCTTTTCGGACCAGCGCCTCTGTGCCCTTGCCCAGGATCTCCTCGTCGGCAACGGACTGAAAAATGATATCGCCCTGCGGCAACCTGCCCGACCCGATCACCGCTTTGAGCGCAAACAAAAACGTGGCCAGGCAGCCTCGGGCGTCGATCACGCCCCGCCCATATACCCTTCCGTCCTCCAGGGTGCACCCACGCGGCGCGTGCTTCCACTTCCCCGGATCTCCGATCCCCACCACATCGGCATGGGAATTCAAGGCGAGAGAAGGACCGCTGCCCTGACCCTTTAAAAAGCCCACCACGCTCCAGCGCTCCGCATAGTGCAGGGGATCTTCCTGATCCGGCGTCACAGGAAAATCCTTTGTTACCGAAAAACCAAGATCCGTCAAAAAATCGCTGATCAGCTCCTGAGCGTTCCGCCCCGGGCCCCAGTCGCTGGAGGGCAGCTCGCAGGCGACCAAGTCTCCAAGAAACCTCAGCATCTCCTCCCGATTCTCTTCGATGATCCGGTCGAAATCAGCCTGCCACATCCTACACTTCCTCCACGAACACCGACTTCGGCTGGCCGCACACCGGACACTCGTAATCGTCGGGCAGGTCCTCGAAGGGGATCTCCCCGTCGTACACATAGTGGCAAACGGAGCAGACCCAGGTCTTTTTCTTTGGGGCGTCTGCGGGCTTTTCAGCAGCTTTGGCAACCGAGCCGCCGGATTTCATCGCCCGGTAATCGGCATAGGTCATAGGCTGACCGGCCGCCAGTTTTTCGGCCTCGGCCACGTCGCAGATAAACAGGAAATGAGAGCCCAGGTCGATCATAGACGCCACATTCAGACTCATATAAGCGATCGTGTTTTTTTCAAGATAAGGATTCCCGTTGCTGTCATTCTTAAATTCGCCGCCCTCGCACTTGTTGCAGTCCCGGCCGCTGCGCATGCCGAAAGAGCCGATCACCTCCAGCGGACAGTCCAAAGACAGCACAGAGACTGTCAGGCTGCCTTTTTTGCGGATCAACTGGGTGGTGAGGTTGGTCTTCATCATCGTCACATGCATGCGCATGGGATCGGAGGTCGCCTGGACCGCCGTATTGATGATGCAGGCGTTCTTTTTTCCGCCTTCCTCCACGCCGGCCGCGAACAGGCCGTACGTGAGCGTAAACATTGCAGATTTGTCCATCGTCATTTGTCCTTTCCGATCAATAAAGTGCTCATCACAAGGATACCCTTTTCACTATACCACGATGACAGTGCTTTCGAACCCGGAATATCAAACTTTCTATCCTGCAAACACCGCAGTACACGGCGCAGCAGTACTTAGAATCCCGGCCGGACCGAGTAGGCCAGCCTCCTGGCTCGCGATCCGGCCGAACCTGTATAACTTTCCGCTCAATTCTTGCGCTTTCGGGCGCTTGATGCCCATTTGTTATACAGGAAGCGCAGCTTTCGGGGCGAACCTGTATAACTTTCCGCTCATTTCCTGCGCTTTCGAGCTCTTGATGCCCATTTGTTATACAGGAAGCGCAGCTTTCGGGCCCAACTTGTATAACTTTCCGCTGAATTCTACCTTTTCCGGCCCGCCGCAGGGCTTAAGTTATGCAGGAACTTGCGCTTTCGAGCCCTCATATGCCGTGGCCCGCAAGCTGCGCCAACTCGTCCCCGGCTACGATTGCAATTCCTAAAAAAGAGAGTATAACTAGTTGTAACAGGAAAGGAAGTGAGCGCCATGGGAGACAAGAGTCCTAAGAACAGAGAAAAGAAGAAGAAAAAGGCGGACAAGAAAATCACGCCGATCGCTTCTTCTGCAATACCAGGCAAAAAAGCCTGATAATGGACCAAATTGAGAAAACGGTACGGACAAGTGTGATCAACGCATTTGCCCGTACCGTTTTTTTACTCCACCACCACCGCGGTGCCCGAGGCCGTCACCATCAGCATATTTCCGGCCTGGCCCAGCACCTCGTAGTCGATGTCCACGCCGACAATGGCATTGGCGCCCAGGGCTTCGCCCCGCTTCGTCATTTCCTTTAGCGAGGCCTCTCTGGCTGCGATCAGCTCTCCCTCGTAGGAGCCGGAGCGGCCGCCAAAGAAATTGGTCAGGCCCGCGGCAAAGTCCTTAATAAAATCCACGCCGGAGATCACCTCTCCAAACACGATGCCTTTGTACTCGATGATTTTTTTGCCCTCGATGGCGGGCGTTGTCGTCACGATCATTATAAAACCTCCTGTTTCAATGCAAGATCATAGGCGCTTTCCGCTACTTCTGATCCTTGAACCCTTCTCTTATCAGCTTGTACTCTCCCGCTTCCGTGTTGAGATCATATATATTGAAGTTCGTCTTGATGTCGAACCCCTCGTGATGGGTCGCCAGGTTGATACTGGCCGAGCCGTCCACCCCGCTCTGGATGCGATGAAACACGTCCACATCCCAGGTGATGAGCCCGCCGCCGTCCACGATCCTTTCTCCGTTATGCTCGATGTAGTCCGGCGTGATCACGAAGCGCTCGATCGTTCCAACCCTCGCGCTGTACAGCTCCACGTTTCTTTTCCCGTGCAGGACAAACAAATTGTCCTCCTGGTGGGGATGCATGTACCAGGGCCTTGACACGCCCTCGACGGAGCCCGGTGAGATGGCGTCGCTTTTGTGGATGACCCGGTCGATGGCGTCGATCCTGGGGATCAACGAGTCTGCCATGATGTCGAAGGACACGCCTTCCGTACGCCGGAACTCCTTCAGTTTGATCACTTTATAGAAGCCACTTACTTCTTTTACGATGTAGTCCATGCGCGCTCCTTTCTTTATACCCTTCCGGGGTGCTGTCTCAGCTCAATGTAAGTATCTTCATTACTCTACTGAATAAATCTCTTTCAACAGTCCAATCATCTCTTCAAAACTTGTATCATATATTTCCAGACTTCTTAGATCGGGTCTGTCATCCTGCACCTCCTCGATGAACTGCTTAATGTCCTGTCTGATGCCATCGCCCGGATCCATCCTTGTTGAGGGCATCACATTTGCCAGCAGCCTGAAAACATCATTCTTATGTTTTTTGATATCACTGGAATGTATCACTTCACCATTCATCCGTTTGCTTTTAAGATCATTCCAAGCTCTGATCTTAAAAAGGATGACAGTTTCGATCTCAATGACGGACACGCCGTCCACAACTTTCTTCCCATTCATCAGCGCATCATAATACGCGTCATCCAGCAGAATGGCTGACAGGCTAACGATGCTGTCTTCAATGCATATCGGTGTCAATCCTGACCCAAAGTCCAGATCCAGTCCTTCTGCTTTTCTGCTGAATAGTTCGACCATTTGGGGGAATCCAGAAGCCGATGGTTTTTCAAACCTGTAAAACTGCTCCGCTCCCGAACTCTTCTTCTTGTGCTCGTACCCGCCATCGTCAATGAACTGACGAAACTTCTTAAAAAAGGAGGGATTCAGAGCCTCCATGATCAAAACGATATCAAAGTCTTTCGTTGCCCTGAATGGAGCACCAATTTCATTCAATAGAATGTCGCACGCTGTTCCGCCAATGATCACATACTGACAAGCATGATCCGCGAAATACTCTCTGAACCGATCCAGTCCTTTTACCATTTCATGCCTTTCATCAGCATCTCAAGCTCCTTTTCTACTCGCTCATCGTGCGCATCCTGCAGTGAGGCATACAGAGACATAGTGTCCACAGCCTCTTTGTTCCCAAACAATTCAGGATCATAAGCCCAAATCTGAATTTCTATCAGATCTGATTCGTCGATGATCCCAGGGTCTTCGCACATCTCGATCTTTTGGCGCTTATATCCTTCCCGGCTGATCGCCCGGATCCGATGCCCCGGCGGGTTGATTGCCGATATCGCAGCCAGAGCTTCCATGCCGGCAACACACACGTTATCCGGCAATTTGTCCACGTAGACCGTTTTGTTAACGGGAGATTTTAGCAGCAATTTCCCCCGCAGCAAGTACTCCGGATCGCTGATTCGCCTATACAATTTGCTCCGGCCTGTTTGACCGCCAGTCTCGTACACGATCAGACTCTTTGCGTGCAGCTCGCTTAATGCTCTTGACGCAGTCATGTCTGACACATGAAGTTTTTTTGCGTAGTCTCCCGTACTGAGAACGCTGTCCTTATGGTAAAGGAAGTAGAGATACGCGACTTGAGCCGCTGTCGTAAATACCGAACTATCTTTTTCAGCTTTTGCTATGGTTGGCTTTAAGTCCATGCCAATAAATGGCAAATAAAACTGCCCATTTTCTATAATAAACGGGATTCGATTCACAATATATACCTTTCGCCTGTGTCTTGTGATTTCTCTGTAGTACAGCACAACTTTCCGGCTACTCAACACGCTCAACCGTTTTATATGCTTCTTGATCAGTTCGATCCTTGGAATCTTGCGAATCACTTCCATCAAAAGAATATCAGTGCCATCGATCGTAGCCTCATAGAAGCTGTAGGTTTCGCGCAGAGATATCGGCAAGATATGAGCCCCTTGCCACTCTTTTATTATGACACTATCGTCTAATGTCTCTCTTAAATATGATTCCGCTTTTTTTATCATCTGAACCACCACATCGCAATACAACATTACTTATTTGTAATATAACACATTAAATGTTACATTGCAAATAAGTAACGTTCGATTTACAACTGCTCCGTCACCTCATACAGCCCTTCCGGCTCCATCAGTTTCCATTCGCTGTTGTAGGTGCTGCGTCCCTTCGTTTCGCCGACAAGATACCGTAGGCTATTGCCCACCTTCTCTTTGCAGTATTCTATAAACGCATTCGACAGCTGCATCGCCTGACGGTAATGCTCAAGGAGATATCCCGCCCGCTGGTACAGCACCTGAGTATTGTATAAATCGAGATACCATTTCAGCTTCTTCTCGTCCAGGTACTGAACTCCTTCCAGACAATTCAGGAGTTCTTCGAGTCCACCTATTTTGTTGAAATCCCGGATACTGTTTTCTTTAAAATAAAGATTTATGTTCCATTTCTCAAAAATTATGTTCAGCAAGAATGAATGCCGGCTATTTATTTTAATATAAGCGCGATATTCTTTATAATTATAGAATATCGTGCCGTTTTCAAAAATTTCCCTCATACAATTTGAGGTCGCATTATGCGACCTCAAATTATTTCATGCTTATTCAACCTATAGCGGCCTATTCCAACGTAAGTTCCGCCGCCAGCGAAAAAGGAATAACACAATTTTTGTCAGTATGTCTGTATGCTACTTCTTGATGCATCTTTTTTACAATTTTACGCGTACTTAGGTTGCCCAGTTCTGATATGACCTTATCTAGAGTTTCTATTTCGGATGAGTTCAATTCCTTGATCTCGAAATCCGGCGCCGAATAAAATTTGTATGCGATATCCTCATACTGGACAGTATCGAAACATACACCATCCAGCATCATAATGTACTCGTGCCCTTCCGGAACGGCCCCCATGGGCAGCGCGCAATATACCAGCCCACTGATCGCTTTTCCATGCCTCTTATAATGGAGCGCATCCGAGTACCACAATAATTTCATCAATTTGACCTTGTAAAGGCTATTTACTTGGGCAGCGATGTAATTGACCATTTCAATTACTTTTACCAGGTTCAGATCGACCCTGCCGGTTGCTTCTTCATCTTTATACTTTGAATAGACCGCATGGATCAAACTGATCAGCAGTGTATTCTCCTCTTCTCCATATAACTCTTTTGCCTTACTGTAATATTTGTTATACGCCTTGCCACTGATCCGACCTTTCGCCTGGGCGAGAAGGTCCAAAAACCATTCCGGATCTTCCTTGATCTTGCGCAGCACAAGATCTTGCACCTTGGTTTGGACCATGCCGCTCTCATACCGGGCGATCGTTGCCCCGCCCCAGCTCAGAATCTCGGAAAAATCCTTTTGGCTTACTCCATACTTGTCTCGAATGGCGATGATTTCACCCGATGTCAATAAACCTACTATACCTCGGTAAGCATCCTTCATCACCAGACTGTTTGCCCTGATCATCTCTTCCGTTTCAAGAAACTCATCGGCGACATCACAATACTCATAGACTGCTTCAAAAGATACTTTCTTACCTTTGAACTCTTCTGTTTCGTTCAAGGAAACAGTCTGTACTTCATGCTCTTCCATACATATGAGGCATAATTTCTTTTCCTTATTTATAACTTTCATTTTTCCACCTCATACTCTCATAAATGGAAAGTCATTGTCTGTATATTGTATCTCAGCATAATGGAATGACATAACAAACACGTAATCATACCCATCCTGTGATGTATTAAGGAGTTCGACTCGAATCTTAATATATACATCGGCTCCGGAATATTTTCTCCCGAAAACTCGCATTTCACTCTGGTTGCAAAACCTTATATCCTTTACTGTTTCTATATATTCCTCCACAGTCAAGCGTGACAGTTCTCTTTTCAACACTTCCACTTCGTCTTCATCAGGGAATAGCTGCCCAATGGTATACCTGTTTGTATACCTTTGATCGCGCTGCTCGTCTACATGTCTTTTACATTGGAAGTTTATCTTTGCAGAACCATTACTCAGTGCATAGTGAAGCCGACTCAAATAAGTTTGAACTTCTGATTTCGATTCGATTCTCTTCGTTTCAGTGATATTTTTCATATTTATTGTACCACTGCCCATGGCCATGTCAAGATATTTGGTATCAATTGATACCAAATTGTCAAGGAAAAAAACAATTCTTGAATCATTAAGTTGTATCTACCAGTTCTCTCAACCCCTCATAGATCATCACCATCGCCAGCGTATCCAACTCGCAATACCGAAGCAGGGCCTTGGCGATTTCATTGCGTTCGCAGGGGGAGAGTTCTTCGAACTGCAGCTTGCAGTAGGCGGTCATGGCTGCGCCGCCTTCGCGGATCTCGCCGTATTCGTCCGAAAGCAAAGCGAAGTCCCGATCCGAGACATTCTGAAACATTTTGGGGATCAGCTTGTACGGGTCTGTCACCAATCCGTTTTCGAACTTGATCCAAGTCCAATCCCGATAGTTTAAGCTGGGAATTCCGCCCTTCGCGCCATAGATCGGCTCGGCGTATTTTTCCTGCAGAAACCGGGAGTTGTTCAACAGGGCCGGCAATATCTGCTTGATTGAGTTCGACCCCCCGGCGGCCGGATCGTAATAAAACCGCTTGACCAGCTCCAGCATATCGATCATATTGCGGGGTCCCACCCAGGGCACGTCACTGCGCCCCACCGACTGGCTGACGGTTCGTATGAAGCAAATCAGCTCTTCTCTGTCCCGGACGGGCTCTTTTTCTTGGAACAGCTGCCTGTGTATCATGTTCAGATAGGTGTTCTCGTGGGCGGCATAGCGGAAGATGCTGCCCTGATCCGGTTCGAGCTCTGCTTTCAGGGCTCTGACAAAGTCATAATTGGGGAACTTCCCGGGCACGGCGTCCAGGTATTGGCCTTTGTGTTCGATGCGGCCGTCCTGATGCACCACGTGGTGTGAAAATTGAAATGCGATCCCTTCGTAGGGGTGTCTTCCTCTGTTGAAGGGAATCGCCACCATGCTCGTTTCGAAATCGATAAAATGGAGGGGATAGGTCCAGCGGCTCATGGCCTCTTTCAAAGAATCCACATCGATCCAGGGCTCCGCATCCTTGCTGCCTGCTTTTTGTACCTGCAGCCACTGTCTTTCGCTGGCGGAGATGCCTGGTTTTCCATCGCTCTTCGGAGCGATATCTTCTTGGGTGACGGCAGACATCTTGATGCGGCCTTCGCCCATGTACAAGGCCTTTTTTCGGCAGTTCCAAATATCCAGAACCGTCGGCTCTTCGAAATCCTCATCTGCCCAGCCTAGTGCTTCCTTCCAGCATTCGCGAAATCCGCATTTGAGTCCCCGGGCAATTTCTTCTTCGCCCGCCTTGAACTCACAGCTGCCGCAGGCAGGCGAAGGCATCATCTTGATTTTTCTGTCTATCTCATAGGCTTCCGCTAAATAGTGAATCCATTCCTCATACCCGTAGATCCGCCCGTTCAGCTCCGTTTCTTCCCCGTACAGAATATCGCAATAGTCGTCCACGGGCACTTTTTTCAGTAGGGGCTCCGAGAGGTCCTGCTTTGTTAAATTCCCTGTTACTACAACGGGCTTGTGGTCGCTTTCGCCTCTTGTCACTTTGAATTTTTGATTCAACCCGTCCGTCGGACATATAGCATTCTTGTCTGCCAGCATCAGAAAGGCCGAAAACGTATATCCGGGCAGGGCCTTTTCCGCTACATATTTCTGGAATGCAATGTCCTGGATATAGGGCTTCCATCCCGCCACGATCGAGCCCTTGTTCGTTAGGAAGGGATCGCCCGATTCGGGATCAAAAGATTTCGCCTTGACCTCGATCAGCTCGATATGTTTGCCGGTCTTTACAAGGATATCCACCCGAACCAGCAGGTTCTCAAAGCAAATGGCGGCTTCGTACAGGGTCACATCCTTGTTTTCGATAAGCTCACCGGTCTGTCGCAGCGCATCCTCCGGGTCCAGCGCATCGACAAGCAGGCCGCCGGGGAAATAGTTCTGTGCAAGGGCTCCCACCTGGAATCCCCCGTCGGCCAGCGCCTCGAGGAACGGATCCTCGAGGGACCGGTTCGCATATTCCTCCTTGCCCGTATAATACAGCTTGGCCGGGCACTCCGCCGCCAGCTTGTAGCGGGATTTTGTAAGGTATCTTTGCTTGGTCATATCATTAGTAAGATCATTCTAATTTTATCTCCTTTAACTGTTGAATCAATCCTATTAATCAAGATACTACCCAATATTTTCTTTCCACACCAAAACTCCCTCTTTCATTCGCAACAAAGCCCAAGGATTCACAATAATCTCGATAAATTTTTTCAATTTCAGGATTTGATTTGGGTTTCATGCTCAAAATCATAGAAATCGCAGGATTGGTTTCTCTTCCATTTTTGTAATCGTTGTTCTGATGAGATTCCATGCTGTTTCTTGCGTAGCCTTGTCACCGCCGGGATATAATTGATGCAAAAAGCCGGTTAGAAATTGACCCACCC
>CALBZG010000053.1 GCA_937889655.1 uncultured Clostridia bacterium
GCGCAGAACCTCTGAGGCACAAAAGTAATCAATGCGCCAACCTGCATTGTTTTGCCGTGCATTGAACATATAGGACCACCACGTATAAGCATCCCTTTTATCCGGGTTGAAGTAACGGAAGGTATCAATGAACCCTGATTCTAGCATAGAATCAAATTTTCTGCGTTCCTCATCTGTAAAGCCTGCATTCTTTTTATTCGTAGAAGGATTTTTTAAATCTATTTCCTTATGGGCGACATTCAAGTCACCGCATAAAATCACTGGTTTGCTATATTCTATGGATTTCAAATAAGCAAGCAAATGATTTTCCCAAATCATCCTTTCATCCAAACGAGCCAAGCCCCTTTGTGAATTAGGTGAATATATATTTACAAGAAAGTAGTCTTGAAATTCTAAAGCGATCACACGGCCTTCCTTGTCAAAGACTTCATGGCCGATTCCGTAAGAAACATTTTGCGGCAACGTTTTGGAAAAAACAGCGGTTCCTGAATATCCTTTTTTTTCTGCGTAATTCCAATATTGATAGTATCCGTCAATAGTCAGATCGATCTGTCCTTCCTGTAGTTTTGTTTCCTGAATGCAAAAGACATCTGCGTCAACAGATTTGAAGAATTCCATGAAGCCTTTATCCATGCATGCCCTGAGGCCATTTACATTCCACGATATTAACTTTGCCATGTATATTTATAGCCTCCTCAATTATTTATACGACTAATTTTGACTAACTTCCATATCCCGCAGTAGAATTAAAAATAAATGAGTTGCAATGTTCATATCCTAAAACTGAACCAGATCAACTATGGCGGATTTTATATTTGAGTTCATCTAAAACATTTACTTATAAATACCATATGTTTGATTCACATTCTGCACGTATATAATCCCATTCCCAGCTTCATCCATCTTAAGATCTTCTTTGATCGTTTTCGCGATTTTTTCCGTCATCTCAGCTTCTGAAAGTATGATGACGATTTCTTTTTCCGGTTCAATATCCATGGAAAATAATTTGCTCGTTTCATGAATGCCAGAACCTCTGGCGTTGATAATCGTTCCTCCTTTTGAACCTGCTTTCGTTGCTGCTGAAATTACATCCTCTGCTTTACCTTTATCTACAATAGCCGTAATTGTATGGTACATAATATTTTCTTCACCTCTTTCTTCATTGTGATACTCGCACACCATGCATTTTGTTCCCATGATACCGCATATTGATGAAGTGAACGCGATGCCATGATTAGGTTTGTGGAATTCGAATTCTCTGTTCAGTGCTTCCAGCGCCTTTAAGCCGGCTTCTTTTTCCGCGGCCATGAATATAATTTCTTTTCTTATATCACAAAGGCCTAGAAACCCTAAGATGCTATTGTTTACTGTACCATTCCCAAGAACTATCGTACCGCCGGAAATGCCATGTTGTTTTGCATGTTTCAATATTTTGCTGCCGATGCCAAAATTGACGATAATACATATCAACTCGATATCATGTGCGTCGGAATTATTGTACATTTCCCTCAAGACCTCCTTTTTTTGATTTCATTTTAAAAACTAATCCTAATATTTGAAGTGCAATCAGCGGTGTCATAGCTACCATTGCAATAACTCCAAATCCATCAATTAAAATATTCGCACCTTCTGTTGCTTCAGCAACGCCTTGAGCAAAAGCAAGAATAAAAGTTGCTGTCATAGGGCCGGAGGCGACACCACCCGAATCGAAGGCTATTCCAACGAACAATTTAGGAGCTATATATGTCATAACGATAGATATGACATATCCGGGCAGCAAGTAATGCCAAAGTTGTATCTCCGGAATCAATATCCTGATAACAGAAAGAGCAACGGATAAAGCCACACCAAAGGCTAAGGCAAACATGACAACTTTTCTTCTGACATATCCGCTGGTAACTTCCTCAATTTGGTGAGTAAGTACGTGAACAGCAGGTTCGGCAAGTATCGTCACCATACCAAGTATAAAGCCGATCAATACAACGAATAACTGGTTTTCCATGGAAGCCAGGCTATACCCTACTATATTTCCTACTTCCATCAAGCCGGCATTGACTCCTGTCAGAAAGAGCACGAGCCCGATAAACGTAAATAGAACACCAAATAGTATCCTGCGTACCTGCAGCTTTGATAATTTGAAAGAAAAAATTTGAAAGGCCAAAAAAATAATCAAAATCGGCGTTAAGGCAATGATAATTTCGCCGGTTATTATTGGGAGTTTATGTAAAAAAGGATCTATAATCGAATCTGATGCAATTTCAACGTTTTCGATTGAACTGCTGATTCTAGTAGGTCTTGAAATGATGTTCATCATTAAAACGGATATGATTGCACCTGCTGAAGCAATGGCTACCAGCCCAAAACTATCCTTTTCTGAAGATTTGCTGTCTTTTTTTAGTTTGGATACACCCAAGGCCAAAGCAAGGATGAACGGCACGGTCAAGGCCCCCGTTGTTGCCCCTGATGCGTCAAATGCAATAGCTAAAAATTCCGGTGATGTAAAAAAGGCTAAAATCAGAATAATGCCATACAAAATAGACAACAGTTTATACAAAGGGAAATTATAAACGATCCTGATCAGGCCGACAGATACCATCACGGCAATTCCAATCGATACAACTATAACGATCAAGCCCTTTTGTATCAATCCTGATGTGACTGAATCGACCTGCCCGGCAAGTATATGTAAATCCGGCTCTGCAATGGAGATGAAAAATCCAAGCATCAATCCGATCATTAAAACTATGCCTACATTATTGGACTTGGCTATTGCTACTCCCATCATATTGCCTATTGTTGTGATGCCGACATCGACGCCTAATAAAAATATCGTTAAGCCAAGAATGATCAACAAAGCGCCGCTCAAAAATCTGATAAGCAATGGAGTTTCAATGGGTGTTAACGTAAAATGTAAGATCATTACAATTGCGGTTATTGGAAGTACTGAATACAGTACTTCTATAAGTTTAGGCTTAATAACATTCAAATGAGCATCATCCCTTCTTCAACTCCC
>CALBZG010000054.1 GCA_937889655.1 uncultured Clostridia bacterium
GGTATATACCTACAAGACGGATGAAGCGGGTACGGAGGATACGGGATACTTTGAGGCTCTCAACAATGCCCTGGCCTTTGTGACGATCCATGGCGGACTTTTGAATTCCGATGGCGAAGCATTCAAAATCTGCCTTTCCGACGTGGCCATCAAACAGAATAAAATAAAGGACTATGAATTTAAATTTGACATCTGCAAAGACAGGCATGTCATTTATGAAGATGGAAAACCGTTGCTTGTGCAGGTAAAAGGCGGTGTGGTAACATATTTTGAAAGAGATTTCTTTGCCATGGCCGATCAGGACGATCAGCAAATAGAAACCGGCGAGTCCACCGCTGCAAATGTTCTTGCAAAAAATCTGGACTATATGTATGATGTGCTTCTAAAGGGAGGATTTTTGGAGGAGCAGCCTGAGATTTTCGCTGCGGTTTCAGAAAGCCTCAAGGACATCCGTTTCGGTGCGGTGCGCTTTTCGAAGAATGACGATGGCGGCGGAAAGATCGAGACCTGCTGGTGCTTTACCTTTGCTGCCGGACAGAAAGAAGCCGAAATGTACTTTGATGTCAATGATGCTGAGCCGATCGGCTATACAATGAGATAGCACTGGGAAAGCGCCGTCAGCGCAGACCATCCCCAGGACAGACTATCCCGGCTTGGATAAGAGAGGATACACATTAATGGATTGGTCTAAGGCCAAAACAATAATCATCATTGCGCTTTTGCTCACCAATATCTTTCTTGTTTTCACGTATGGCGACTTCGGTAAAAAAGAAAGCTCGGGCGCATTTGATGAACAGACGCTGATCATTCTTCTAGGTGACAGAGGGGTGGAACTTGGGACAGGCATACCCGAAAAGCCGAAAGCGATGCAGCTTCTTTCCGTTGCAGTCATACATGTTCCTGAGGAAGAAATCCAGGCCTTGAGGTCCAGCGAAGGATCCGCTGAACTTTTTGATGTCACAGGAATGTTGGATGATGAAGTTTTCGGAGATATCGATACGGCCCATGTAAAAGAAGCATATGTAGACCGTGCCCGCAATTTCATTACGGCTCTGGGTCTGATGTCAGACAGCGTGGTTTTTGACAGCATTGCGTCGAAAAGCCAAGATGGCGTAGAAGTCGTGGTGCGGTTTAAAACGATGGCCGATGACTTCAAGGTCGAAGAGAGCTATATGGAATGCATTTTCAGCCAGGGGCAGCTTGTTGATTTTGAAAGCAACTGGTTGAACCCCGAGGGCTACAGCCGTAAGAAAGTGTCGGTGATGGATCCTGCCGTTGCGTTGCTTTCTCTTGTAAGCGACGGCGATGTGGAAAAAGCAGAGGCTGGGACCGTCAGGGTGGACAGCATCGAATTGATATACTGGCTGGACAGCCAGACTGCGGATATCGAGCAGGCGGTGAAGGATACAGCCTTTCCAACCTGGCGGATCACATTCAACGGAGATTCCGTTAAATATTTTAACGCCGCACAGCTTTAAGCTCCGGCGCTCAGAAGGGAAGAAAAGTATGAGTTTGAGTTTTTGCTCATTTTCCAGCGGCAGCAGCGGCAACTGCTACCTGATACAATCGGAAGAAACAGCGATCCTGGTGGACGCGGGGATCAGCTGTAAAAGGATCATGGAAGGATTGGAGAAAACCGGAACGCCAAAAGATAAAATCACTGGCGTTCTGATCACCCACGAACATTCGGATCATGTTAAAGGCCTTCGGGTCCTGGCAAAAAAACTGGGTGACGTCAAAGCCTTGGCGAACAGAAAAACATGGGACTTTGTGGACCGATCGGAGTTCATCGACAAATGCGCGACCTTTACAACAGGGGAGGCATTTCATCTGGGAAACATCAAAGTGAAGCCATTCAGAATTTTTCATGATGCTGCGGAGCCTGTAGGTTTTTCCTTTGAGGCCGGTGGCCGGAAGCTGTCGCTGCTCACCGATACCGGGTGCGTGGATGATGGCATTATTGATGAAATCTGCGATGCGGACACTTTGGTTCTTGAGGCCAACCATGAGGAGCAGCTTTTAATGTATGGCAGCTATCCTTATTATTTGAAAAGAAGGATCCTCAGCGATGTGGGGCATCTTTCAAATAAGGCGGCAGCAGAAACTCTCTGTCGGCTTTTATACGACCAGAACAGAAGCCGGAGAGTGCTGTTTGCCCATTTGAGCAAGGAAAACAATTTTCCGGAATGTGTATATCAAACGGTTAAGAACACGTTGGTCGAAGGCGAGCATTTCCCGGATGAAAACAGACTGAAAATGGATATTTTGCTGAGAGACTGTATCAGCAATGTGTATAGCGTGTAACGCTGCGGTGAAAATCATTGAATATTACGATATTGTGCATCGGAAAACTAAAAGAACGCTATTGGACGGACGCAGTGGCGGAATATGTGAAGAGGCTTTCCAAATATTGTACGCTGCATATCGAAGAGCTTAGGGAAGAAGCGACTCCGGATAAAGAAGGGGAAGCGCTCCTCAAACGGATAAAAGAGGACGCTTATGTCATATCTTTGGAGATCGAGGGATCGTCTCTGGATTCTGTTGAACTGTCGCAGAAAATCCAGCAACTCGGGCTGTCGGGCAGGAGCAATCTGGCGTTTGTGATAGGCGGTTCCGACGGGCTCTCCCAAGGAGTCAGAGCAAGGGCTGATTTTAAGCTGTCATTTTCAAAAATGACTTTTCCCCACCAGTTGATGAGGGTCATATTACTGGAGCAAATCTACAGAAGCTTTAAAATTGCAAGGGGCGAGACCTATCATAAGTGAGTGGCAGGAATCAAAAATTTGCTTTTTTTGCTGTACAAACTTGTGGTAAATTTTGTTTATTCTGAACATTTATTATGTTGACACTCAGTTTTTTGCATGTTATTATTACGATATATTCCAAATGACTTAAAGACTGTTAAACTCGCAATTTTTGTAAGTTTTATGTCCCTTAAGAAAACTTACAAAAGTTGCGAGTTTTTTAGAAAGGAAAGAGTTGTGGGGTATCATATTTTAAGGAGGTACTAAAATGAGTACAGGTGCTGTAAAATGGTTTAACGCAGAAAAAGGTTTTGGATTCATTTCTAACGACGAAGGCGGCGAGGACGTGTTTGTACATTTCTCCGCAATTAACACGGATGGTTTTAAGACATTGGCAGAAGGTCAGAAAGTTTCTTTCGACGTAGAGCAGGATCCTAGAAATAGCGACAAGCTCAGAGCCGTGAACGTTACTGCTCTCTAATTGTTGCAGAGTCAGGCACGAAACCAATCAGGAAGCAAGAATCGCCAAAAGGCGGTTCTTCTTTTTTATGGGCCGGCACCCTTGAGACAGCAGGATAACGGCGGATTCGAGTGCAAAATTATTTGCACCAAGATCGGATATATGATAGAATATCGCCATGGAAAAGAAACATCTTGAAGCAATATTGAAAACTCTTGCAGCCAACCTGGATTACGGCGTCCACGTGGTAATGGCGGACAAACTCACCTATATATATAACGACGCCATTGCATCTTTTGAGCGGACATCTCCCGAGGATGTCATTGGAAAAGATTTCCGGAAGGTTTTTTCCAATATCCCCGAGGTAGAAAGCACGATGCTCAAAGCACTGCGCACCGGGACACCGACCATTCATGTAGAGCAGAAGTACCTTAATAAATATGGCAAAACCATTAACACCGTCAATTCCACGGTGCCGGTTTTTGATGATGAACAAAACGTGATCGCAGCCATAGAGCTCTCCAAAAACGTTACGGACATCAAAGAATTGTCTGACGCTGTCATGGCCTTGCAGAGCGAGGCTTACCAGTATCCCGAGATGCCAAGGGATGCAATCAAGCGATATAGCTTCAATGATTTGATCGGCAACAGCCCCAATTATACGGACGTCATAGAGATCGCAAAACGGGCCGCCGGTAATAACGCGTCAGTGTTTATTTATGGCGAGACGGGCACCGGGAAGGAACTGGTTGCTCAGAGCATCCACTACAGCAGCACCAGAAAAGACAAACCGTTTCTTGCCCAGAATTGCGCCGCTCTGCCGGAGAGTCTCCTGGAGGGGATCCTGTTCGGCACCGCTAAAGGGGGGTTTACCGGAGCTATCGACCGAGAAGGGCTTTTTGAGCAGGCCAGCGGCGGCACTCTGCTTCTCGATGAAATCAGCAGCATGCCTTATGCACTTCAGGGTAAGCTTCTCCGAGTCCTGCAGGAGGATTATATCAGAAGGCTTGGAGGCACTCGGGATATACCTGTGGATGTTCGCATCATTGCGACTGTCAACGAACCTCCGGAACAATTGATCGAAAGCGGCCGTCTTCGGAAGGATCTGTACTACCGCCTCAACATCGTGAATCTGCGTATGCCTCCGCTTAGGGAAAGAAAAAGCGACATTACGGTCCTGGTGGATCACTTCCTGGACAAACATAATAAAAGGTTTTCCAAGGAGGTCTGGATGGTCTCGGAAGGGGCTATGAAACGGCTTATGGATTATGACTATCCCGGAAACGTAAGGGAGCTGGAGAATATCATTATGGCTGCGGTATCCCTTGCAGGAAATGAGCATGTCCTTTCAAACAAACTTTTAAGGGTGCCGGACAACGAGGGCAACAGCCTGCTCAACGATATCGGAAGACCGGCGTATGACCCGTCTGTGGTTTCTCTGGAGTTCTATCTGGAAGAACTGGAGCAGTATATCGTCGCAGAGAGCATGAAAAGCTGCGGCGGGAATGTATCTAAAGCTGCGGAGCTTCTGGGGATCAAAAGGCAGACATTGCAGCATAAATTGAAAAAATTCGGCCTGGCCCGCGGGGACAGGAACCTGAAGGAAGGAGAATTTCGGGAATGAGGATCAGGAAGCAAACAGACGATCTGATAGAGGAAGAAGTGCTTTTGATTGCAAAGGTATCGGATGCTTTGGCCCACCCGGCCCGTATCAATCTGTTCCGTCATATTATGAATTGCAACGCCCAGAGAAAATCAGTATGCAACGGGGATTTGGTTGAAGCGTTTCCCTATGCCCAGGCGACTATTTCGCAACACACGAAGAAGCTGGTGGAGTCAGGGCTGATCGATGTGGTAAAAAAGGATAAATTCCATTATTACTATGTGAACATCGGTGTGCTGACCCAGTATCTGGACGCCACCCGGAAATTTGGGAGGTAAGACCTCCTAGTTCCATGGATATAGAGGGATCGCCTGTTCATTAAGGTAAAAGAACAAAGACTGTTATAGTGCAAATATGTTTGCGTTTAGTGCAAAGATATTTGCACTTTTTTATTTTCTAAACGAGGGATCAAGAGAGAAATCTAAATATCAGAATAAACAAAAAATATACATAGTAAAAGGATTTGCCCGTAAGAGCTCGAACTCATTGAAAAACAAACCTTTCCCGTTGTGATGGGATCTGATGGCAGGGGCAAGAGGCACATCTGCCTGTTAATGGCACGAATATTGCGTTTATATTTATTGTAAGGACAAAGTCAGTCGAACCGAATACACGGGATCGGGCTCCAAAGGGGGCCATGGATATTAATGATTTATTTGATGAAGGAGAATGAAAATGGAAAATGTTAAGGTTATTATCTGGGGGCTCGGCGCAATGGGCGGCGGTATGGCCGATATGCTTCTGAAGAAAAATGGAGTCGATATAGTGGGAGTTGCAGGAAGAGGGGCGAAAATCGGCAGATCCATGTATGATTTTATCGCTACGCCGAAGGGAGACCGTCCGGATGTGATCATCGGCGCGCCTGAGGATGTCATAAAAAAAGGCGCTGCAGATGTGGTGCTTTGCTGTACGGACTCGTTTACCAAGGAAGCTTTCAGCAAACTGAAATATGTGCTGGAGCAAGGCATCAACGTCGTATCCTCTGCAGAAGAAATGGCTTATCCGAAGGCCAACTCTCCTGAAGAAACGGCAGAGCTGGATAGGATCGCGAAAGAAAACGGCGTGTCCATATTGGGCACAGGCATCAATCCGGGGCTGATCATGGATCTTCTGGTGGTATGCTGGACAGGGTGCTGCGAAGAGGTCGAAAGTATTTTGTCCCGCCGGGTCAATAGTCTTTCCCCATTTGGTCCTGCTGTTATGACAGAACAGGGCATCGGTCTGACCAAAGAAGAGTTCGAAGAAGGAGTGCGCATCGGGCATCTGGCCGGACACGTGGGATTCAACGAATCGATCCATATGATCGCGGACGCTATCGGCTGGAAGGTAGAGAAAGTCGAAACATCCATGGATCCGATCATGACGGACGTAGATCGTAAATCCCCTTATGGATTTGCCAAAGCCGGAAACGTTGCAGGAGTCGCAATGAAGGGCTACGGCTATGTGGACGGCAAAATGCTGATCGAAATGGACCATCCTCAGCAGATCGAGCCGGAGCAGGTGGGCGTTAAAACGGGAGACTATGTGATCATCAAAGGAGTGCCGAATGTCAATATGATAAACAGTCCGGAAATACCGGGAGGCATAGGGACCATCGCCATGTGCGTGAACATGATCCCTCATGTGATCAATGCCCGGCCGGGACTTCATACCATGATAGACCTTCCGGTGCCAAGAGCGATCATGGGGGACATGAGAGACCTGATTTCCCCGGAAGCAAAGATCGTTAAATAGCGAAACAGAGGAACAGATAACTGGTGCGTTAAAGAAATCTTTTTGCCGGCGCTGTATAGGCTGAAGAGAGCAGCAGTATTGGAAAGGAACGAAATAATGATTAGTAAAGGTGAGTGGGTCAGGATCCACAAAATAATACTGGAGCCGGAAGAAAGGGCTCCGCAAGTGCCTGAAGACACCCGAAAAGTCCCGCTGGAGATGTGGGTTAAGGGATATCTGCAGGCTGATGCCGAAATCGGAGACGAAGTAGTGATCGAAACAGTGACAGGGCGCATGGAAACCGGGACCCTTGTGGAAGTGGACCCAGCCTACGGACATTCTTTCGGCAGCTTCATCCCGGAACTTCTGACCATAGACCGGCAAGTCAGAGAGATCGTATTCGGAGGTGATAAAGAATGATGCAAAAAGCCAATGATTATGCATCCGTTATGGGTCGCAAAGCGGAGATCATGTTGAAATCCGTCGGCATCGACTACGGGAAGTTTGAATCCGGATCCCTGGCCTTCGATTATGAAAGGATGATGAGGGAAACCGGTTATACGCTGGAAGAGATGCAGAAGATCCAATACAGCGTCAACGTCGGAAATACTCCGGTGCTGGAATTGAAAAACATTACCACTTTGGCCCGCGCCTGCGCCCCGGAAGGGAAAGGCGCCCGGATATTCATCAAGGACGAGGCCTGCAACCCTTCTGGAAGCTTTAAAGCAAGAAGGGCTGCAAATGCGGTGTACCATGCTAAGAAGTTGGGATTTAAGGGCGTTATCGCTGCCACTTCAGGCAATTACGGAGCAGCTGTGGCTTCCCAGGCGGCTATAAATGGATTGAAATGTATCGTGGTCCAGGAGTGTTATGACAGCAAGGGGATCGGCCAGCCGGAAATCATCGAGAAAGCGAGAAAATGCGAGGCTCTTGGAGCCGAGGTCGTTCAGCTTTCCGTTGGCCCGGAGCTGTTCTACAAGTTTCTTCTCCTGCTGGAAGAAACCGGGTACTTCAATGCTTCCCTGTATACGCCTTTTGGCATAGCGGGGGTCGAAACCCTCGGGTATGAAATCGCCATGCAGTTCAGAGAAAAATACGGAAGAGATCCGGAGGCCGTGGTCTGCACCAATGCAGGCGGAGGCAATTTGACCGGTACCGCCAGAGGACTTCTTAAGGCAGGAGCATCCTGCAGGGTCATAGGCGCCTCTGTTGACCTGGAGGGGCTTCACATGGCTTCGGACACCGCTTTTAATAGAAAATCCTTTACCACAGGACATACCGGATTTGGCGTTCCGTTCTCCAGCTGGCCGGATCGCTCCGATGTTCCTCGTTCAGCCGCAAGACCTCTCAGATATATGGACCGCTATGTGACCATAACCCAGGGGGATGTCTTCTATATGACGGAATGCCTTGCGACACTGGAAGGCCTGGAAAAAGGTCCGGCAGGGAATACTGCCCTTGCGGCAGCTTTCGCCATCGCTCAGGAAATGGACAGGGACGCCATGATTCTGGTCCAGGAAACTGAATACACAGGAGCCGGGAAACACATCCAGCCTCAACTGTCATTCGCCCGGGGCAATGGTATAGAGATCAGATTCGGGGATCCAGATGATGAGGTGCCGGGCAAGAATATTATTCTGCCTTCACACCCGTCCCTGATCAAAGCGAAGGAAGTGGATCTTGACAGGATGCGCAGATCCCTGATCAAACAGGCAATGAAAACTTATGGAGTTGAATCACCGACGGACGAGGATATCCGGTTCCTGGCGGATGAAACCAAAACTGATACCGGCTATGTCAAGGATGTTTTAGATTCGACAGAAAAGGAGAGGTGAATATGAAAAGAGAAGATGATTTCGAGATAAGGCGGCAGCAGATCGCCGGCCTTTCCGACCAGGAACTATATGAAAGATTCTGGGTGCTTACTGAAAAGGTTGTGGACCCTCTACTGGAGCTCGGAAGAAAAAACACGACCCCTTCCATCGAGAGGGCTGTGCTTCTCAGGATGGGCGTATCTTCACTGGACACCAAGCCCATCGTACAGGGATGCATGGACCGAGGCTTGATGGGAAAAGGCGCCGGCCATGTGGTATATAAGCTGTCCAAGGCGAAAGGCATCACAGTAAAAGAAGCGGCTTCGCTGCTGGCTGAGGGCAAGAGCTGGGACGAAGCTGCGGCTTTGTTTAATAAGTAGGGGGGTGCTTGAGAGATGACTGAGTTGAAGCATAATGAAAAACTTGATATCGAAAACATCTTGAAAGACCTGGACAAATACGTTCCAAGAAGAAAGGGCTGGACATGGAGAGAGCCCGCCCCGGATCTGAAGATGGGGCCGTTTACATACAGGGAAGCTTCAAAGCCTTTGGCCAATGCAGTTCCCCTGCCTCCTGCTAAATATTTTGACCACATCGACCCTCAGAGCATGCCGGTCATCACCACGGAGATCGCCTCGGGAAGATTCGAAGATGACATCCGCCGCATGAGAATGGCCGCGTGGCACGGAGCAGACCACATCATGGTCATTCGTACCGCAGGACAGTCGCACATGGATGGGCTGATGGAAGGTACCCCTCAGGGTACCGGCGGTGTTCCCATCACGCGCAAGCAGGTAAGAGCACAGCGAAAGGCTCTCGACATGATAGAAGACGAAGTGGGAAGACCTATCAACTACCATTCCTATGTTTCCGGAGTGGCGGGGCCTGACATCGCCGTCATGTTTGCAGAGGAAGGCATCAATGGAGCCCATCAGGATCCCCAATACAATGTACTCTACCGTAATATAAACTGCGTGCGGTCCTTCGTTGATGCATGCGAATCCAAAAAAATACTGTCCTGGGCTGACATCGCCCAGATCGATGGCGCCCATAATGCCAATGCCACGGCCAGAGAGGCTTGGAAGGTCATGCCCGAGCTGATCGTGCAGCATTCCATCAATGCGCTGTTCTCGGAAAAAGTGGGCATCAAACCGGAGAATATCTGTCTTTCCACCGTGCCGCCGACGGCGACACCGGCGCCATGCGTGTTCATGGATCTTCCGTACGCCGTAGCATTGAGGGAGCTTTGCGGCCGGTACAAGATGAGGGCTCAAATGAACACCAAGTATATCGATTCCTCAGCAAGGGAAGCCACGGTGACTCATGTGCTGAACATGCTGATATCTAAGCTTACCAGCGCCGATATACAATCCACCATTACTCCGGACGAGGGCAGGAATGTACCTTGGCACATTTATAACATCGAGGCTTGCGATACTGCAAAGCAGACGCTGATCGGCCTGGATGGGCTGATGGATATGGTGGAACTCAAGAAGGACGGTCCGCTGCGTGAAAAAGCCAGGGAGATTCGGGAAAGGGCTTGCCTGTTCATGGAAGAGATCCTGGAAACCGGTGGCTACTTCAATGCCGTCCAGGAAGGATTTTTCGTGGACTCCGCCATGTATCCCGCCAGGAATGGAGACGGCATCGCCCGAAAGATCGAAGGCGGCATTGGCTACGGATATATTTATGAAAGGGATGAAGATTATCTAGCTCCCGTCACAGCCCATTTCGGCTACAATAACGTGGAACAGTATGGAGGCGACCCGAAGGACCCTTCGGCACTGATCGGCGGATGTACTTTTGAAGACCGCAGTAAAATCGTTTATATCGACGAGCTGGATCAGGAAGATAATGTCTATGTCCGGATGTCTGAGACAGCAAAATACAGAGGCACTGATCTGA
>CALBZG010000055.1 GCA_937889655.1 uncultured Clostridia bacterium
TTCATATCCAATCAAAGAACGGAAACCCTGAACAACCGCTATACGGAGACCGGAGCCATCGGCAGAGTGGAGCTGGAGTTTGATCTCGAAAAGAAGAGCATCCTCCGGATCAGTACCGATGCAGTTCCTACCTGGGTGGAAAAATATTCAAAGGACGGGAGAAACCGTTACTACATTATTCCGTTGGACGAAAACCTGGAAGCCAATCCCGAGCTGGCAGCCTCAGGGCACCTGCAGCGGGCGCAAAACGCCCGGAACGACGCAGCAGAGCGGTTGGGAAGGCTTCAGTTGACCGTGAACCAATTCATAGAAGAGGATGCAGAACAAAGTGAGTGAAATATTGACTAAAGAAGCGATCAACGCGCAAATCGAAAAAAATAAGGATTCCATGATCGATGCGCTGAAGGGGCTCATCCAAATCAAAAGCGTCAAAGAGGGCGAGGTCTCAACTCCTTCAGGGAAACTGCCCTTCGGCCGGGGCATACATGAGGCCCTTCTATATATGGAAGGTCTTGCGCGCAAAGAGGAGTTTCAATTTGAAAATATCGACAATTATGGCGGGCATATAGATTTCGGCCCTAAGACCGATGAAACCATGGGAATCCTGGTCCATCTCGACGTAGTGCCGGAGGGCTCGGATTGGGATTACGATCCCTATGGCGGAGAAGTCGTGGACAGCAGACTGTACGGCAGGGGCACTACCGATGACAAAGGCCCTGCTATCGCGGCGTTCTATGCCATGAAAGCATTGAAGGATCTGGGCTACATCCCTAAGAAAAGAGTCAGGCTTGTTCTGGGACTGGATGAAGAAACCGGCTGGAGCGGCATGGAATATTATCTGGACAAAGTTGGGGCTCCGGATTTTGGATTTACGCCGGATGCAGAATTCCCGGCCATTCACGGCGAAAAGGGGATACTGGTATTCGATATCGTGAAAAAGCTCTCAAAAACCGTCGGACTGAGCAAAGGCCTTGCCTTGAGCTCCTTGAAGGGCGGCACCGCAGCCAATATGGTGGCCGACTATGCCCGAGCCGTGGTCAAGCATGAGGATGTAAATGAGTACGCTCTTTTGAAGGAAAAAGTTCAGGAATACAGGCTGGCTAAAAACGTCAGGATGCAATGCAAACTGACCGGGAAAAGCTTTGAGATCACCGCTTATGGATTATCCGCCCACGGCGCCAGGCCTGAGCAGGGAGTCAACGCCATATCAATACTGATGGATTTCCTTGGCACCTTGACCTTCCGGGAGGATGATGTCAATGATTTCATCAGCTTTTTCAACATACACATCGGCTTTGAGCTGGACGGGAAAAGCCTTTCCATCGACTTTTCCGACCGGGAAAGCGGCAAGCTGGTTTTCAATGTGGGCATGGCTCATATGGATAAAAATGAGGCCAGAGTCACCGTTAATATCCGGTACCCTGTCACCATGACCGACGAGGAGGTTTACGACGCTTTGATGAAGACCTTGTCGGCATATGATCTCGGAATCATCAAAACCACCCTTCAAAAACCGATATACCTTTCAGTGGATCATCCGATGATCGTTACGCTGATGGACATTTACCGGGAGCACACCGGAGACTGTGACACTCAACCCCTGGTCATCGCCGGCGGCACCTATGCCAGGGCAGCCAACGGATTCGTTGCCTATGGACCGGCATTCCCGGGCGATAAAGAAGTGATGCATCAAAAAAACGAGTATGTGGAGATAGACAGGCTGTTGAAAGCCGCCGGGATCTATGCCGATGCGATCTACCGGCTCACGAAGGATGCATAGGATACATCGCATAATACTTGAAAACGACCTTGCAAATGGAATATAATACAAACGCCGGCGGATATAAATTGATTCGAATCATTTCGGAAGCGGTTTCCCTTCCGATCGCCGGATCGTAAAGGAGATATGATTATGACAGACAATCAACTGAACACACAGAAAAACACGGTAAAGCTTGCAAAGATGGGAATGCTGGTAGCCATTTCGGTGGTGCTGGTGTACTTGATCCACTTCCCGATATTTCCGGCGGTGCCTTTCCTGGAATATGATCCGGCGGATATATCCATCCTGATCGGGACCTTCGCCTTCGGCCCTCTGGCCGGATTAGCCCTGACAGTGGTCACCGCTGTGGTACAGGGCGCGACTGTGAGCGCTCAGAGCGGGATATATGGGATCATCATGCATATCATTGCAACAGGTACATTCGTTCTTGTTGCCGGGAACATTTATCGGGTGGGAAAAACCAGAACAAGAGCCGTTGTGGCTTTATGTGCGGGAACCATTGCCATGACTGCCATCATGGGACTTGCCAATCTGGTGGTGACGCCTCTGTTCATGGGCGTTCCCCGGTCCGTGGTCATGGATCTGATGCCGTTTATTTTAGGATTCAATCTGATCAAAGCAGGGATCAACTCAGTGGTCACCTTCCTGCTTTATAAGAGGATCTCGAAATTCCTTAGAAAATAGTGAGGGAAATGATCGATGCCTTGCGAATACCAACAATATTTTATCAACAACGAAAATGATACCCGGGATTTCGGGCTGAAGCTTGCTCAAAAGCTGGTGCCCGGCTCCGTGGTGGCTTTGTCGGGAGATCTCGGCACCGGTAAGACCACCTTGACCAAATATATTGCAGAAGGGCTTGGGATAACAGAAAATGTAACAAGCCCTACTTTTACGATTATCCGGGAGTATGACAGCGGCCGGCTGCCCCTGTATCATTTTGACGTATACAGAGTAAGGGACGAAGAGGAGCTTTTCGAAATAGGGTATGAGGACTACTTCTTCGGCAAAGGCGTCACAGTGGTGGAATGGGCCAACGAGATCGAAGCGCTGATCCCGGACAATGCCATCAGGATTTTTATTAAATACGGGGATACCGAAAATGCGAGAAAGTATTTTGTCAAGGGTATCGGGGAGTTGTAGCATATGTATATTCTAGCGCTGGAAACCACAGGGCCAAAGGCTTCTGCAGCAATCATAGATGAAAAGGGCCGTATAACAGATATCTCGGGAGATGAGCTTCTCAGCCATCTGAAGAGCATCATGCCTATGACCCGGAAGCTCCTTGAGCGGCTGGGAATTACGATGAGTGACATAACTGCCGTGGCGGCTTCAAGAGGACCGGGCTCCTTTACCGGTATACGGATCGGAGTTTCTGCCGCCAGAGCCCTTGGCCAGGTCCTGTCTGTGCCGTGCATCAGCGTGCCCACTCTGGAGACCTTCCAATACAACCTCAAAGACCCGGTAAGCCAGAGGTCCGGATCCCCGGACAAAGGCATCATCACATGCCCGGTATTTGATGCCAGAAGAAACCAGGTCTACAGCGGCGCTTACCGCAAAGATCAGGTGCTGGTGCCCGGCGGCGCCTATTCCCTGGCAGAATACCTGGATCTGCTTAAACATGCCCTGCAGGATACCCCACAGGATCCTGGGCCGATCAGTTTTTTCGGCGACGGGATCGACCGATATGCCGACAGCATCGAAGCCTGGGCCAGAGAAACGGGTCTGGCCATCCGCTTCGCTCCAGAAGAGATCAGATATCAGCAGGCCTCATCCGTGGCTGTGATGGCGCTGAAATATTATCAGGCTGGCCTGACGGTCCATTATAGCCAATTGAAGCCGGAGTACATGCGTCTGGCGGAAGCGGAACGTAAACTGAGGGAGCAGAAGCTTAATGGATGACATCGTTTACAGAAAGGCCCGCTCCGAAGACCTGCAAAAGCTGGTGGAGCTGGAGGAAAGCTGCTTCAAGCTTCCCTGGAACGAAGGGGCCCTGAAGTCGGAGATCAGGGACCATAAATCGAAATGCTACGTGGTGGCCGAGAAAGACGGGGAGATCCTGGCCTACGGAGGCCTTTGGATCATCCTGGATGAAGGCCATATCAACCGGATCTGTGTATTGCCTCGATACAGGAATATGCATATCGGAAGAGGGCTCGTCGTCGCCCTCATGGAAGAATCCAAGAAGGAGGGCTGCAGGAGCTTCACATTGGAATGCAAAGCCTCCAATGAGCATGCCATCCGGTTGTACCTCTCGCTGGGGTTCAAAAAGGACGGCGTACGAAAGCGTTATTACGAAGATGATGAAGACGCTGTGATCATGTGGTATCACATGGATGAAACACAGACTGAATAGACCGGTTATAGATGCCGGCTGGGGTGAAAAGAATGAAAGACGGGAAAATCGTAACTCTAGCATTTGAAACGAGCTGTGACGAAACCTCTGTGGCCGTTGTACTCAACGGAAGAGAGGTGCTTTCCAATGTGATTTCTTCCCAGATAGATGTACACAAGGCCTTCGGAGGAGTGGTTCCGGAAATAGCATCCAGACACCATCTGGAAAACATCAATCATGTGCTGGAAAGCTCCCTGTCAGAAGCGGGCATCAGCCTGCAGGAGGTGGACGTGGTGGGTGTGACCTGCGGGCCTGGGCTGGTAGGAGCGCTCCTGATCGGTCTGTCAACGGCGAAAGCTGTGGCATTGGCTCTCGATAAGCCTTTGGTGGGAGTCCATCATATCATGGCCCACATCGCCGCCAACTATATCGAGCATCCGGATCTGGAACCGCCATTCATCGCCCTGATCGTCAGCGGAGGCCATACGGCCATTGCAAGGGTCGATGACTACGACCACTGCGTGATCCTGGGCGAGACTCGTGATGATGCCGTGGGAGAAGCCTTCGATAAGGTGGCCAGAGTCCTGGGCATGGGATACCCGGGGGGACCCCTCATCGACCAGGCGGCAGAAATGGGCCGGGCGGATGCCATCCACTTCAAAAGGGTGCTTCTGGATAAGGACAGCTATGATTTCAGCTTCAGCGGCGTGAAAACTGCCGTGCTGAACTATATCAACAGCGAAAAACAGGCCGGAAGGCCGATCGATATCCCGGATGTGTCCGCCAGCTTCCAACAGGCGGTCCTGGACGTCATCGTTGAGAAGGGGATGAAAGCCCTCAGGGAATCGAACTACGGCAAACTGGCGGTGGCCGGAGGCGTCGCCTCCAACAGCAGGCTCAGAAGCATGCTCCGCGCGGAATGCGAAAAGGAAGGCATGAAGCTTTATATGCCTTCTGCAGTGCTTTGCACCGACAATGCCGCCATGATCGGATCGGCGGCTTACTATAAATACATGGAAGGGAAAATAGACGGACTGGATCTGGATGCCTATCCAAATCTGAAAATATAGCAAATTCTCATATGATCATATTAAGCGCGAAAAACATTACAAAAACATACGGAGTAGATGTCATACTGAAGGACGTGT
This sequence comes from uncultured Clostridia bacterium, assembly GCA_937889655.1. GTDB lineage: Bacteria > Bacillota > Clostridia > Peptostreptococcales > Anaerovoracaceae > CALBZG01. The sequence continues at coordinate 5,267 of CALBZG010000055.1, forward strand.
CCTTTCATATCAACGAAGGTGACCGGATCGGCCTGATCGGCGCCAATGGTGCAGGGAAGTCAACACTATTGAATATTCTGGCTGGAGAGATTTCCTGTGAATCGGGAGATTTTTTTGTGTCAAAAGATCGTCGCATCGGTTATCTAAAACAAAAGAACAGCTTCCAGCACGACAACACGGTGATGGAAGAGGTCCGGGCCCTGTTCAAAGAGCTGGAGGATATGGAGCTGGAGCTTCAGCGGGTATCCATCGAAATTTCAGAGGCCGCCAGCGACAGGCTAAAGCTGGATGGGCTGCTGAAGCGCTATGATGAGCTGCAGGCGTCATTCGAGCATTCCGGCGGCTACACCTATAAAAGCGAAATCATCGGGATCCTCAGCAGCATGGCTTTCGGCGAAAGCACCTATAATAAAAGGATCTCCACATTATCCGGCGGCGAGCAGACAAGACTGGCGCTGGCCTGCCTGCTCCTGAAAAAACCGGATATCCTGATGCTGGACGAACCCACCAACCATTTGGATATCGGCATGCTTAAATGGCTGGAGCAGTACCTAAAAGGCTACAGCGGGACCCTTCTGGTGATTTCCCATGACCGGTATTTCCTGAACCAAATCGCCACGGCGATATTTGAAATCGAAAACCATAAACTATATACCTATCAGGGCAATTATGATCAGTTTGCAGAAAAGAAACGGGCCCGCAGAGAGGACGAACTGAGACATTATCAAGCCCAGCAGGAGGAGATCGCAAGGCAGGAGGAAATGATCCGGAGGTTCAAGGAACGGGGCACCGAGAAGCTGGCCAAGAGGGCCGCATCCCGGGAAAAGCGCCTGGGCGCTGTCGAACGCCTGGAAAGGCCGGAAAACAACCATGGAAGGATCAAGATCCACTTCAAGGAGGATTACAGCAGCGGGCACGATGTGCTCAAGGGCGAGGGCATTGAGAAAGGCTTCGGCCGGGGCCAGAATAGAAGGACGCTTTTTAGCGATGTCGAATTTGACGTCAAAAGAGGGGACCGGATCTGCATAGTCGGTCCAAACGGCATCGGGAAGACCACCCTGCTTCGCATCATGATGGAGGAGATCTCTGTGGATAAAGGCTTCCTGAAGATCGGACACAACGTGGCCTTCGGCTACTACGACCAGGGCCAGCGGCAGCTGAACGACGCCAACACCGTCCTGGAGGAGCTCAAGGAGTCCTACAGGCTTTACACCGATACAGAGATGCGTTCGATACTGGGAAGATTCCTGTTTAGAAACGACATGGTCTTTCAGAAGGTCGGATCCCTGTCCGGAGGCGAAAAGGCCAGGCTGTCCCTGCTGAAGATGATGCTGTCGGGCGCAAACGTCCTGGTGCTGGACGAACCCACCAACCATCTGGATATTGATTCTAAAGAGGTTTTTGAGGACGCCCTTCTGGATTTCCCGGGCACTGTCATATGCGTATCCCACGACCGGTATTTTCTGAACAAGGTTCCTACCCGGATCTTTGAGCTTGAAAAAACGGGCATCAATGAATATCTGGGCAAATACGATTATTATGTAGAAAAAAAGCAGAGCATCGCTTCCGCTAAAAAATATCTGGAGGAACTGGCGGGAGAACCCACCATGGCCAGACAGACCAAAAGCGACGCAGCTGAAAAGAGAAGGATCAGCAAGGAAGAGGAGTCCCTAAAAAGAAGCAGGAAAAGGCAGCTGGAACAAACCGAGGCTTTGATGGAGGCGCTTTACAAAGAACAGGAAGATCTTCACAAAGAGATGGAAAGAGAGGATGTGCGGACGGACCATCTCAGGCTGGCGGCGATCTCAGAACGACTTTTCGCCGTGGATCGAGCCCTGGAGGAAGCCTGCGAACGGTGGGAATCCTTGGAAAACGGACCTCTATAAAGGCATAATTAAAAAGGTTATTATTTTTAATAAATACACTTGCAATAGGGGATATATACCATTATAATGATTTTGTTCTGTCCGCGGCAGTCAAAAGCGGCGGGGCAAATAGTAATAGGATTTTAGCAATATGGAGGATTAGTCATGACATTTGAAAAAGTAAGAGATATAATTTGCGATCAGCTTAGTGTAGATGAGAGCCTGGTTCTTCTGGAAACCCATCTCATGAAAGATCTTGAAGCAGATTCATTGGACGCTGTAGAAATCATTATGGCCATCGAAGACGAGTTTGATCTCGAGGTTCCGGATGAAGACGCAGAGAGGTTCCAGATCGTCGGAGACATAGTCAAGTATATCGAAGAAAACGCAAAATAGCATAAGCAACTAAAAAACCCGCCAACATGACGGGTTTTTCAGTATTCGGGGTAAATATACCAATATAAATTATAAAACAATTATACGAGGGGGGATCGATTGTGAACGAAACCAAGAAAATTTCCAGCGCGGTTATCAGACGACTTCCAAGATATCGAAGGTACCTGAAGGAACTGCGTAAAAAAGGCGTTGATAAAATATCATCCAATGAACTGAGCGCTCTGATCGGGTACAGCGCATCCCAGATCAGGCAGGATCTGAACAACTTCGGCGGTTTCGGGCAGCAGGGCTACGGCTACAACGTTGAAGCGCTGTATCACGAGATCAGCGCCATCCTCGGGCTGGATAAAGAGCGGTCCATCGTCATCATCGGCGCCGGGAAACTGGGCACTGCCATCGCCAACAACACCTACGGCAGAGCAGGATTTTCCGTCAAGGCTCTTTTCGATGTGAAGGAAGACCTCATCGGCACGCAGAACAACGGCATCGATGTTCTTGACATCGAAAATTTAGTATCCTTTGTGGAAGAAAACAAGATCGACATCGGAGTGATCTGCACCCAGCCGCAACCGGCCCAGGAGATCGCAGACAAGCTATCCTTTGCCGGGATCAAGGGGATCTGGAACTTCGCGCCTATCGATCTGGAGGTTCCAAGCCGGGTCGCCCTGGAAAATGTCCATCTGTCCGACAGTCTGCATTCCCTCGTTTATCACATCAATAATATGAACAAAAGAAAATAACCGCTTCACATTATGCGAAACGGTTATCAGCTATCAAGGTTAGTTACTGAGAATTAAGCTTCTACAGGTGCGTCAACTGGGCATACATTAGCACAAGCGCCACAATCGATGCACTTATCGGCGTCGATCACATATATGCTGTCGCCTTCTGAGATAGCCTCAACCGGGCACTCAGGTACACAAGCTCCGCATGAGATGCAAGCTTCGGTGATTTTGTAACTCATTTTGAATCCTCCTTTGAAAACTTACGTTTTTCTAATGAACAGAGCCATTATAACACTAAAGAAACAGCAAGTAAAGATGAATGTGGGAGTATTTTAGCATGAGAGTCTACGCATTAGTAGGGAAAAGCGGAACAGGAAAAAGCTATCAGGCCATGAACCTGTGCAGGGATATGGACATAGAAGCCATCATTGACGATGGCCTTCTTATATATGGGAACAGCATCCTGGCGGGCATATCGGCCAAGCGGCAGAAAACGAAAGCCGGCGCCATCAAAACCGCCCTCTTCACAGAAGATGAACACCGGGACTCCGTGGTGGAGAAGCTGCGCAGAGTGCAGCCCGCCAGCATTCTTGTCCTTGGGACCTCTGACCGTATGATCGAAAGGATCGTCAAAAGACTGGAGCTCCCTTCACCGGAGCGCACCGTTTATATTGAAGAGATCACCACGGAAAAAGAGAGACAGCATGCGGATAAACAGCGCCACGAGCTTGGGAAGCATGTCATCCCTGTGCCCACCTTCCAGCTCAAACGGGAATTCTCCGGGTATTTCGTGGACCCATTGAGGATATTCAGAAGCTTGGGGGCCCGGGACTCGTATCTGGAAAAGTCCGTTGTCAGACCCACCTACAGCTATATGGGCGGATTTTTTATTTCCGACAATGCCATCAGTGACATCGTGACGATCCTGGCACGGGAAGTCAAAGGATTGGACTCCATCCTCAGAGTCAAAACGGAAACAGACAAGCACGGTGTCTCGATCTCCGTCCTGGCCATCATGGAATATGGATGCCGTATCGTGGATGTAGCCAGGGAATATCAGCGGCTGATCGAAGAGAAGGTTTCGGAAATGACAGCATTTCATGTAGCTACAGTGGATATCGAAGTCAGGGGACTCAAAACATGATCGTGCGGGAAAACATCAAGGATTTTTCCTTACAGCAGATTTTCGACTGCGGACAATGCTTCCGATGGAAGCTTCAGGAGGATGGCAGCTATATCGGCGTGGCAGGCGGCCGGGCAGCCAGGATCTCCTTTCTGCCGACAGACGGAGAGTATGCAGGGACGTTGGTCATCGATAATGGCCTCCCGGGCATCAACACGGAGAAAGATGACAGGGAGTATGAAGACTTCTGGGAGCCGTATCTGGATCTGAAAAGGGATTACGGGCAAATAAAAAGAGAGCTTGCCGAAGATGATCCGGTTATGGATCAAGTCATCGCCGCAGCGCCGGGCATGCGGATCCTGAATCAGGATCCCTGGGAAACACTGATCTCCTTCATCATTTCCCAGAACAACAATATAACAAGAATCAAAGGATGCGTGGAAAACCTGTGCAGGCTCTTCGGGCAGCCTCTGGGCGTTTTCTTTGGAGAGGAGCGCTATGCCTTCCCGGGACCTGAAGCTCTGGCTTCACTGAATCCGGAAGACCTGGAGCCGGTCCGACTGGGGTACCGGGCCCCTTATATCATCGATGCATCCAGAGCCGTGATGGCTGAAGGCGTCGAAAAACTCTATAGCTTCCGGGGGGATCGAGGCGGAGAAGGATACCGTTATCTGTGCGCTTTGCCGGGAGTGGGACCTAAGGTGGCGAACTGCATCCTGCTTTTCGGCCTTCAAAAAACCTGCTGTTTTCCAGTGGACGTATGGGTGAAGAGGGTCATGAGCGAATTCTACGGGATGCCGGAAAAGGATCTCAAGGCCATCGAAGAATTCGGAAACCATAAGTTCGGGGAGTACAGCGGCATCGCCCAGCAATATCTTTTTTACTATATTTCCCGGGTGAAGAACAAAAAGTAAGGCTGTCGAAATAATTATGTAAACCAATGCATAGTTTTTTATACGAAAAAGTGATAAAATGGCAAAAATCGGTGTGGATTTGCCTTGAACCTACCAAAAACACGCGAAGTATGCGTGTTTTTCTTTTGTGCAAGGAAAAAAACATGAAAAAACTTCAAAAAAAGCGACAAAAGTGTTGACACGCCGAAGGTAATGAGGTATATTACATTTGGCACTCAAATAATGAGAGTGCTAACAAATTTCTGTTAATCATAAAAATTGATGCATATTGAGAAAGGAGATTTACAATGAGTTTTGGAATCAAGCCTCTTGGCGAAAGACTTGTTATTAAAAAGTTCGAGGCGGAAGAAAAGACGGCAAGCGGGATCGTGCTTCCCGGCCAGGCAAAGGAAAAACCGCAGATGGCTGAGGTCGTAGCAGTAGGCCCGGGCACCAAGGATGAACCTATGGAAGTGAAAGTAGGGGATAAGGTCATATACAGAAAATACGGCGGCGATGACATCAAGTATGACGGCGAAGAATATACTATTTTATCGCAGCGCGAAATATTGGCAGTAGTTGAATAGGAGGTAGTTAAAAATGGCTAAAGAAATGTTTTACGGCGAGGATGCAAGGAAAAAATTGCTCTCCGGAGTTGATCAGTTAGCAAACACAGTTAAAATCACCCTGGGACCTAAAGGAAGAAACGTACTTCTTGAAAAGAAATTCGGCAGCCCCCTCATCACCAATGACGGAGTGACCATTGCCAAGGAAATCGAACTGGAAGATCCAATGGAAAATATGGGCGCTCAGCTTGTTAAAGAAGTCGCCACCAAGACCAACGACGTGGCCGGAGACGGAACCACCACTGCAACCCTTCTTGCTCAGATCATCATCAAAGAAGGATTCAAGAACGTGGCAGCAGGAGCCAATCCAATGGTATTGAAGCGCGGCATCCAGGGCGCAGTTGATATCGCTGTCAGCGAAATCGCAGCATTGTCAAAGCAGGTGGGCTCCAAGGAATCCATCGCCCAGGTAGCATCTGTATCCGCAAGTGACAACGAAATCGGAAACCTGATCGCAGAAGCTATGGAAAAAGTGGGAAAAGACGGCGTTATCACCGTTGAAGAATCCAAATCCATGGGCACTACTCTGGAAGTCGTTGAAGGGATGCAGTTTGACAGAGGCTATGTATCCGCTTATATGGTCACTGACACCGAAAAAATGGAAGCTGTGATGGAAAACCCATACATCCTTCTGACAGATAAAAAGATCTCAAACATCCAGGACCTGCTTCCTTTGCTGGAGCAGATCGTGCAGCAGGGCAAAAAGCTCCTGATCGTCTGTGAAGACCTGGAAGGCGAAGCATTGGCCACCATCGTCGTCAACAAGATCAGAGGAACCTTTGACTGCGTCGCTGTCAAAGCTCCCGGCTTCGGCGAAAGAAGAAAAGCCATGATGGAAGACCTGGCTATTCTGACCGGCGGTACTGTGATCACAGAAGAACTGGGCTATGACCTGAAGGAAGCCACTGTAGATATGCTCGGAAAAGCCACTTCCGTCAAAGTGAACAAGGAAACCACCGTTATCGTTGGCGGCGCAGGAAAGCCTGCTGACATCGAAGCCCGCTGCAGCCAGCTCAAAGCTCAGGCAGCAGAGACTACCAGCGAATTCGACAAGGAAAAGACTCTTGAACGTCTTGCCAAGCTGGCCGGCGGCGTAGCCGTGATCAAGGTGGGCGCAGCTACCGAGACCGAACTTAAGGAAAGAAAACTGAGAATAGAAGATGCTCTCAACGCTACTAAGGCAGCAGTTGAAGAAGGCATCGTTGCCGGCGGCGGCGTTGCTATGGTGAACGCTATACCGGCAGTAGCCAAATATGTCAAAGGCCTGTCCGGCGATGAAAAGACCGGCGCAAACATCATCATGAGAGCCCTGGAGGAGCCGGTTCGCCAGATCGCAGAAAACGCCGGTTTTGAAGGCAGCGTCGTGGTTGCAAAGATCAAGAGCTCAAAGGTCGGCACCGGTTTCAATGCCACAACTGAGCAGTACATGGACATGATGCAGGCTGGTATCGTTGACCCTGCAAAGGTCACCAGAAGCGCTCTTCAGAATGCCGCATCCGCATCCGCAATGCTTCTCACCACTGAAGCAGGCGTAGTAGATGTTCAGAAGGATGAGCCGATGATGCCTTCCATGGGCGGCATGGGCGGTATGGGCGGCATGATGTAGCCTGATTTGCCAAAATCCAAATCCAAACAAAACCAACCTCAATAAACCATAAAAAGCACATCAAAAACGGCTGTCCTTTCAAAGGGCAGCCGTTTTAGCATTCAAATATCAATAATCGCAGCAGATGGTCCCATCAGCCGGCAAAGATCTTCACCATGGAGCTTCCGGCGGCCAGAGTGCAGTAGATGCCGGTGAGCAGCGCTGCAAAGACCAGGATGGCCGGTTCCTTCTTCCTTACGATCGAAAAGAAGGATGTGATAATAGCCAGAATGCCGCAGGCAAACATCAGAACCGCTACGATAGACTGAAACGGGTTGGCAGTAATGATATCGATCCCTGCATATCCTTCTTTCCAAGGGTATATCGACCATACTGTAAAAAGAACCACTTCGATGACCATTAAAAAAACAGCCCATTTTCCCGAATTGGTTGTCGGCAATAACACGAGTTTCATGATTTCTGCCCTCCTTGACCATCTATTCAAACCGCAGTTTTTAATGCGATCCATCCAATTAATTATCTTATACCCAGAACAACGCGGATTCCTTCAAAAACAGGTGCAAAGGTTCATTTTCCATATTGTTTTTATGTTGAAAGAACAAAGGAAAAGTAATATAATGAAGTAATCTTTTTTAGAAGGGCGTCTGGAGGCGTTATGAAAGCAAGAATATCCTTACTCATAGGACTTATGGCATTGGCCATTTTTCTGGGATTCATCATTTTCTCCACGCAAGAAGCACCGGTGGCAGCAGAGCTCACAGAAGAAGCTGCCGGACCGGAACTGACTCCTGAAGAACGGGCAGCCGTCATGGTCGACAACG
>CALBZG010000056.1 GCA_937889655.1 uncultured Clostridia bacterium
AAAGATTATTGCATGGATCTTTCGGGAACGGAATTCTACAACATGCTTGCCGACAAGAATATGGCAATAACAGAAGGTGAAGGAGTGTACGGCATCCCATACGCAGTAGAGGGTTATGGAATAATCTATAATAAAGCACTTATGGATAAATACTTTGCCCTTGAAGGCGCGGTTGCAACCAGCATGGAGGAAATCAACAACTTTGCTTCACTGAAAGCAGTGGTCGAGGATATGACAGTCAGAAAAGAAGCCCTGGGCATTGAAGGAGTCTTCGCATCCACATCCCTGGCCAGTGGTAACCAATGGAGATGGCAGACCCATCTTGCCAACCTCCCGCTTTTCTATGAATTCAGCGACATGCAGGGCTATGATAATACGGTCATGGCCGGACTGGATGCTTCTACTATAGGATTCACTTACAATCAGAACTTTAAAAACATATTTGATCTCTATATCAACAACTCATGCACAGCAAAAACCTTGATTGCGGCCAAGACCGTTGACGATTCCATGGCAGAATTTGCACTGGGGAAATGTGCAATGGTGCAGAACGGAAACTGGGGCTGGGGGCAGATATCCGGAGTGGCCGGGAATACGGTCGCAGAGGAAGATGTCATGTTCCTGCCTATTTATACAGGCGTTGAAGGAGAAGAAGCTCAAGGCCTTTGCATTGGAACAGAAAACTATTTCGCCATCAATTCCAAAGCCACAGAAGAACAGCAAGCAGCTGCGCTGAATTTCCTTGAATGGTTGTTCGGAAGCGATACCGGCAAGGCCTATGTGACCGGGGAGCTGGGATTTATCGCTCCGTTCACGACTTTCGGAGAGGATGAAAAACCGACTGATCCACTGGCAAAGAATGTCCTCGCCTGGATCGAAAAAGATGGAATAGATTCTGTTGCCTGGACATTTGCGGCGTTCCCTTCGGAACAATTCAAGAATGACTTTGGAGACGCTTTGTTAGAATACGCCCAGGGGAGCCAGGATTGGAACTATGTAGTTAATGTCGTCAAGACTTCCTGGGAAAGCGAATATGCAGCAGCACATCAATGATCATGACGAAAAAAGGGCGCCTTTATGGCGCCCTTGCCAGCAAATGAGCCAAATTTGTCCTGGGAGGAGTGTTATATGCAGCGCGCTTTGAAAAAATACTATCCAATATTCGTCATACCCACTGCGCTGGCTTTTGCGGTAGCTTTTGCGTTGCCTTTTTTAGCTGGAATAATGCTTTCCTTCACTGAGTTCAGAACAGTGGTAGACGCGCAATTCGTTGGCCTTGCAAACTACTACAAGGCTTTTTCCAATGAGGATTTCAAGAATGCATTGATATTCACTAGCCAATTTACAGTGGTTTCCGTGATCATCATCAATCTTCTTGGATTTACATTCGCCTCGATCCTGACAAGAGCGCTTCGGGGGACCAATGGCTTCCGCACGGTGCTCTTCATGCCGAATCTTATAGGAGGGATCGTTTTAGGCTATATTTGGCAAATGATACTGAACAGTCTTTTGTACTACTCTGAATTGACTATCTATGCCGATGCAAAATATGGTTTCTGGGGCCTCGTTCTGTTGATGACCTGGCAGCTGACCGGTTATATGATGATCATTTATATCGCTGCTATCCAAAACATTCCAGTGGAGCTGATCGAAGCGGCCAAGGTGGATGGCGCTTCGAAAACGGATATTTTGAGGCATGTCACTATTCCCATGGTAATGCCGGCCTTTACGATCTGCATTTTTCTTACGCTGACGAATTCCTTCAAGCTGTTTGATCAAAACCTCGCCCTGACTGCAGGTGCGCCTTCCAATAGGACGGCTATGCTGGCTCTGGACATTTATGACACCTTTTATGGCCGGGTAGGATGGGAAGGAGTGGGGCAGGCAAAAGCGGTCATATTCTTCCTGCTTGTTGCAGTGATCGCCTTTGCTCAACTCAGAATAACAAGAAGCAGGGAGGTGGAGAACTGATGCTGAAAGCAGATAAAAAGAATTCAATCCAGAAGAATTCACCCCAAAAGAAAGAGAAGGCCACGGGGATGTTTTACATCATGCTTGCGGTTTCCGTCGCATATCTGGCTCCTGTGGCGATCGTTTTCTACAACTCCTTTAAAAGCAAGCTATACATCAGCAGCGAGCCGTTCAACCTTCCGTCAAGGGTGACCTCTGTCGGATTTGACAATTATATTGAAGGCGTCGAAAAAATCCAGTTTTTCAAGGCCTTTGGCTATTCCTTATTCATCACGGTTTTTTCCGTAGCGGCAATCGTTCTGTTCACGGCCATGACGGCATGGTTTATTACCCGTATGAAAACCAGGATCAGCAAAGCCTTGTATTACTCTTTTGTATTTTCAATGATCGTGCCGTTCCAGATGGTCATGTTTACAATGTCGAAAATGGCTAATATCCTGCATCTCGACAACCCTGTGGGGATCATATTCATCTATCTCGGATTCGGAGCAGGTTTATCTGTGTTTCTTTTTTCGGGATTTGTAAAAAGCATACCCGTGGATATCGAAGAGGCGGCTATGATCGACGGATGCAGCCCGATCCAGACATTTTTCCTGGTGGTCTTTCCTATACTGAAGCCAACAGCCATCACGGTGGCGATTTTGAATACCATGTGGATATGGAACGACTATCTTCTGCCGTACCTCGTGATCGGTACAGAGTATAAAACCATCCCCATCGCCATCCAGTACCTCCGGGGCGGCTATGGCGCTGTGGATATGGGGCATATGATGGCCATGCTGATATTGGCAATCATTCCGATCATCATATTCTATTTGACATGTCAGAAATATATCATCAAGGGTGTGGTTGCAGGGGCGGTCAAAGGATAGACAATATCCCGGGCCTGCCATCTATTAAAGGATAAATACTTATCAACGGAGATGTTTTTCCAGCAAATCGACGAAAACATCCATGGATTCTTTCTTCGGGAAAATAGCACGGGCGTTTTGCCTGCTGCCTCCGCCCTTGCCCTGATAGATCGGCGCGTTTTCCTTAACCAGTCGGCCGCAATCAACGGATTTTCCGTCTGAAAACAGCAGGAGAGTGTTTTCAGAAGGGGCTGCTATTATTAACAGCTTCCTGATTTTATCGATCAGAGGTCTTCCTATATTCAGTAAATCGTCCACTGACATGTCGTCGTACTCCCTGATAATGATGCTGTTATCCCGGGACGCACTGTCAAGCAACGCTTCAATTTCAGCCACCCTGGATCCGGTCACAGATTGCTTTAATACATAAAGAGCATCACGGGTTTTTTTGTTTTTCGTTTCCGCAGCAGCCATTTTATCTAAAATATCCTCCAGACCTGCGGAATAGCGGTTCCCGATACTCATCAGCACGTCATGGGATTTATCAAAGAGGGTCAAAGCCCTGGCACCTGCTTCGAAGTAAATTCTGTACATCCCTTTATAATTTTCTACCTTCAGGATCTTGATCGATCCCACCTGGCCTGATGTGGAGGGATGGGTGCCGCAGCAAGCAACGCAATCTGCAGGATCATGGATATCACCCACACAAACGATCGAGATTTCCTCATCGATGGCAAGAGCCTTCCGTAAAGGAAGCCCGGAGGCTTCTTTCCTGTTGTCGAAATTTCGCACCGTAACAGGGACGTTTTGCCAAATGATTTCATTGGCTGATTTTTCGATATCCATGGCTAACGGCCAGTCGATTTTTTCAGGTCTTGGATTCCGTCCACTAGGATCCTCTTCGAGGTTCATGTCGATGGTCATATAGTTTTCTCCCATATGGAAGCCCCTGTTAACAGCCCCGCATTCCCGGAAAAAAACGCCGGAAAGAATGTGTTCTCCGCAGTGGCGTTGCATATTATCAAACCTTCGGCCCCAATCAAGAACGAGCACAACTTTGTCACCGGCCTTGGGCAGAACGTCTAAGTTATCCACAGCCACGTTGTGGTAGACTACACCGTCTTTTTCATAGACGTTCGTTACAAGAAGATCATCGATATATCCGCTATCGCAGGTTTGCCCTCCTCCCTCCGGAAAGAACAGGGTTCTGTCCAGCACAAGAGTCCGGCTTTCCGCATCTGAGGAAAGGACTTCCGCTTCAGATTTCCTCAAGTAAACATCCTCTTTGAACAATTTTTTTGTGATCATATTTGCACTCCAGTCAATACCTATGAACAATCTAAAAATTTCAAAATAATTATAGCACAATATTGGGGAATGTTATATAATAACGAATATAGTACAAGTTTGCTATGAGAATTCGTTTTGTTTGTGGTATCAAAAACGGGTCTTATGCGGTTGCATTTACAAATAATAGACCTGTGGATAAATCCTTTGGAAGTAAATAACAAAATGCCTGAAAACCTTTAAAATGTAACATTCAAACAAAAAAAGATTTTCCACAGGCCCCTTGGGATAAAATTGTATACGATCCTGGCGGCCATGTGGATAAACCCCGTAAGGCTCGATTTTAAAAGGTTTTTGGGGTGTTGAAAAATCGTTTTACTCATAAATAGGCGGTTTACATAAAATTCAGAAAAGTGGAAAATCCCGGCGCTGAAAATACAGCATTTTACCGGGCATAAAATAAAATATTAAGCACGAAAGTATGGATTAAGGAGAAAAGTATGCTTAAGGAGAAAAGTATATACAGGGAGGAACTCCCTGTAAATGTTTTGGTGACCAATATTCTGGATTATCCGATACATTTTCACAATGATCTGGAAGTGGTTTACATGCTGGGCGGATCTATCAGCATGAAAAATGGATATTATACTTATATTTTAAAGCAGGGGGACATATTCATACTGAACCCTCGCGAGATCCACAGCTTTGAAAGCACCGGCGAAAAAAATATGATTATGATGCTCCAGTTGGATACCGCCTACTTTTCCAATTATTATGAGAGTCTGAAAAACAGCTTCTTTGTAACAGACATGGAGGATGATTCCGATGAAAGCCTGGAGATCCTCCGCAATATTCTAGCCAAGATCATGATGGAGGTCCTTCAGAAGGGCTACGGTTATGAGTCAAAGGTGATTGAATCGGCGCATAATCTGCTGACCTGTCTATTTTCCGATTTTCAATACTATCTCATGGAAGACGGCAAGTTTGTCAACGGGTCCAAGAATAAGGGCAACAAAATCCTGGCAGGCAGACTGAACCGGATCACGGACTATATGTATGATAATTATTCGAGGAAGCTGACGCTTAACGAAATCGCCGATCGGGAACATCTCTCGATTTATTATCTCTCTCACGTCATCAAGGAAGCCACAGGGCTTTCATTCCAGGAATTGTTGAGTTTCATAAGAGTGGAGCAGTCAGAAAAGCTGCTTCTTGGAACAAACAAAAAAATCGGAGCCATCGCGGATGAAACCGGTTTTTCTGCTGTACGCTATTATATAAAACACTTTGAAACATGGTATGGTATGCATCCTTTGGAATATAGGAAAAAATTTACAGGTAAAGTAGCCAGCCGCGAAATCGTTGCCAAATATGAAAGGACGACTCCATTGGAGATCGAGGCGGCGATCAGAAGACAGGTCAAGGGCGTGTACAACAATTATCTTGCGGGGAAAAGGGCAAAACCGGTCATCGTGGACATCGACATCGTGGAATCTCTCGCTGAGAACTCCGCGGTAAAGGGATTTCCTGAAGATTTCCTCGAGGCAGATGTCATGAAGCCGGCAGCACGGCCTTATAATCTTTTAAAATCGCTGAAGGAAAGGGTCCTTGCAGCAGGAGAGAACTATATCGTCTCGACCTCTGCGAAAAATGCCAATGAGATCAATTCGGTCAGTATTCTTGTCTATAATATCAACAAGGACTTGAAGAAAACACTTTTGACTGCCACCGCCCGGGAGCATGCATTTGAAGCCATCAAGGCATTCGAAGAGGAGCAGGAGGTGCTGATCCGCTGCAGCGGACTCAATGGGGAATACAAAGTGAGCCGATATAAAATGAGCCGGGAATCAGCCATTACCGCCTATGAGGAAAGTCTGAAGACGGAAGGCCTGGCATCCAAGCGGCGTTCGATCATCAACAATTGGAGCACCTTGCCGGGCATCGAGTTCGGAAAGGCAGCTGTAACAGACACTTTAAGTCTCAGAAGCACGCTGAAAGGATTATCCGCCGAATTGATACTCGTAGATAAGCAAACTAGTTAAAATTTGCCAGCAACGATATTATTGCCAAATTATTCTGTCAGAAGTAGAATCAAACTATAGGACAGAAATAAGGAAAGCTAGAAAAGTAATGTAATTCCAATCCATGTATAAGAGCGGGGGAAAGAATATGAACTTACTTATTATCGGTGCGGGCGGTGTTGGTACTTCTGCTGCCATGATTATAAAAAGAGCGAAGGAGCAGGGCGACTGGGCAAAAAAAGTCGTTATATCAGATTACAACATGGCCAGGGCCCAGGATGTTGCGAATAATATTTGCGGTGGCGGCAAATTCATACCGGAGAAAATTGATGCTAAGGATCCGATTAGCATCACCGAAGTGATCAAAAAGCATGACATTACTTGGGTGATGAATGCAGTGGAGCCCAATTTCAATTTTACGATCTTTGACACCTGTCTGGAAAACAAAGTGGGTTATTTAGACTGTGCGATGACACTTTCAGAGCCTCATCCGGAAAAGCCTTTTGAAAAGGTCCATGTCAAACTGGGAGATTATCAATTTGCCAAACATGAGACATGGGAGAAAGCTGGCTGCATGGCCATCGTGGGCTCCGGTGTAGAACCGGGCATGGCGGATGTCTTTGCAAGATTTTCAGATAAGCACCTGTTTGATACAATAGATGAAGTCAATGTCAGAGATGGTGACAATTATACCGGAAACGATGGCGATTTCGGATTTTCCGTGTGGACGACCATTGAAGAATGTCTGAATGCTCCGGTAATCTGGGAGAAGGGCAAGGGCTGGTTCTGCACAGAGAACTTTTCTGAGCCTGAAATATTCAACTTTCCTGGCGGGATAGGCCCCGTGGAGGTGGTTAATATCGAGCATGAAGAGGTCATGCTGGTGCCGAGGGTCATCGATTGCAACCGGGTGACTTTCAAATACGGAGTGCCACGTGATTTCAGACAACTGCTTCTTGACCTGAGAAGAGTGGGCATGGATGACAAAACAAGAAAGATCAGGGTGGGAGACAGCGAAATCACTCCAAGAGACTTTCTAGTCAAAGTCATTCCTTCCCCGGTGGAATCCACCATGAAGATGAAGGGCAGAGGCTGCGCCGGCACATGGATCACAGGCACCAAGGATGGAATGAAAAGGTCTGTATATATTTATCAGGTAGCAGACAGTCAGGATTGCATCAAGAAATTTACGACCAATTCCGTTGTTGCCCAGACGGCAGTCGGACCGGTTATCATGATGGAGCTTGCAGCGAAGGGCATTTGGGATTTAAAGGGCGTTCACGGACCGGAAAGCTTCGATCCTGACCCTTTTGTGGAAAGATTGGCAAAATACGAATTCCCGGCAGCCATCAGGGAGATGGACTCGGAATACGCTGATGCTATGAATGAAAAGAAATTTCTCGACGTAATAGCCGATCAATAATGCAATAACCAACCTTTCAATAAGTAAACGATAAAAGAGGCTGCTTCCTGCTGCAGCCTCTTTTGTCATCTATCAATTAAAATATCGAAAATCTGTTTGTTGATTTTTTTGACCGGAGCACCTGTCAGATTTGAGCAAACGGTAATTGAAATGCCCAATTCCGGACAGATCCAGAAGCTGGCTCTAAAGCCGTCATCGGTGCCCTCGTGTCCATACAAAGTATATCCGTTCTGCTGCCTGATAAACCACGAAAGCCCTATCTGTTCACCATTGTTAGGCACTGTGGCCAATGGCGACCATGGGTCATTCGGACCGATGATCTCGCTGACGACAGGGGATTTGTTGATCCATGCGGCTGCCCACCTTTTGATATCCTCGATGTTGGTGGTCAATGTGGAACTCGGTCCGTGAGCCCTGTTATACGGATAGTGTTTTTCTAATATTATATGGTTATCCTGATCTTTCGAATGAGGCATAACCATCCCTGCTGCTTCTAAAGATGATAGATCCAGGCTGCCGTTGGCACTTCGTTCAAACGTCAGAAGAGTAGAATTGTCCATTCCCAAAGGTCCGAAAAGATTTTGCTTCACATAATCTTCGAAATCTATTCCACTGACTTCTGCAATTAACGTGCCTAAAAGTTCGTAAGCCATATTGCTGTACCGGAATCCCCCTTCGCCGGGCCTCCATAGAAGACTGCTGCCGGTCACCTCCGCTGACATGCAATATCGTTTCAAAGCTCCCTCGTCAGTCTCGGGCCTTGCCCATCCGTAATCCTTCACATCGTCAAGACCTGACGTGTGGCTTAGAAGTTGGCGGATGGTGATTTTCTTGTAGGAATCCCCGGTAGCATTGTTCTGGGCAACAAAAAACCAGGGCAGCAATGAAGAAACTTTGTCATCCAGACTGAATTTATTCTGTGATGCAAGCTTCAAAACCGCTGCTCCTACGAAAAGCTTTGTGATAGAGCCCATATGAAAATAGTGGGTAGTTTTTAAGGGGATTTTCTGAGGAAAATTTGAATATCCAAAAAATCCGGTATAGTCGAATCCGTCCTTTCCGGTCAAACCGGCGGCTAAACCCGGAAGGTCATAATAGAAAAGCGCGTCTTCCAGGAATTTATTGAGTTTGCTGAGTATATTCGTATTCATAATTTTTTAAATCAAATCTATATTGTCATCGTCGAATAGTTCGTCATGAAGATCGGTTTTGAGCTCCTCTCCATTGTTAGCTTCTGCCATATATTTTATATACTTAGTCATTACAGAGCTTGCTGTCAAAGCATAAACAGCTCCTGCCGCTACGGCGGCCTTGCTTTTATTTTCTTTGGATATTGCCAGGCCCGCCAGCATCCCGAAGGACATCATACAAACCTTTAAAACTCCAATATCCCAGGAATCCATGGTTTTAATATAGTCATTTGTTTTTTTGATCAAGTTCATCACAGGTATACTCCTTTCCGCTCCAAGCCGAGCTATATATTGTTTCCGCAAATAAATAAATTAGATAGGCTAAAATCCATTCAATTATAGGGTATTATAACATATATCAATATAAACTTGAAACAAGGATGAAAAAATAGCATAATTAACCCATAAAACGGAAATCAGTTATTCAGTTATAGGAACTTCATGTGGATGAAGAATTAATGCGGGGGTGGTTTTTTGCAGAAGAAGGCGCTGAATGAAAGCTACAAAATTTTTCTGGAAAGGATGACAGAAAAAAACTTATTAAAAAGACTTAGAATGTCAAAAAAATCCATGCTGGCCCTGCTGGCGGCCGACGATTGGAAAAATAATCTGGCAGTACTGCTGGCTGCTGATTCTTTCAGCTGCGCCGATGTACTACAAATTTCAAATAAAACCTTGAGCCAGATCAGCCCGGAACCTGAAGAAGGCTGGCTTGAAAACATATATAACCACATAATCGGCTTGCTTTTCCCCCATAGAGCGTCTCAAGAGCCAAAAGATCCGGAAGCGGATTATGAAGCCGGTGGTCTTTTGCTTCTCCATATCATCAGAACGGTCTATAAACTCCGCAAAGGCGATAAATACTTCGACCTTGACAGGGATATCAGAGTGCTCAAGAATGACGAGATATCAGGATTGGGAGCGGAAGCAGAATATCTGAAGCTTAAAGCGATGCTGAGAAATTACTATCTGCATGAATTTATGCTTATTGGTACGGAGGTTACGGCATTCAATACTCTGGGGCATATTGCAGGGGTGCATTATGTTGCAATGCATGTGGCAAAACAGCTGGCTTCTGCGAATGCTCCCGTTGATATCGCATTGGTATCAGGCGCAGCCATTTCCCATGACCTTGGAAAATATGGCTGCAAACCGGAAGAAGCCGCCCGGACACCATACCTCCATTACTACTATACCGATCAGTGTATGAGAAGCTTTGGCATGCCTGTGATCGCTCATATTGCTGCTAACCATTCCACATGGGATCTTGAACTGGAAAACCTGTCTTTAGAGTCGCTGATACTGATCTATGCAGACTTCCGTGTAAAAAGCAGTCGAAACCCGCAAGGCGAAGAAATAACATATTTCTATACCTTGAAAGATGCTTTTCAGGTCATTTTGGACAAACTCGACAATGTGGACGACGCTAAAAGAGAGAGGTATATAAAAGTATACTCAAAGCTCAAAGATTTTGAGGAATACATGGAGTCCCTGGGCGTCAATACGGAGCTCGATTCCGAAAAGCTTGAAAGGCCTCAGAAGAAAGATCCGGCACTGTTGAATCCGGATGAAGTCATTGATACGTTGAAAAATCTTGCCATAGAGCATAATATCAACTTGATGAGCAAATTTAATAATGAAACATCCTTCGGGAACCTGGTAGAAGCTGCAAGAAGCGAAAAGCAATGGAAAAATATCCGGGCCTATATCAGTATATTTAAGGAATATTCCACATACATGACCCAAAAACAAAAGCAGATGGTGCTGCACTTCCTCTACGAATTGCTCATGCATCGGGAAGGCGATATCAGAAGGCAGGCCGCTTATGTCATGGGAGAACTGATTGCCGGATATGACGAAGAGTACAGAAAAGAGCTGCCGGCAGGAGCTCTGATCCGCAGCGATGAGATGACAGGTCTTGATCTTTGGGACATATATTTAAAAGAAATTATTTTCCCGGATTATAAAATTACCGACCAGCATAGAAGATGGATCGGCTATGCCTTGAGAAGCATATTCAAATCCATTCTTGGGCAATGCAAAAATGGAGAAATCAAAAAGTATATCGAGACACTGTTGAAATATTACGATGATCCGGAAATAAACGATGCATCAGCCTTTGTGCTGTTGGATTCCATGCTATTCATACCTTTCGAAATCTGCAGCCCTGAAAATAAACTGAAGGCTTTGGAATTTGCGGCTGGCGTCTCTGCCCGTAAAGTCACAGAAATTAAAATATCGGCCCTCCGATGCGCAAAATATGCAATAGAATCCGACAACAGCCCTGCACTAGTCCGGTTCGCAGAAAGGATCATTCGAAATTCCAGAGGAATGAACGGGATCAGCGCTGTTTACCTGAAGTATAAAATACTTGAAGCAGCCGGTGACCAGACCTTGGAGTCCGATAAATGCTCCAGCATGCTGTATTCAAAAGAAAACGGAATTTCTGATATTTTTCTCGAAAATCTCAAGACCGATACGCCTTGGGTCATTAAGGCTGTCAACATCGAACTATTGCTGGACAGGCTGGAACAGGGCATGGAGGAAGAACTGCTGCATATAACGACTCATCTTTCCAACCTGCTTAAAGTCAGCGAGAGGGTAACCGTTCGGCACAGCGCCGGCAAAGCCCTCCTCTCTGTGATCCAGCGCCTGCCTTTGGACCAGAGAAATGAAGTCGTCATCGAGTTAACAAGAGGTCTGGAAATCGGCGAGTACCAATTTTCAAAATATATACCTGAATATCTGGGGGAGCTTGGCCTGTTTTTGCATCCGAATGAATTGGATGAGCTCATAAGCGAGCTGGAAAAACAAACAGAAAGCACCAACGATCGAATCAGCTCCGTGGCCCTGGATACGGTAGGGGTGGTGGTTCGAAAATATTCCGACTATAGAACTCGATTCGTTGAAAAAGATAAGGCATATGACGAACGGCTTGAGAGACTTCTAGGAATATTGCTTCGCGGTCTTGGCAATTACCATCAGGTCGTGTGTCAGGAAGCCTTTGAGGTTATCGGACAGCACATTTTTGGAGCGAAGGAGCTTCCACTGGATGAAAAATGCAAGATATTCAAGTTGATTTACAAAAAAATGCTGACGCTGCTTGTGGACCAGCAGGAGACTGAATTGGCGTTTTTCAATAACTCCGCATCCCTTAACAATATATACCGGTTTATTAAGGACTTTACATTTGCCTATGGTGCTTTTGCCATCGAGACTATGAAAAAGGCGGCATTTTTCCCGGGGACCTTCGATCCGTTCTCTTTGAGCCATAAAGGCATCGTGCAGGAAATCAGGAAGCATGGATTTGAAGTATATCTTGCGTTGGATGAGTTCTCCTGGTCAAAAAAGACACAGCCCAGGATGGTCAGACGCAAAATCATTACGATGTCAGTTGCAAATGAAGGACATGTATTCGTCTTTCCGGACAGCATACCGATCAATCTCTCCAATGAGAGGGATCTCAACAGACTGAGAGGACTATTGGACTACAAGGAGCTATATGTGGTGGTGGGCAGCGATGTCATCGCCAATGCTTCATCCTATAAAGCACAGCCCTCGGAAACGTCCATCCATAATTTTAATCATGTGGTTTTTAAAAGGGAAACTGCAGCGGAAGGGGCATGTCCTATCGATGGGCTGAACGCAGCATGTAAAAATATCAAAGGGAAAGTGCTGGAGCTGAAGCTGCCGCTTTACCTGGAGGATATCAGCTCTACTAGGATCAGGGAAAACATCGATTTAAACAGGGATATATCGAATTTGATCGATCCGATAGCGCAAAATTATATTTATGACAACAGCTTGTATCTGAGGGAGCCTCAGTATAAGGTCATCATGCAGACCAAGGATATTTCCATCGAGGAAGATACCGGCGCCAATAAGGCTCTGGTGAAGGAAATAGAGGAATCGGTCCTGCACCATGACCCCGCTTCCAATAAGTTCAGAGATTATATGAATCGCATTTCCACCAACATCGTCCTCATCAGAGACGGACGCCAGGGCAACGCCATTTCGGCTCTTTGCGCATATAATAAAATTGACACTAAAGATTTGTATGCCGAATTCAAAGATCTGGGAACGGCAACCTACATCAGGGAACATGCATCTGGCAAGATCGCGGTGATCGGTGGGCTTTATTTTTCCGAAACATCGGAAATCCAGGATCTGCCTCAGCTGATCCTTACGGAAGCCTTGTCTGCCTGCCTTCGCGATGAATTCTCTTATGCCGTTTTCCACAAACGCCAGACCGGGGAGATCCAGAGGAAAACGGTAGAAGTCCTGGAAAGGCAGGGATTTTTTAAGATCCCATCAAGGGACGATACCGATATTTATACCGTGGACATGAAATTCCCGCTGGCTCTTCTGCAAAATATGGAAACGACCATCAAGGACCCTCTCAACAGCAATGAAAGAGTTCTTAAAGCATTGGAATCGGCGTATAAGAACCTTCAAAGAGCATTGACACACCTTTACCCGGGGAATCTCGTGATTTCCTATAATGCCGGCGTCATGCATCATAAACTCGTCAAGATGATCACGGCGGAGAACCAGGTGCCATGCGAAC
The DNA here is from genome assembly GCA_937889655.1 of uncultured Clostridia bacterium. Classification (GTDB taxonomy): domain Bacteria; phylum Bacillota; class Clostridia; order Peptostreptococcales; family Anaerovoracaceae; genus CALBZG01. Next base: position 13,311 of record CALBZG010000056.1, read on the forward strand.
AGAAGGAGGTCAGGGAACTAGGACCTTATATGTGCGTGCCTTTCGGCAAGATCCTCCGGGGGAAGGCTGTCCCGAATACTGTGACTAAAACCCTGCATACAGACAAGATATTCGACCCTGAGATCAAAACCTCTGTCATCGGGCCATACCCTTATTACTCCCCACTCCTGAATCAGATCAAGACGATCAAATCCTTCGACAGAGGCGTCATACTGGTGGATGACATCCTGCATAAAGGCTATAGGATCAAAGAACTCAATCCGATGCTGGAGTCCGAAGACATATATGTCCGCAAAATAATCGTAGGCATTCTTTCCGGACAGGGGAAGGACCTTATGACGATACAAAAGAGAAGGGTCGGCAGCCCGTATTTCATCCCTAATATGAAAGCGTGGTTCGTTGAATCCTCCATGTACCCTTTTATTGGGGGAGACAGCGTGAGAAGAAATCCTGTGGAAAATGCCAGCGTCATCCCGTCGATCAACCTTATACTGCCTTATGTTGCGCCGGGATTCCTGCAAGGAGCTCCAAGAGAAGCCATATATGATTTTTCAATGACTTGCCTCCAGAATGCTGCGGATATCCTGAAAGTGCTGGAAGAGGAATATCAGGAGAGCTTCCAGAAAACATTGACATTGAACAGACTCAGCGAAGCCGTTATCTTTCCGCGTTCTCCGGATAATGGAGAATGCATGCAGTATGATTTGAATGTTGCGCCATCTGTCTATGTTCTGAATGATATCGAAAAGTTGAAAAGACTGAGAGGAAGCATAATAGGAGGATAAGGGGCAAAGAGATGCATTATATAGAGGAGTTAGCGGGTGGGGCGGCTTTTCGCTGGAGCCCACTGGATACCGAAAAAAAGCAAAGAGTCAACATTCTGGCCATGGGTGACGTGGGAAGCACGCTGCTGATCGGGTTGACACTTTTAGGAGGAGACAGGATCGACAGCATCGGTATTTGGGATATCAACGAAAATAACGCGTTGAGATTCGAGCAGGAAATAAATCAGATTGCCTACCCGTTTGAATATAACAAATTGCCCGCTGTGGAAGCAATCGACGAAAGCAGGCTTTTCGACTGCGATGTTTTTGTCTTTTGCGCCTCCCGGGGGATACCCTCGTTAGGGGAAAATGTTGCCGATGTCAGGATGGCTCAGTTTGAGGGGAATAGACCGATCGTGGAAAAATACGCAGAGTTGGCCGTGAGGAGCGGATTCAAGGGGCTTTTCGCCGTCGTGTCGGATCCCGTTGAGCCTCTATGCAAGGCTGCGCTGATGAAGGGCCTTTATCCTGAACAGATCCAGGGCTACGGCCTTGGTGTTATGAATAGCAGAGCCGCTTATTATGCTAAAAAAGACAAAAGGTTTGCCCGGTTTTTAACAGAGGGAAGAGCTTTCGGGCCCCATGGATCAGGACTGGTTATCGCGGACAGCATCAACGATTACGATGATGGGCTTTCGAGAGAACTGACAACTTTGGCTGCTGAAGCGAACCTACGGGCCAGAGAAACGGGATACAAGCCCTATATCGCACCAGCACTTTCTTCCGGAGCCATTTCACTTCTACTTACGATTTCAGGGGATTGGCATTACAGTTCAGTCTATCTTGGCAATAGTGAAAAAGGGGCCTTTATGGGCATCAAGAACAGGATGGGTCCCGATGGGACCATCATAGAAAAGATACCGCTGCCGGATAAATTGTTCGACAGGATCAGAGAGTCTTATGAGGAGCTTTGCCGGATCATCTAATTAACACCCCTGTGCCAACCAACCGGAGGAGGCGATGAGCACCATGCCAGATAATAATCAGCAACGGAACGAAACACAATCAAAGGAATTAATTTTGATAGAGCCCCTTTGCAGGGAGAGAAGCAAGACTGAGCGTCTGGCGGCAATACTGAAAAATGCTTTAAGCGACCATCCTTATGAAATTATTGCCACTGCTGAGGAGTTTTCCCTCATGGACTTTAAAAACAAAAGATTGCTTTTTGCAATATCTTTGGGCGAGTCGGGGATCAACCTGGAGCATTACAGCATACTGAAGAAAATCCGCGTGGACAGGGATTGCTTTTCCGGATGTATCGGGGCGATCATCGTGGATGGCAACAGCGAACTTTACACGAAAGAGGTTGCAAGGCACCTGGTGTTCAGTGCGAATCTGTCTGGATGCACCTTCATTGGAAAACCTCTTGTGGAGGGTACAAGATCCCTTGAAAATTTCAATATCATTGCCAAGACCCGGTCTATCAGCAATATTGACGCTTATATGCAGCAGGGAAAAGACCTGGTCGAACGGCTGATACGATTTGAAAACCATAAAAAAGAGGAGCCATCGCTCCTGATGCTTCATGCAGGCAACAGCGAAACATCGAACAGCCTGATGCTTTGGGCGATGGTTAAAAAGCAACTTACAAGCGCAGGCATCAGAATCAAAGAAATTTCATTGAAAAACGGCCAGATGGTGGACTGCAGGGGGTGCCCCTACAGTACATGCCTTCACTATGGTGAAAAGAGTTCCTGTTTCTATGGAGGCGTGATCGTTGAACAGGTTTATCCCGCGGTCATCGAGTGCGACGGGATGATCATGATCTGCTCCAATTACAATGATGCGGTCAGCGCCAACATCGCGGCATTTATAAACCGTTTGACAGCACCTTTCAGAGCAAATGACTTTAGTGCCAAGAAACTATTCGCGATTATTGTTTCAGGCTATAGCGGCGGAGATATACTGGCCGAACAGCTTATTAGCGGCATCAACATGAATAAAAGCTTTATATTGCCCGAGAGATTTGCGATGTTGGAAACGGCCAATAATCCACTTAGCATAGGCAGTTTGAATGGGATAGAGGAGAGGGCTGGTACTTTTGCCGGCAATATAATAAAACAATTGATGCTTTGATCCGGGTCATGAACGGATTCCGGCAAGAAGAAGGGAATTGTAAGGGAGGCTATGTTATGAAATACAGGACATTTAGAAAAACTGGGCAAGATATCTCCGTTTTAGGCTTTGGCACCATGAGGATGCCGGTGTTGCCGGATGGGAATCTCGACGAGGCTGCGTCTGTTAAACTTATAAGAAAAGCGATCGATCTGGGGATCAATTATGTCGACACGGCTTATATGTATCATCGGGGGCTCAGCGAAACCGTCGTAGGGAAAGCGCTGAAGGACGGGTATCGTGAAAAAGTGATCCTTGCAGACAAAATGCCGGTCATCATCGCAAAGGAAGAGGATGACGTCAAAGCGATCTTTGAAAACCAGTTCAGACGGCTGGATGTTGATATCATCGATTTTTATCTGCTGCACAATGTAAATATACATACCTGGAAAACAGTCAAGAAGTTGAATATGCTGCCTTTCCTGGAAAGACAGCGGGATAAAGGAAGGATCAGGCAGATCGGCTTTTCGTTCCATGACAGTCTGGAACTTTTTAAAGAGGTGATCGACGCATACCCTTGGGATTTCTGCCAAATACAGCTGAACTATATGGACATCAAACACCAGGCGGGCCTGGAGGGTTTAAAATATGCGGCCTCAAAAGGCATACAGGTCGTCGTCATGGAGCCTTTGAAAGGCGGAAAGCTTACGGATATCGTACCTCCGACAGTAGCGGCTTTATGGCAGGTGGCACCAATAAAAAGGACGCCGGCGGAATGGGCTTTCCGATGGGTTTGCGATTTCCCGGAGGTTCTGACTGTCCTGTCCGGAATGCATAACCAGGAGCAGCTTGTAGAAAACGTTAACATCGCCGACAGCTGCGAGGCGAACACGCTGACCGCTGAAGAAAAGGGGATCATCGAAAAGGTCGCTGCCGAATACAATAGTTTGATCAAATATTCCTGTACTTCCTGCCAGTATTGCATGCCTTGCACCGTGAAACTCAACATACCGCTTATCATTGATTTCTTCAATCAATGGCATTTATATGGCGGGAATGAAAAAATCAAGAAGGACTATCGCATGTGGGTGGGCGATAAACGCAAAGCATCGACCTGCATTGAATGCGGAGCCTGTGAAGAGCATTGTCCGCAGCAGCTGCCTATCATCAAGATCATGAAAGAAGCAGCCGAGCTGTTTGATTGATACGGGTCGTGGATGCTACTTCGCGGCTTTTCCCGTGAGGTGTTCGATATCCATTGCTATCACCAGGAATTTGCCGGTGCATTCTTTAATATATTCTTTGCCGCTTTCAATATAGTCGGGGGAATACTTTTCGAGAATCAGCAACGCTGCATGGCGAAATTCATCTCCTCCGGTCAGAGTCCTAACCTTGCCAAAGGCTATGGCGCTAGCGAATTTGGTGTTGAAATCCGAAGGCTTGACATCATCCTTTTCAACGACGCAAAAGGAAACTTTAGGGTTTTTGCCGATGGATGCCAGCTTGTGGCCTTCTGCATTGGAGCAATGAAAGTATATTTTCCCATTATCATATACATAGCTCAAGGGCACAGCATAAGGGTAGTCATCATCGCCGTCCACCGCTAAAATCCCATGAGTCTGGGATGAAAGGATGGATAGTGTCTCTTCCGGTGATACGCCTTTGTCTTTTCTTCTCATTTCTCTAAACATTTTGCACCTCCTGATTAAATCGTTATCTTAAATCTTCAATGGGTGGGCAGCAAGATCCTCCATGGTTTTTATTCCTGGTAGAAGTCTATAAAGTCCAGAAAATCCTCGATGTCATCCTGTATAAATTCGTAAACCACCGGCTCTTTGAATTCAAATCTGCCCGCCATTACGACCCGGTTTCCGAGGTTGCTTATTGAAAGGTCTTTTTCCATGGCCTTAATGTTATCCAGTACGTAGGAGCTGAGCAACAGCTGCCCATAGTCGGAAACGAAATAACAGCCGAAAACATCGTCATGGAGCCGGTAGACCCGCGATCTGACATGCTCATTGTCCTTGTTATAGACCATGAAGAGCCGTCCTTTTTCATAAGGAGTCATAAATGCGGTCTGGGCTAGTTGCGGCATCGCGTCCGCTGCTTCATCGGAGGTGGTCCTGATATCATAGCAGGTAACATATTCCAACCGGCTTAACATCATGGCTGCTTCGAAGGGACTGACAGAAAACATCTTATGCCGTTTGAAGCTTGCGACCATGCTGTTTTCACAATTCAACTCCGATACCATCACGTAATAACGGTTATCTGCTTCGATCAAAGAATCGCACATATATGAACCATTGACGATTTCGATGGTGTTTTTACATAAGGTCGCCGCTGGGATCTCCGGGTAAATATCCAGATTAAAAGGCGCTTCAAAGAATCCGCCATCAGCACCACCCTTGACTCCCGGAGAATTGCACAGAAATGCCGCGGGCATAAAGTCCCGGGCAAAAACACGCATCAAAAAATAATTGATAGCTTCATTATCGCATGTGATCGGCGCACATTCCTTGGAAAACAGGATCCGCCTGGAATCCCTTGAAAGACTGATCTTCGGAGTCATCAAAAAGGCATAGTCTCTGGAATTTTCAGCAGGAGCCACTCCAAGGAGCTTGCTGGCCCTGGTATAATCCTGAACAAGAAACACGGCTTCATCCTGGGTAAGCTCGACTTTTTGGCCGCCCAGTCCGCCAAGCAGCAGATCTTCGATCCTCGTCAATTCAGCTGTATCATTTCCGACATGGGTCATATAGTTGTCAAGACCATATTCTTCTGCATCAAAATAAAAAAATTGATGCAAGTCTTCAGTGTCTTCGAGGCCTTGCCTGTGCCAGTGGATATATAGCACTTCCACACCCATCAGACGCGTGTCCGTCACAAAGGCGGAAACAAACTGGTATAATGATCGGGCAGCGGGGTCCAAACCGCCTTTTATTACTTTGAAATCCTTTATTTTCTCGCTTTTCATACAAAAAAGTATACCTTAAAAATGCTATATTGACAACTTAAAGAAATAAGGGCATAATACTTGATGGGAAATTAAATATGCCTTATCAAGAGCGGCTGAGGGAATAGGCCCTGCGAAGCCCGGCAACCTGGCAAAATGCAGATACTGCAAAATGCGAAGGTGCTAAATCCTACAGAATCAGCATTCTGAAAGATGAGGAGGATCATTACAAAAATCTTGCCTCTCATATAGATGAAGAGGCTTATTTATTTTCTATTAAGAATTATTAATAGATATTCGAAGGGAACAAAGGAGATTCAAATGAAAAAACTATTCACATCAGAGTCCGTTACAGAGGGGCATCCGGATAAAATGTGCGACCAGATTTCAGATGCGATACTGGACGCAATATTAAAGGAAGATATGTATGGCCGGGTAGCGGCCGAAACAACAACGACTACAGGATATGCCATGGTTATGGGAGAAATCACCACCTCATGCTATGTGGATATCCCAAAGATCGTCAGAGAGGTTATTTGCGATATCGGGTATGATCGAAGCGATTTCGGATTTGATGGAAAAACTTGTGCAGTGCTGACGGCAATAGATGAACAATCCGCTGACATTGCTATGGGAGTAGACCCGGGCGGGGCTGGGGACCAGGGGATCATGTTCGGCTTTGCCTGCAATGAAACACCGGAGCTGATGCCTATGCCGATAAGCCTGGCCCATAAGCTGGCAATGAAGCTAAGCGCTGTGCGAAAGAACGGAACACTGGGTTATTTAAGGCCTGACGGAAAAACACAGGTAACGGTTGAATACGATGGCGATAAGGTCAAAAGAGTTGATACGGTAGTCATTTCCTCCCAGCATGACCCTGATGTGACAAAAGAGCAATTGACAAGGGACATCATGGAGAAAGTTATAAAGGAAACAATACCTGCGGAACTTCTGGATGATGAAACCAAATACTTCATCAATCCAACGGGACGTTTTGTCATCGGAGGACCTCATGGAGATTCCGGACTGACTGGCCGTAAGATCATTGTCGACACCTATGGTGGGTATGCCCGCCATGGCGGCGGTGCTTTTTCAGGAAAGGATCCAACTAAGGTAGATCGGTCGGCAACCTATGCCGCTAGATATGTTGCAAAAAATATCGTGGCTGCAGGGCTGGCGGACAAGGTGGAGATCCAGTTGGCATACGCCATCGGTGTTGCTGAGCCTGTTTCCATATTGGTGGACAGCTTTGGAACAGGAAAGATCGAAGATGATAAGCTGGCGCTTTTAATCAAGCATAATTTCGATCTGACTCCTGCAGGGATTATAAGGACGCTGGATCTGCGGAGGCCGATTTATAGGCAAGTGGCGGCTTACGGACACTTTGGCAGGACCGATATCGAAATACCATGGGAGCAGACTGACAAAGCTGAACTTCTCAGAAAAGAGGCAGCGCTGTAATCCTGCAGCGCTGTAAAGAAATAAAAAGTCGGGAGCCTCTTTTTATTGCTATTTTCCAGTGCTTTGTATATAATATAAAATTATTGTATTTGAGAGGTTATCCAAATGGGAGTGAAAGTTGCAAAGTTTGGCGGCAGTTCCGTTGCAGACGGAATACAGCTGGCCAAGATCAGAGAAATTATTAAAAAAGATCCGGAACGCCGTTATGTCGTGGTTTCTGCTCCGGGTAAAAGATATGAGGGAGATAACAAAATAACAGATCTGCTATATTTATGCAGAACGCATATCGAACACAATCTTCCTTTTGACCAGGTTTTCCAGGTGGTGTGCGACCGTTTTACCGCTATGGCAGTGGGCCTTGGCATCGATGTTGATCTCACGGAGCATTTTGATAAAATAAGAAGAAAACTCCTTGAGGGCTCTTCGGAAGACTATATCGCAAGCAGAGGGGAATTTTTAAATGCCATCATAACGGCTGCCTATCTTGGCTACGATTTCGTTGACGCTGCAGGGCTGATCCTGTTTGACGAAAATGGGAAATTTCTGGCGGAGGAAACGAACAAAACTCTGGCGGAAGAACTGAGCAAGCATCAAACTGCCGTAATGCCCGGATTTTATGGTACAACACCGAATAAAAAAATTAAAACCTTCCCAAGGGGAGGATCTGATATAACCGGCGCCATCGTAGCCCGGGCTGTGAATGCCGATGTCTATGAAAACTGGACGGACGTCTCCGGTTTTCTTGTGGCTGATCCGCGGATCGTCAAATCAGAGCCTATCGCGAGACTTTCCTATAAAGAATTGAGAGAACTTTCGTATATGGGGGCATCGGTGCTGCAGGAGGATGCTATTTATCCGGCCCGCATCGCCAATATTCCTATCAACATAAGAAACACAAACGAACCTGAAAATCCCGGAACCATGATCACCGAAACAGAGGAGCGCGACCCTGACCGGATCATCACTGGGATCGCCGGACGCAAAGACTTCACTGTAGTGGCCATTTACAAAGACATGCTGGCATCGGAGGTCGGCTTTTTAAGAAAGATCCTTTCCGTTTTCGAGGAGTACGGGATATCCGTAGAACATTGTCCGACCGGGATCGACAATATTTCTGTCGTTGTCAACACCAAAGACATCGAAGAAAAAATCGACGATGTGGTGGAGGCCATCAAAAATAGATTAAAACCGGATACGGTGGATGTATTCAACCAGATCGCCATGATCGCCACCGTAGGGTATGGGATGTCCATGCGCCCCGGTGTATCCGCCAAGCTTTTCACGGCATTGGCAGAAGCAGGAGTCAACATCCGTATGATCGATCAGGGCAGCAGCGAGATGAATATCATCGTTGGTGTCGCCAATAAAGATTTCGAAAAGGCTATAAGGGCTATTTATCATGCATTTGTGGGTTAGCTGGAGATACGCCAGCCAGGATTGTAAAAGCAGCATGCAGAATTAAGATATTAGAAACTCGATGTGGGGCAGAATTTCTGCTCCACATGTTCATTTTTATGAAAAAATAAGGTATAATATAATTTATGGTTTCTTTAAAACAAATTTCAAGGAGAATAGAAAATGGAAGACACCATCGCAAGTCGAATAATAATCATTATTATACTTCTTTGTTTATCAGCATATTTCAGCGCTACAGAAACTGCATTTACTTCTGTCAATAAAATCCGAATCAAGAATATGGCCAGCGAAGGGAATAAGAGAGCCAAACACGTTCTCGCCCTCTCGAAGAATTTCGATAAACTGCTGACCACGATCCTGGTGGGCAACAATATTGTCAATATCACTATGGCGGCAATCGGAACGCTGCTTTTCGTGGATCTTTATGGTGAATACGGCGCAACGATTTCGACAATAGTCATCACTATCGTGGTTTTGGTATTTGGTGAAATAAGTCCTAAAAGCATGGCAAAGGAAATGCCCGAAAGAGTCAGCATGGCTGTTGCTCCGACTATAGGGATTTTTATTTTTATCCTGACGCCGTTCACCTGGATATTCGGGATACTGAAGAAAATGATTGGCAGAATGTTCAATGTCAAGGATGAGAGGACCATCACAGAGGATGAACTTTTAACAATGGTGGAAGAAGCCCAGACCGAAGGCGGGATTGGCGAAGAACAAAGCGAACTGATCCAGAATGCCATTGAATTCAATGAGCTGGAGGCTTATGATGTGTTGACGCCAAGGGTCGATGTGGTGGCTGTTGAAGTGGATGACAGTAAGGAAGAGATCAGTAAGACTTTCCTGGAAACCGGTTTTTCAAGACTGCCGGTTTATGAGGACAATCTTGATAAAGTGATAGGAGTACTCAATCAGAAGGATTTCCACAATTATCTAGCCCATACGGAAAGACAAGTGCACGAGCTGGTCAAACCGGTGGTCTTTGTTTCCGGGTCGATCCGGATCGCGGCATTGCTTAAGAAAATGCAGAAGATAAAAACCCACATCGCGGTTGTAGTCGATGAGTACGGGGGCACTGAGGGCATCGTTACCATGGAGGACATTATCGAAGAGCTGGTGGGAGAAATCTATGACGAGCATGATGAATTTGTGGATTCCGAAATCAGCATCGAACCTCTGGCAGATGGAAGCTACAGGGTCCAGGGTACGGCAAATCTGGAAAAGTTTCTGGATATATTCGATGTTGAAACAGATCTGTCAGTGACCACCGTGAATGGTTGGGCATGCAAACAAATGAATGCCATACCGAAAGTTGGAGACTATTTTGAGGAGACTATCGAAGATCAGCTTTTCATGGTAACGGTCACGAAAGCGGACGAGAAAAAAGCGCAGGAAGTGATCGTCTTTGTGAAGGATCTGGCAACTCCTGAAGAAAAGGATTGATGATGCAACGCTTCATACGTGAGGCTTTGAATAGATGAAGGAGATCAATATGGGTTTTATGGAAAAGGTCTTTGGAGACCTTAATACAAAGGAAATTAAAAAGCTCGATCGGATCGCTGATCGGATCGAGGCATTGGACAATACGATGCAAGGATTGTCCGATCAGGATCTCAGTGCAAAGACAGAAGAATTCAGAGAACGGCTTGCACAGGGAGAAACCCTGGATGACATATTGCCTGACGCATTTGCCGTATGTCGGGAGGCGGCTTGGCGGGTGCTTGGGATGAAGCATTTCAGGGTGCAGCTGATTGGAGGGATCGTACTCCACCAGGGTCGTATCGCTGAAATGAAAACCGGTGAAGGAAAGACTTTAATGGCCACGTTGGCCGCCTATCTCAATGCTTTGAGCGGGCAAGGAGTCCATGTGGTCACCGTCAACGACTATCTTGCCAAGCGCGACCGGGATTGGATGGGACGTATCTATGAGTTTTTGGGCCTTACAGTAGGATGTGTCATCCATGCGGTCAGCGGACCGGAAAGAGTGGCGGCGTATCAATCAGATATCACTTACGGGACAAATAACGAATTCGGGTTCGACTACCTCCGGGACAACATGGTGCTTTACCGTGAAAACCTCATGCAGAGGGAACTCAATTTTGCCATCGTGGATGAAGTCGACTCCATTTTGATCGATGAAGCGAGAACGCCTTTGATCATTTCCGGGCAAGGCACCAAATCCACTGATCTTTATCAGAAAGCGGATCGCTTTGTCAGCAATTTGAAGAATGATATGGATTTTACTCTGGACGAGAAGGAGAAGTCTGTCTCCCTCACAGAAGCCGGAGTCGAAAAGTGTGAAAAATATTTCGGCGTTGAAAATTTCTCCGACCCGGAAAATATGGAAATAAACCATCACGTGCTTCAAGCGCTGAAGGCAAGAAACATTATGAAACGCGACATCGATTATATTATTAAAGATGGCGAAATCATAATCGTTGATGAATTCACCGGGCGTCTTATGTTTGGACGGCGCTACAGCGACGGTCTCCATCAAGCCATCGAGGCGAAGGAAGGTGTTCTGGTTCGATCCGAGTCCAAGACTCTGGCTACCATTACACTGCAAAATTATTTCCGCATGTATCAGAAGCTGGCAGGTATGACCGGAACCGCCAAGACCGAAGAAGCTGAGTTTAGAGATATCTATAATATGGATGTTGTCATCGTGCCGACCAATAAACCTGTCGCCAGGATCGATCTGCAGGATGCCGTATATTCTACTCAGAAAGGCAAGTTCAAGGCCATCGCAGACAGGATCAAAACTATTCATGAAACGGGCCAGCCGGTTCTGGTGGGCACCATTTCCATAGAGAAGTCCGAGCTGATCAGTGAAATGCTGGGAAGACGAGGGGTTAGACACAATGTGCTCAACGCCAAGCAGCATGAGAAAGAAGCGGACATCGTTGCTGAGGCAGGCCGATTGGGAGCAGTCACCATAGCCACCAACATGGCCGGCCGTGGAACGGACATCGTTCTTGGAGGCCGTGATGCGACGCCTGAGGAGAAGGAGCAAGTCATAAAACTGGGCGGTCTGGCGATTTTAGGTACAGAACGCCATGAGTCGAGACGAATAGATAATCAGCTCAGAGGCCGGTCGGGACGTCAGGGAGACCCTGGTCAGACGCAATTCTACATATCCCTGGAGGACGATCTGATGCGTCTTTTCGGAGGAGAAAGAATACAGAATATCGTAAATAAGTTCGGGATCAGCGAGGACGATGTCATTGAAGCAGGGATGCTGACAAAGTCTATCGAAAATGCACAGAAACGGGTTGAAGGCCGAAATTTCAGCATCCGTAAATATGTTCTACAATATGACAATGTCATGAACAAGCAGAGAGAAATCATCTACGGGGAGCGGCGTAAGGTGCTTTTCGGAGAGAATCTGCGTGAATACATCTCTCATATGATGGAAGAACTGGTTGACGAGGTCGTGGAACCTGTGACCGTAGCATCAAAGTATGCGGAAGAATGGGACATAGAGCATATTGTATCCGGCCTGAAGAAAATCTGTCCGCGCTTCAGCGGCCTGGACTATAGTCCGGAGCAGCAGTTGAAACTGACGGAGCAGAGCATCAAAGAGGATATCCTTGAAAAATTTGACAAGCTGTATCAGGAAAAGGAAGCGGAGATCGGCGAGGAAAGAATGCGTGAACTGGAACGCATGATCCTGATCAGAGTAGTCGATAATAAATGGATGGACCATATCGACGCCATGGATCAGCTCAAGAGCGGGATCGGGCTTCGTGCCCTGGGTCAGCAGGATCCCGCTGCAGCGTATGCAACGGAAGGCTTCGATATGTTTGAGCTGATGGTGAAAGCTATCAAGGAAGATACGGTCAAATTCTGCTATAATGTTACACTTCAGACCAATACCGAAAGAAGAGCAGTCATATCTGGTGGAGACGAAAGAAAAGACGAATTCGTTGATCACGGAGGGACGGATGGCCATGGTTCCAGCAGCCAAGGCGGGGGCGCTCCGTTTGCGAACCCTGCTCCTATGAACGCAGAATGGCCCCCTGCCCAGGGAAGCGTGCCGCAGGCAGCGCCAACTCCGGATCGCGGCGGCAAGCAGGAAACCGTACGAAGGAGTGAAGAAAAAGTTGGAAGGAATGACCCGTGCCCATGCGGCTCCGGGAAGAAATACAAAAATTGCTGCGGCAAAATATAGGAGGGATAGAAAATGGTTCAATTGGATCAAATAAAATTTGAACTGCCACAAGCCAGATCAACTTTGAAAGAGGTAGGTGATTCCCTTTGACCTGGCTGCATTAGGAGCAAGGCTGGAGGAAATTAACAAAGAAATAGAAGCAGAAGGGTTCTGGAACGAACATGAAAAGGCTCACAAACTTCTAAAGGAAAAGAAGGCCCTCGAAAACAAGGTCAATGAATACAACGTTTTGGAGCAGGAACTTTCCGACCTCGAAATCATGATCGAACTGGCCGAGGAAATGGAAGACTATTCCGTCGTCGAGGAAATCCAGGAAGCATATAAGAAATATGTTGAAACAGCTCAGGACTTACGGTTGAAGACGCTTCTAAACGGCGAGTATGATGATGGCAGCGCGATCATCCATCTCCATGCAGGTGAAGGCGGCAAGGATGCACAGGATTGGACAGAAATGCTTCTTCGCATGTATACACGGTGGGCGGAGCGAAAAGGATACAAAATAACCACTGCAGACATACAATATGATTCAGAGGGTGGGATCAAAAGCGCCACACTGCTCATAGAGGGTGATTATGCCTACGGGTTTTTAAAAAATGAAAAAGGCGTTCACCGCCTTGTGAGAATTTCGCCGTTCGATTCATCCGGCAGAAGGCATACGAGCTTTGCAGGACTCGATGTCATGCCTGAGATAGATGATGACATTACTGTTGATATCGACCCTGAGGACCTGAGGATCGATACTTTCAGAAGCTCAGGCGCTGGCGGTCAGCATGTCAATAAAACCGACTCAGCCATCAGGATAACCCATTTACCGACCAATATTGTGGTCACATGCCAGAACGAACGAAGCCAGCATCAGAACAAGGACACAGCTATGAAGCTGCTGCGATCCAAACTCATGGAGGTGGCTCTGGAGGAGCATAAAGAAAATCTGAAGGAGTTAAAAGGCGACTACAGCCAAATCGCATGGGGGAGCCAGATAAGATCTTATGTATTCCATCCATATACTATGGTAAAGGATCACCGAACAGGAGCAGAGGTCGGGAATATCGGAGCCGTCATGGATGGAGACCTTGATTATTTCATCAATGAAAAATTGAAGCAACGTTAAAATGAAAGGCAACGCACGAATGAAGCAAAGGATCCAACAGACCCAAAAAACCAAGATAACAACGATTTTGTTCGATTTTGATGGAACGGTCATGAACACAAATGAGTTGATCATAGAATCATGGCAGCATACTTACAGGACGGTGGAGGGCAAGGAGCGCCCGGTGGACGAAATAGTGAGGACTTTCGGTGAGCCGCTGCTTACCAGCATGGCAAAGGCTTTACCGCAGATTCCGCCGGAAGAAGCAGTGGAAATATATCGCAGCTATCACCGGGAGAGCTTTGGGGAGCGGATTACCATTTTCCCGGGTGTCAAAGACACCCTGAAGGCTTTGAAGGCTGAAGGATATAAACTGGCCGTTGTTACATCCAGAGCGGAGAGGACAACCTTTGAGGCTATGGAAAAGTATGATATCAAAGACTGCTTCAGCGCGGTAGTGACCTGCGATGATACCACAAAGCATAAACCGGATCCGGAGCCTGTTATGATAGCATTGCAGAAGCTGGGCAGCACAGTGGAAGAAAGCCTGATGGTGGGCGACAGCATGTTCGATATCAGCTGCGCCAGGAACGCGGGAGTGAAATCAGTGCTAGTGGGTTGGGCTGTGGCTGTCACCGATGAAGAGAAAGAAGGCCCGATGGGACCTGATTTCATCATCGAGGAAGCGGCTCATTTGTTTGATCTGCTCTAAGAAAACTGAAAATTTATAGGGAATAATATCCATGTTTACCGAGATCATGGTTTAGACACAAATTAAAGGACTGCCTCAATGGGCAGCCCTTTTTTGTATGGTGAAATCACGAACTAATATGTTGGTTCTGAAGGCCTATTCATTCACTACATATGTCGGACGCTTCGCATAGTGAGTATGCAGAAGCTTGTGTGAAAGATGGCCATTAGGTTCACCGAGGAAATCTTTATAAAGAGCCTGAACTTCGGCATTCTTATGGGATTTTCTTTCAGGCAGACGCTGATCTTCCGAATAAAGGGCGTTTGCTCTATTGACCCTAGGATTAATATCGATCCTGTCCTTCGCGCATACGAATGACTGGCCGCCGCCGTGTACACAACCGCCTGGGCAAGCCATGATTTCGATAAAGTGAACGTCCAGCTCGCCTGCTCTAACTAAGTCCATAAGCTTGCCGGCATTCTTTGTACCATGGGCAACGGCGACTTTGACTTCTGTATCAACACCGCCGATAGGGAGGACCGCGCTAGCGGTCTTAACGCCTTCGATACCTCTAACAGCAGAGTACTCGATATTGGCAAGATCCTGCCCTGTCAAAATATCTGCAACAGTTCTGAGAGCGGCTTCCATTACACCACCGGTCGCACCAAAGATAACGCCAGCGCCTGTTCCTTCGCCCATCAGAGGGTCTGGATCTGCATCCGGAAGGCTTTCAAACATGATGCCTGCCTGCTTGATCATATCGCCAAGTTCTCTTGTGGTCAGTACGTAATCTACATCAGAAAGACCATCAACCAGCATTTCAGGTCTTTGTGCTTCGCCCTTCTTGGACGTGCAAGGCATGATGGATACGGATACGATCTTCTTAGGGTCGATGCCTTCCTTTTGTGCGAAATATGTTTTGACCAAAGCGCCAAACATCTGCTGAGGGGATTTGCATGTTGACAGATTGTCAAGTAAATCAGGGTAGAACATTTCGCAATAGCGGATCCATCCAGGGGAGCAGGAAGTGATCATCGGAAGCTTGCCGCCTTTAGTTATTCTGCCCAGCAGTTCAGTTCCCTCTTCCAGGATCGTCAGGTCAGCGGAGAAGTTCGTGTCAAAGACCTTGTCAAATCCCAGTCTCTTCAATGCTGCATACATTTTTCCTGTAACCGGTGTCCCGATAGGCATTCCAAATTCTTCGCCCAAAGATGCTCTGACTCCAGGAGCTTCCTGAACAACAACATATTTGTCAGGGTCTGCGATGGCATCGAATACTTCGTCTATATACTGTCTTTCGCGAAGAGCGGCTACCGGGCAAGCTATGATACATTGTCCGCAATAAGTGCAGTTCGCGTCTCTCATGCTGAAATCGAAGGCCGGAGCGACTTCTGTTCTAAAGCCTCTCTTTGTGAAATCCAAAACACCGATGCCCTGCATGTCTCTGCAAGTGGATATGCAGCGACCGCAAAGTATACATTTTGAAGCGTCACGAACAATTGAAGGGGAAAGCTCATCAATGGTGCTTTCTCTCTTGGCGCCTTCATACTTAACGTCTTTGATGCCCAGCTTATCGCATAACGCCTGGAGCTCGCAGGTCTGGTTCCTATTGCAGGTCAGACACTCTCTATTGTGGTTGGCTAAAATCAGCTCCACATTTGTCTTAACTGCTTTTCTGACCTGAGGAGTGTTTGTTCTTACGTTCATTCCCTCGGCAACCTGAAGTACACAGGATGCAGGAAGATTTCTCATTGGAACTCCATTGACATCCGCTTCAACTACGCAGACTCTGCAAGCAGCGATTTCGTTTATATCCTTCAAATAGCAAAGGGTAGGGATATCTATGCCAGCTTCTCTAGCTGCCAGCAGTACGGTATAATCCTTTGGAACACTTACAGGTATTCCATTTATGGTTAAATTCACTTTTTCCATTATATTTTATCTCTCCCTTCTATTTTTTTATGATTGCATTGAACTTGCAGGAGTCCATGCAAACGCCGCACTTGATGCACTTGCTTTGGTCTATGTAGTGCATTTCTTTTACGGAACCGGTGATGGCGTCTACCGGGCACTTCTTGGCGCAAAGGGTGCAACCCTTGCAATCTTCAGTTATCCAGTAAGTACGGAATGCTTTACAAACTCCGGCAGGACACTTGTGATCCAAAACGTGGGCTTCATATTCATCCCTGAAATGCTTCAAAGTGGATATTACCGGATTTGGCGCAGTCTGTCCCAATGCGCACAGGGATGTCTTCTGAAGGTTTGCTCCCAGTTCTTCCAGATTGTCAAGATCTTCCAGCGTTCCGCTCCCTGAGGTTATCTTGTTCAAGATCTCAAGCATCCTCTTTGTACCCTCACGGCATGGTGTGCACTTACCACAGGATTCGTCTACTGTGAAGTCCAGGAAGAAACGGGCGATGTCCGGCATGCAGTTGTCTTCGTCCATAACGATCATACCGCCGGATCCCATCATGGATCCGATTGCTACCAAATTGTCGAAGTCGATCGGGGTGTCCAGGTTGGCTGCAGTGATGCATCCGCCGGAAGGACCTCCGGTCTGAACAGCCTTGAAAGCTTTTCCGTTCGGACATCCGCCGCCGATCTCGTATATGATTTCGCGGAGACTGATACCCATAGGGACTTCAACGAGTCCAGTGTTGCTGATCTTGCCGCCGAGAGCGAATACTTTAGTCCCGGTGGATTTTTCAGTACCGAAACCTCTGAACCAGTCAGCGCCCTTCAATATGATCTGAGCAATGTTGGCGAGTGTTTCTACGTTGTTGATACATGTCGGTTTGCCCCAGAGTCCTTTATTTGCAGGGAACGGAGGCTTATTTCTCGACATGCCGCGCTTGCCTTCGATGGAAGCGATCAGAGCTGTCTCTTCTCCGCAAACGAATGCTCCGGCACCAAGTCTGATATCGATATCAAAACTGAAGTCAGTGCCGAAAATGTTATCTCCAAGAAGTCCCATTTCCTTCGCTTGAGCGATGGCGATTTTGAGTCTCTTGACGGCTACCGGATATTCCGCTCTGACATAGATGAAGCCTTTTGTCGCGCCTATGGCGTATCCGCCAATGGCCATGGCTTCAAGAACTGCATGCGGGTCGCCTTCCAGAACGGATCTATCCATGAATGCACCCGGATCGCCTTCGTCAGCGTTGCAGATGATGTATTTCTGATCAGCCTTGTTAGGGGCTGCGAAGCTCCACTTGAGACCTGTTGAGAAACCTGCTCCACCGCGGCCTCTCAGACCGGATTTCTTCATTTCTTCTATTACGGTTTCAGGAGTCATTTCGAGAACGGCTTTAGCAAGAGCCTGATAACCATCCATTGCGATATATTCTGTGATATCTTCAGGATTGATCAGTCCGCAGTTTCTGAGAGCGACTCTCTTCTGTTTTTTATAGAAGTCGAGATCTTCAAGATTCTTTAATTCTCCGCCCACAGTGAATTCCTTAACAGGAGTTCCTCCGGCAAGATGTTCGTTGGCGACTCTGATGGCCTTTTCTGCGTCCATATGAACGTAAGTGACCTTTTTGCCATCCGGTGATATAACGTCAACGATCGGCTCGTATGTGCACATACCGATACAACCGGTCGGTCTGACGATTACATTCAGGCCTTTTGCTTCAACTTCCTTAACAAAGGCATCATAAACAGGCTTTGCACCTGCAGAGAGTCCGCAAGTTGCCATTCCGACAACCACTCTCAAGCCTTCTTTGATCTTGACCTGGTCGATAGCTTTTGCCTGTAATTCTTTTAATTCATTCAGTGTTTTCATACTGGCCACCCCTATCCTTTGTACTTTCCGAGAATATCCGGAATTACGCTTACATCGCCAAGCTGGGCATAGACATCATCGTCGATCATCATAACAGGGGCAAGTCCGCAGCAACCCAAGCAGCGTGTAGCTTCCACTGTGAACAATCCATCCGTTGTCGTGCCTCCGACGTTTACGCTCAATTCATCACAACATTTGTCGAGAACGGCCTGTGCGCCCTTAACGTAGCAAGCGGTTCCAAGACATACAGCAACTTTATGCTTACCCTTTGGAGTAAGGTGGAATTGGCTGTAGAACGTGGATACACCGTAAAGTTCAGCAATCGGGATCCTTGTCTCTTCCGAGATAAACTTCTGAACTTCCAGCGGAAGATATCCGAAGATGTGCTGAGCTTCCTGAAGGACAGGCATGGTTATACCCTGCGTACCCTTGAGGGAGTCGATGTACTTTTTGAGCTCTGCAAATCTTGGATCGTCTGCTTTAATGCAGTTGCATTGGCATTCATTTTGCATTTTTCTCATCTCTCCTTTGATTCATTTGGTTTTGATTTAATTAGTTCTGTGATTTTTTTAACAGTCTCATACGCTTAAATGATAGCACACATAAATATGCGAAGCAAGGAAACAAAAAGGTTCAACGTTAAGTTTTTGGCAATCTTAACGTAAATCAGGATGCGGTTTATCGTATTCCAAATATTCAGTATTTTCATGCGAAAATTAGTACAAAAAAGCAGCAAACTAGTTATTTTGATAGACTGCTCAGGGATCCGGACATTGGGATTTTCTTAAAAATTGAACATTGAAATTCTGAATCAAAGCAGCTTAAATTCAAACATTTTTAAGACGATTTGTACTGAAGCACTCGGCGGGCAAAATATGTGCGCAAATGATAATTGATTATAATCACAAGAAATTGTGGTAAAATCCACGGCCATGTTTTATAATATAAAAACATTCGCAATAAGCTACTGTGGCTCAATGGCAGAGCAGCACATTCGTAACGTGCAGGTTGTGGGTTCGATTCCCACCAGTAGCTCCAGTCTTTTATTAAGGGGTGGTCATCATAGATATTATTGCTGGTTGGGAGCAATTCGTATCATGGCTGGTTCTGCTCTTTATTCTATACGCTGTGGTGTCTTCAAAAGTACGGCAGGAAGCGGCGGCTTTTGGAGGGCTACTGCTGTTGGGGGCACTGGGGATCAGCCAGCCCGCTGAGCTTTTTTCCGGATTTTCAAATCCGGCCCTTTTTACTGTCATTATCATCCTCGTTATGAGTGAAGGACTCATAGCCTCCGGAATATTCAACGGTCTTGGTAAAAGCATTGCCCGGCGGTTCCATAAAACAGAAAATCAAATCGTTTTAATATCTCTTGCCACTTGGATCATGTCTCTTTTTGTCAATAATGTGGGCGTCATTGGGGTCATATCTCCGACAGCGGAACGCATGTCGAAGCGTGCCGGCGTCAGTAAAGCTCATTTTGGTCTTCCGATCGTTTATGCAACGTTTCTTGGAGGCTCCGTCACTCTCATTTCAACGGTTTCAAACCTAATTGTATCTTCATTCAGATCCCAGGCTTCCGGCCAGCAGTTCGGCATGTTCGATTTTGCTGCCCATGGTGCTGCAATGTCTGCAACAGCTTTGATTTTGATGTATATATGCCGCTTATGCGGCTACAGAGTTGTGCCCAAACAAAATGCCGGGATGTCAAAGGACCGCTTGCCGGACTCTCTCAATGGGGCAACAGAAAAAATCAATATGCCGGAAATCGAGCCTCCGGAGAAAAGAAGTGCAAAGAACACTTTGATTGTTCTATCGACACTGCTGCCCGCGATTATACTGGCGAGCTTCAGGCTCATACATCCTTCCATCGGCTTTGGTCTGGTGGTTGTCATCTGGATCATTTCCGGCATTCTTCCCGTGGAGAAGGCGTTTAAAGCCGTCAATCTGTCGATATTGCTCTTTCTTGGCAGTATGCTGAGCCTATCGGAAATCCTCATCCATACTCGCGCCCTTCCTGACCTCATCGACTCGATCATGCCATTATTCAATTCGCTTCCCGCGTTTCCGCTAATACTTGCCCTACTTTTTATAACGGCGGTTCTTTCAAACATACTCGATAATGCTGTAGCTGCGTTGCTGATGTCGCCGGCGGCAATACTTCTTTTCCAGTCCGGAGCAGTGAGCGTGAATGCTGATGCTTTACTTATGGCTGTTGCAGCGGGGGCAAGTTTGGGTATAGTAATACCAACACATCAAGCAACTATTGTGGCTATGAACAGCATGGGATTCGAAAAGAAGGATTTTATAAGACAGGGGACCGTAATTGCGTTATTGGCAGGGATCATCGCTTCCGCCGTCATCCTGTTTGTCTGGAATTGATAGTGTACTGAAGAATACATTTCATTAGTCGTCCTTATACTATTAACTTATCGTTTTATCGCATGTGTAATTAGGGGGTTGAAAATATGGAATTTAAACAGATTTATACTCCGGGTCTTGCCCACTGCTCTTACATTATCGGAGGCAAAAATGCTTGTCTGGTGGTGGATCCGGCAAGAGATGTCAGTCAATACCTTTCCGCCGCAAAGACACTGGGCCTTCCTATCAACGGCATCATAGAGACTCATCTGCATGCGGATTTTGTGTCGGGCCATGCAGAATTGCGGGAACTGACGGGAGCGACCATTTATATCACGGAAAAAGCGGGGGCATTGTTCGATCATCATCCGCTGCATGACCAGGAGGAGTTCGTTTTTGATACTTTGCGGATCAAAATGCTTGACACGCCGGGCCATACGCCTGAATGCTCGATATTCCTTGTTTCAGACCTTGAAAGAGGCGAGGAGGCGGCAGTGGCTTTTACCGGCGATACGCTTATGGTGGGGGATGCGGGAAGACCGGACCTCTTCCCTGATATCAAAGATGAACTAGCTGTCAAACTATATCAGAGTCTTAGAAAAATTGAACAGCTGCGCGACAACATTGAATTGTATCCTGCCCATGGAGCCGGCTCTCTTTGCGGAAAAATGCTGTCTTCCAAGCTTTCTTCAACCATCGGAACTGAGAAAATGCACAATCCTGCTATGCAGATGCATCCGGAGGAATATTTTGTAAGCCATTTTTTAGAGGGCATGCCGGAAGCGCCGGACCACTTCATGAGATGCTCCGAAATCAACAGAAAGGGAGCTCCGGCTGTTTCGAAGCTCAAGAAGCCTGTTGGTTATGACCCAAAAGAATTCTATGAGCTCAGCCGAGCCGACCATGTTGTGGTGGATACAAGGGATCAATTGGGCTTTGGCGCTGCCCACGTGCCGGGAGCATACGGTTTGAGCCTTAAAGGTAATTTTTCCACATTCTCCGGGTGGGTGCTTCCGCCGGATAAACCGCTGCTGCTGGTTCTTGACAATCCGAATGATTTGACGACGGCTCTCAAGGGTCTTTACAGCGTGGGACTCGACAATGTTACGGGATATCTGGAAGGAGGCATGGCTGCTTATTCCGCCAGCGGGCTTCCAACCGCCCGGCTTGAAAGCATTTCCGTAACTGAAGCGAAGCAGAGGTATGAAAACGGTGAAATACTGCTGGTGGATACCAGGTTGAAAAGCGAATGGGAAAGCGGACATATCGAATGCACCATGCATGTGCCCGCTCCGGACGTCAGAAAGGTCTATCGGGAATTACAGGGAGACCTCCCGGTGGCTTTTATATGCAATACAGGAAACAGATCCCTGCTGGCCAGCAGCCTGATGCTGAATCTGAGCGGCATGAAGAACGTTATAAATGTTATAGGCGGCACATCCGCCTGGGTCAATATGGGCTTCGAGACTGTAACGGAGGGAGGGGATCATTGTGAAATTCCTGTTCGCTGATCTATGGCCTTGGTGGTTCGGGGGCATCGCAATAGGGCTATTGGTGCCGGCAATGTATTATTTTCTAAACACTGCTTTGGGTGTCTCGACGAGCTATGGGAACCTTGTCAAAATCCTGCGTCCAGATACCAGGCTAAAATGGCTGAATTCGAAAGACTTCGAGAACCGGTTCAATTGGAGGTTCGTTTTCGTAACAGGGATGGTGATCGGTGCTTTTTTATCAGCCAGAGTATCCGGAATGCCCCTTGGCACTGTTCAAATGGGCATATTTACAGAATTGGCCAATTGGCCATATGCCGCTTTTATGCTATGGTTTTTTCTGGGCGGGATATTCATGGGTCTTGGTGCAAGGCTTGCCGGAGGATGCACCTCAGGTCACAGTATACACGGACTGGCGACTTTCCAGCGATCCAGTCTGGTGGCCACCATATTTTTCATCCTTTCCGGAGTTGTGGCGACATGTCTGATCCGCCAGTTTATATTTGGAGGGGTTTGATATGAAAAACAATTCAGGGTACTTGATGGCCGGAGTGTTTTTCGGCTTTGCATTAAGCCGCTCCGGAGCTTCGGATTACAACTTCATCCATTACATGTTTTCCGGACATGACCTTAGATTGGCATTCCTGATGATAACCGCCATTGTGACGGGTGCGGTGGGTATGCAGCTTCTAAAACGACTGGGCAACAAGGACGCCCATGGCAATAACATAGAAATAAATAGAAAACCCTTGAATAAAAACACAGTCATCGGAGGCTTGATTTTCGGCACCGGATGGGCTGTGACCGGCGCCTGCCCGGGCACGGTGCTGGCGCAAATAGGCGAAGGAAAGGCTCTTGGACTCTTTACCGCAGCGGGCATGGTCTTCGGCACTTATCTATATGCCAGATTTGTTGAGGAGCCAATGCAAAATGCCAACAAAAAAGATTGACAACATCTCAGGAAAGCTGTAGAATTTATCACAATTCAATATGAAATGCGACGACCGGAAACAAGTAAGATAATGTGTGCACTTTCAGAGAGCTGCCGTTTGGTGCAAGGCAGCAGGCTGCATCATCTGAATACATTCTGAGAGCTGCGCACCGAACGGAAGCATCACAGCGACCAAGTAGGCTGCGACGGGATCGCCCGTAATAGCGATAGAGTATAAACATAGCGATAGGAAGTCTGATGAGCCATGTCGTACTCGATGAGGCATATGTCGTGAGGCATATGTGAACTGAGGTGGTACCACGGTGAAATATTCCCGTCCTCTGTTGCAGCAGCAGGATGGGATTTTTGTTTGTTCGGGAGGATACAAAAAATGGTTATCAAATTATTAATGCTAGCAGTTTTTTTCGGAGTTATGGTAGCGGTGGGGATTTACAGCCGCAAGCATGCTACGGATGTGGACGGGTTTGTGCTTGGCAAGCGTTCAGTAGGCCCCTGGCTGACGGCTTTCGCCTATGGGACATCTTATTTTTCGGCAGTTATTTTTGTGGGATATGCGGGTCAGTTCGGCTGGAAATTCGGCCTGGCTTCGACCTGGATCGGCATGTTCAATGCTTTTGTAGGCTCTCTGTTGGCCTGGAGAGTGCTGGGGAGGAGGACCCGGGTCCTTACCCATCATCTTGACAGCGCCACCATGCCCGAATTCTTTGGCAAACGATATGAAAGCAAAGCATTAAAAATCACGGCTTCCATCATTGTGTTCGTTTTCCTGATCCCTTACACGGCGTCTTTGTATAATGGGCTTTCTCGACTCTTCGGGATGGCTTTCAACATCGACTATACAGTCTGCATATTCGTGATGGCTGCCCTGACCGGTGTATATGTGGTTGCAGGGGGATATATGGCTACTGCGATCAATGATTTCATACAAGGATGCATCATGTTGGCAGGGATCGTTGTCGTCATCCTGGCGGTACTGAATGAAAATGGTGGCTTTATATCATCACTTGATCTTCTTGGCAGGGTAACAGACGATACAGTTTCAACGACCCCTGGAATTTTTGCTTCCTTTTTCGGTCCGGATCCCCTCAGTCTATTCTTCGTATGCATACTGACGTCCCTTGGCACCTGGGGCCTGCCTCAGATGGTACAGAAATTCTATGCGATCAAAAGTGAGGCAGCCATAGACCAGGGTACGGTCATATCAACGATATTTGCGATGGTGATCGCCGGAGGCTGTTATTTTCTGGGAGGTTTCGGAAGACTGTTTTCGAATCAGATCAATGTTGCGGAAGTGGGTTATGACGCCATCATACCTAAGATGCTGGAGTTCCTTCCGGATGTTTTACTTGGCATAGTGGTCATCCTGGTCCTCTCGGCGTCCATGTCCACGTTATCAGCGCTAGTGCTTGCGTCCAGCTCCACGTTGACCCTGGATTTTCTAAGGGACAATTTTATTAAGGATATGACCCAAAGCAGGCAAGTCGCAGTTATGCGGCTGCTCATCATTGTATTCATCACAATATCCGTGGTCATCGCCATTATACAGTACAAGAGCAGCATCACCTTCATCGCACAGCTTATGGGCGTGTCATGGGGAGCGCTGGCAGGGGCCTTTCTTGCTCCGTTTTTGTATGGCCTGTATTGGAAAAAAGCCACAAGAGCGGCGGCCTTCGCCAGTTTCATTTTTGGTACTGGGATCATGGTGCTGAATTTATTGTTCAGGCCGGCTTTCCCCGTACTGCTTCAGTCGCCAATCAACTGCGGAGCCTTTGCGATGATCGCAGGCTTGCTGATCGTTCCACTGGTCAGCCTTTTTACAAAAGAACCGCCTATTGAAGAGGTTGAAAAAATGTTCTCCTGCTATGATCAAAGGGTGCTGGTTTCTATCAAGAAAACGCTGGGAGAATAACGATAAGGTCATGATACACTCCGTCTCTGCTGATCGGCAAAGACGGAGTGTTTTTTATGGCTGGAACAAATACTTTATGGTATAATATCTCCATCGTGTCAGGGGCAATGCACGGGTTTATGCTGATAAGGCCGGGTGGTTATGGATGAATAAAAAGAAATATAAAGATCTATCCTATAATATGCGGCAAATCAATGATCTGAAGGATATGCTCGATTCCAGCGCTGTGATACACAGTGACCGGACGGCTTATTTGATTAAGGAAAAAGCCGGCACTGACTATATCCCGGTCAAATTCTGGCAGTTAAAAGAAGATGTGGACAGCTTGGGTACGGCGCTTTGTGCAATGGGCATGGCTGGCAGAAAAATCGCATTGATCGGTGAAAACAGCTATCATTGGGTCGTTACCTATATGGCCACTATCAACGGAACGGGTGTGATCGTCCCCATTGATAAAGAGCTCCCCCCTGGGGAAATCGAAAGTCTTATGAACCGGGCAGGGGTGTCCGTCATTGTGTATTCCGGGAAACTTGCCAAAGAGACCAAAGAAGTCATTCAAAACATAGAAGGGATCGAATGCAGGATTTGCATGGATCAAGATGCCCCGCAATGTCAGGAAGGATTCTACACCTGGGACGAGGTTGCGGAAAGAGGGAGGAGCCTGATCAAGACAGGTGACAGAAGCTTCGTGGATGCGGTCATCGATCGTGAAGCGATGTGCACTTTACTATTCACTTCCGGCACCATGGGCTACGCAAAAGGCGTCATGCTTTCTCATAAAAATATTTCTTCGAATGTCTACAATTTGTCAAAATATATCTATATCCGTCAGCCCGGTGTGGGTCTTTCCGTCCTGCCGATGCATCACACCTATGAAATGACCTGTCATATATTAACTGCCATTTACCAGGGGGTCTGTGTGGCCATCTGCGAAGGGTTGAAGCATATTGCAAAAAATCTGACTGAATCTCAAACCACTGTTATGTTGGGCGTGCCTCTTGTATTCGAGTCCATGCATAGAAAAATATTCAAGCAAGCAGGTGCTGCAGGCAAGGGGAACAATTTAAAATTTGCCATAGCCGTTTCAAAAAAATTTAAATTATACAATAATCAAAAACTGATCCGAAAATTATTTGCTGACATCCACAAGGCAGCCGGAGGCCATATAGAATTGTTTGTCGCGGGAGGAGCCGCCATTGATCCGCGGGTGATAGAGGATTTTCAAGCTATGGGTTTTCCGATGATACAAGGTTATGGCATGACGGAGAACGCGCCGATTATCGCGGTCAATCGCGACTCCTGCAGCAAGGCTTCCTCGGTTGGATACCCCATGCCCGGCACTGAAATCAGGATAGAGGACCCGGATGACGGGGGTATCGGAGAGATCATCTGCAGAGGACCCAGCGTTATGCTCGGGTATTATGATGATCCGGAGCAAACGGCGGAAACCTTAAGGGACGGTTGGCTGTATACAGGGGATTACGGATATTTTGATGATGACGGTATGCTATATATTTCCGGCAGAAAGAAGAATGTCATTGTCACCAAAAACGGCAAAAATATATTTCCGGAGGAGGTTGAGTATTATCTTTGCAAAAGCGATTATATTCTGGAAGCTATCGTTTATGGCATCCAAGATCAAGAGAGCGGCGCAACGGTCGTCAGTGCCGATATATACCCGGACTTTGAAAGGATCAAGGAGCAATACGGCCGCATGGAAGAGCAGGATCTCAGGAAATTCATGAAAAGCACAGTTGAGCAGGTCAATGATACAATGTCGATGTACAAGCGAGTGAAACGTTTTGAAATACGCTATACCGAATTCGAAAAAACAACTACGAAAAAAATCAAACGAATCAACCGTTCAGGGATAGACGGATATAGTAATTGCAAATCGCAATCAGAAGGGAAATAAAGGAGGCAAAGTAATATGGAAAGATTATCTGCTGAAGAGTACAAGGCGCTAAAAGCAATAGATATGGCGAAAGCTGAAGCCTTTGCGCGACAGATCCGTGAGAGCAAGGATCCCTTGGTCAGGTATAAAGATTCAAGACCGATAACGGATCTGAAACATATGATAGAAACCAGCTCCAAGCTATATGCTGAAAATGTTGCCTTCTATATCAAGCAGGATAAAAACACCGCGTATATTCCGATAACATACAAGCAGATGATGAAGGATGTAAATGGCTTGGGCACTGCGTTGATTGTGGGCGACCTGAAAGATAAGAGGATCGGCATAATTGGCGAAAACAGCTACATGTGGGCGACGATGTATCTGGCCTCCGTCTGTGGCGTTGGCGTTGTAGTGCCATTGGACAAAGAGCTTTCCGCCAATGAATTGAAAGGACTTGTCAAGGAAGCGGAGCTGAGCTGTGTTGCTTTCGACAAGAAGTTCGAGAACTTGTTCAAGGGGATCAAGGCCGACCCTGAAAACGACCTGGAGGTTTTGATCGGACTTGAAGCCCAGGAGAGCGACGGCGAGGTTTTTGCCTGGCGCGATTTGGTGCACAAAGGAAGCAGGCTGGTGGATGAGGGGAACAGCTCCTTCCTGGACGCTCAGATCAACAGCCAGGAAATGAGCATTCTTCTTTTCACCTCGGGAACCACCGGGGTCAGCAAGGCTGTTATGCTAAGCCATGAAAACGTCTGCGTAGACCTGATGTCTCTGCCTACGCTGCTGGAGGTGAGAAGCGATGACATATTCTTTTCCATGCTGCCGGTCCATCACACCTATGAATGCACCGGGGGTTTCCTGATGCCGCTTTATAAAGGATCAGCCATAGCCTATTGCGAAGGCTTGAAATATATCGTCAAGAATCTTTCTGAAGCCAAGCCAACGATGTTTCTTACCGTGCCTCTCGTCATCGAAAACATGCATAAGAAAATCTGGCAGAATGCGAAAAAGAACGGCAAAGCAAATACGCTTCGCAAAATGATGAATTTGAACAGAAAAACCAAAAAAATTGGTCTGGATATATCGGGACTCTATAACAAGCAAATCATGGCGCTCTTTGGAGGCCGGCTCAGAATGCTGATATCCGGAGGTGCAGCTATAGCGCCGGAAGTTCTGGACGATATCAATGACTGGGGAGTCACAGCTCTTCAGGGATATGGATTGACGGAGTGCGCGCCGATGGCGGCTTTGAATCCTGACAAGAATCCTAAGAGCAATTCTTTAGGCTATATACCGCCTGGGATGGCATTCAAGGTCCACGAAGCAGATCCGGAAACAGGCATTGGCGAACTGTGCATCAGGGGAGGCAATGTCATGCTGGGATATTATAATAATCCCGAGGCCACTGCGGAGGCGATCCGGGATGGATGGTTCCACACGGGAGACCTTGGATATGTTGACAAGGATGGGTATGTGCACCTGACAGGAAGAAAGAAAAATGTCATCATTACCGCTAACGGGAAAAATGTATATCCGGAGGAACTGGAATATCTTCTTTCGCTTAGTCCTTTGGTGATGGAATCCATGGTATGGGGACTTAATGAAGCCGGGCAGGACACTTCTATCATGGCAACTGTCAAACTGGATGAAGAGGAACTTGCGGAGCTCCTTGAAGGCAAGCCGATGTCCGAAGTGCCTGATGAGACTCTGCTTAAACTACTCTGGGCCGAAGTGGATAAAATAAACGAAGATCTTCCTGTCTGGAAGAAAATTAAAAAGATCTATATAAAAAGAGATGAATTTGAAAAAACCACCGGCAAGAAAATCAAGAGATTCGTTGATGCCAATAAGTCTTGATAGGTTTGGAACAGCATTAGGAGGAAGTGAGGAAGTAATGAACAGGTATCCACAGGTGGAGGTCGATCTAGCCAAGCTCAGGCACAATATCGAGGAGATCGTTAAAAAATGCGAGAGCAGGGGAATAGAAATCGCCGGCGTCATAAAAGGATTTTCAGGGATCCCCGAAGCCAGCTTGCAGTACGAACCGGCAGGCTGTTCCCTTCTGGCATCTTCCAGACTCGAACAATTGAGAGCAGCCCGGGAAGCGGGGTGTCGCCTGCCGTTCCTGCTAATCAGACTGCCGATGCTTTCTGAAATCCAAGAAGCGGTGGAACTGACGGACATTAGTCTAAATAGCGAGCTGTCTGTTCTAGAGGCACTCGATCAGGAAGCAGGAAGACAGGGTAAAATGCATGGGATCATCCTTATGGCGGATCTTGGAGATCTTCGGGAGGGATTTTGGGACAAGGAAGAACTGATCGGCACAGCTGTCAAAGTCGAGCGGGAATTCAAAAATCTCACACTGGAAGGAGTTGGCACTAATCTCGGATGCTATGGATCAGTTGAAGCCACACCGGAAAAACTGCAGGAGCTTGTGGATATCGCAGATATGATCCGGGGGAAAATCGGACGCAAGCTCCGATATGTATCCGGAGGCGCCACAACGTCGCTACCCAGGATATTTGAAGACAATATGCCGGAAGGTATCAATATGCTCAGGGTCGGAGAAGGGATCATTCTG
>CALBZG010000057.1 GCA_937889655.1 uncultured Clostridia bacterium
CTCTTATGTGCAGCAGCAGGTTTTTATTTCCGGCGTTTTGTACGTCAAAAAGCATGGATGCTTCGCTGCCGTCTGTCCAGGTATATCCTTTTTCCTCTCTGCTCCAACCGGCAAGCATATATTTGCGGGCATTGTCTTCTGTCTTATAATAACTGACACTGTCTCCGAGCGTGTATACTGAAGCAGGTTTATCATATTTTCCGCTGTATATGAGGAACGAAAATCCTGAAGCGACTACTGCAAGCATGATCACCAGCCGGGTCCATATTTTCTGCATACCATTATCCCCTTAATTATTTTTAAATGAAACCTATGTGATGTTTTTAATTTACAGGGCGTTTTATAAATATAATATTTAATATATTGTTCATTAATTTATTATAAATTTTGGATGCTGACTCTGAAGATAATAATAATATTGTTATAAAAATCAAAATAGACCCTAATAGTAAAATATTAAATTCATTTAAATTATAAAACATATTGTGGAAATAATAAGCTATATAAAAATGTCCTATGTATACGACCATCGAATTTCTGCCTACTTGAACAAGTTTTGTCTCTTTATCCGGCAAAATATTAAATAACGCAGCAGTCATCATTAAACCTACAAATAGTGTCATTGCCCTTGTTATTATTCCGACAACATCATTTAATCCCAACAGACGGTAAGAGTTGTAATAAAATAAATACCTGAATAACGAATTTGACTGCAAGGATAGCAATAAGGCGACACAACCCGTAATAAAGACTATGGTCCAGGCATGCTTTTGGGGCATAGAAAGCATTTCCGGAAGATAATTATTCTGTCTTACATAGTAGCCGGCGAGAAAAAAAGGCAGATAAACTATGACCCGTGACATACTTAGTACAGTGCCGAATTCATTGACTGTTCCCACAAGCAATGATAATGAGATGCTTACCCAAAGTGCATATTTGATTCTTAGGATATCCTTCAAAAAATATCTCCAGATAAATAATGCCTGTAAATACCATAAGCCATATGCAGGGTTCAGGATCGAAAAGCTTAAAAGTTTGGAAGAATACCCATGCAAAACTATTGAGAATATTGTGCAGTATGTTTTCCATAAAATGCTCATAACAATATATGGAACCAACAGTTTCTCGAATGCATTGCCTCTGCTTTTTTCAGGGTCTTTAGTTAAATATCCTGAAATGAAAACGAAACACGGCATGTGAAAAAGGTAAATAAATGTATAAATAAAGCGTATGTTAAAATACTTACCGGCCCATATATCAAAAAAATGTCCTATTACCACAAAAACAATCATTAATCCCTTTAAATTATCAATTAAATAGGAACGTTCATTAATATCTGACATCTAATTTCTCCATCATAAATTAACAAGTGTAGTTTTAATACATTCCAGATCTGTAAAAATAAACATAAAAAAGTGATGTTGTCAGTTGTCAGCAATAAAAGGTGCGGATCAACAGCCACATTTGAAACCTACTGAAGTGTAACATAAGTTTGCTCAGGGCAGCGATATTATTGTTCTCATTTCTGAAAGCAAACAGAATGCTGATGAAAGACAATGTCCAAACTGAATATTGTCAGGCATCTTAGGGTTATCTTTATTGGGGCCTGACTATTTTTTAGCTGATCTTCACAAAGACCTGGAATAAGCCAACTAAGGATCATCGTCCGGTCTTTGTTGATGCAGTAAGTTCTAAAATTTTTTGCAGCCTTATGTAAAATGAGGATGAACTGATGTATATTATTAGTTATTATATGAAAGACTTCGGCAAATCATGATCATAATTTTATATTTTTGAAAGCAGGATGCCCGAAATGCCTAAAATAGCCAAAACAGATAATTACCTTTATTCTCTGGCCGCTATATTTACTTTGATCATGATCTCCCTTGTTCTTGTTTTTTCTGTGTATAAGCAGAAGGATATTGTTAACAATAAAAGTTATTTAGAGCAAAACCAGGCAGCTATCGTAAAAATAGGCAGAGATCTTACTGTAAACGAGTTGGAACAAATAGTTACTGATATAAAATACCTGGACACCAGTCCTTTGTTTTTGGATTATGTAAATAATGGTAATGATAAGGACAGAGTTGAAAATGAGTGGATGGCATTTTCTGTCACCAAGATGAAATACGATCAGCTGCGTTATTTGGACAGTGATGGAAATGAATTGCTGAGGGTAAATTTTAATGACGGACGACCTGAAATAGTCCCTGAAGACCGGCTTCAGAATAAAAAGGACAGATACTATTTTACCGAGAGTATCAAATTAGATCCCGGTGAAATATATATGTCAAAATTTGATTTAAACATTGAAGGCAATTCAATAGAACAGCCGGAAAAACCGATGATACGCTTCGGAATCCCGGTCTTTGATAAAAAAAATGTCAAAAGAGGCGTATTTGTTGCAAATTATTTAGGTGAAAAAATCAGGCATAAGCTTGTCAGTTTAGCTGAAGGCACTGCCGGAGACCTTCAGCTTATCAACAAGGACGGCTATTGGCTATCAGGTCCGGATAAAGATAAAGAATGGGGCTTTATGTACCCAGGGAAAGAAAACTACACTTTTAAAAATTCATTCCCGTCAGAATGGGAACGTATAACCAAAGAAAAGAAGGGGCATTTTTTTACTAAAAATGGATCATTCACATTCGATACGATCAACCCCAAAGAGGAGCTTCAGAAAATAGTTAAAAATGAGGACGATGCATTATCAGGGATCAACGTCAGTGATATCCAGTGGATCATAGTGTGCCATATATCAGACAAAATGTTTTATTATGCAAATGACGAAAACACTTTTATATTAAGCATCAAAAAGACACTGCAGACACCATTGATAACCATAAGTTTCATCCTTCTGTCACTCTTTTTTTCCGTCATATCAGTGCTTTATATGTCGGGAAACAAAAAAATCAAAATAATGGCTACCTATGATCCGATGACAGGCTGCCTTAACAGGGCCACAGGTATGCAGATGCTTGAAAATCTTATGCAGCAAAAGGTCGATATTGTTCTCTGTTTTATAGATATCAACGGGTTAAAGGAAATCAATGATGAGCTTGGCCATGAGCAGGGAGATGCCCTTATCCTAAACTCTGTAAAAATAATAAAGGAAAATATCAGGGAAAACGATCTGTTGATAAGACTTGGCGGGGATGAATTTTTGATCTGTTTTGTAAATGCAGGCACTGATAAGGCCGAAACGACATGGCGCAGAGTAGTGGATAAAATTGAAACAGCAAACGGCGAAAACAAGCCATATATAATAAGCCTGAGTCACGGTATCGCTGAAATTAAAAAATCAGACAGGATCATGCTTGATGAAGCGATCAGGGAAGCAGACATTAAAATGTACGAAGAAAAAAGACTGATCAAGTCAGAGGGTTTCACAGTGATCAAGAAAAAATGACATTAAAAATATAGTGGGTCATAAATCATATATCCATTGATGCGACGTTAAGATAATGTGATATAAACACTTTTAAAAATTACTCATTAGTCCGATGTTCTCAAATAACCCAAAAGGGTGAAGGATCAATGGACGGATACAAGCTCTTTTCGATCATAGTTGGCCTGATCTATATGGCGGTATTGGGGGTCACGGTGAACCTTAATGAAGCCGGGAAGTCCGTCGTTCTCGACCTCCTTATAGCGCTTGTCTTTGGCGGAGCCTGGCTTTTCTGGAAAAAATTCTTTAAGGCGGAAGAGGATGCCGGAGCAAGAATATGGGCTGTCGCAACAGTTATCGCTCTTGCTCTTTTTGTAATAGTGATGATCAACATTTTCTCGTCACAGGGCCGCTTCAGCTTTTGACCAAATATCTTCTGGCAGGGAAAGCCCTCTTTGCAGGATCCATTCATGCTGCGCCCGGATATTTCTTTACAGGAAAAGAGGAAAGAGACCGTTCAAAGGTCTCTTTCCTGTCAAGTTGAATTAAAAGCCTCAAAATTATCAGAGATACCTTATTCCGCTAAAGCCTCTCTTACTGCCGCCTCGGCTAAGAGCGTCGTCGTGTCGAAGAGGGGGATCTTTGTCTGTTCCTGTTTTACCAGCAGCGGGATCTCCGTGCACCCTAGGATCACGCCTTCAGCTCCGCGGGCACCCATTTTTTCAATGATCTTAACGAATCTTGCGGAAGACTCTGGACTGAAAATACTGAAATCGAGCTCCTCATAGATGACGTGGTGGATAA
>CALBZG010000058.1 GCA_937889655.1 uncultured Clostridia bacterium
TCTTTCCCAAATAGCGGAGGTAGTCGCAGATTGTGCGTTCCTTGTCATATATACGTATGGAGTTTCCATCAATTTCACCGTCAACTGCACCTATCTCAAAGATGGATGGTTCGACATAATAGGGCTTCGTTAGGGGATGGTCAATATTGAAGCGAGTTTTATTGCTGTCTTTGCTCACGGCGAGGTGCCATGCGGCTGGTGTTCTATCACTATATATATAGTAATAAAGTGCCGTGTCCATACACATGATGGCATCCGGGAAGAGCCGTGTCACAGTAGCCGCTTCACTGAGATTTTCGCTATCTACCCACTGATAATAACCATACCGTAACTTCTCAATAACACCAAGCTCAATCAGCTTCTGAATATCATTATAATAAATACGCGCTTCATGCAGTTCATTGGTACGCATTACTTTGTTGTTCTGTTCAAATTTATTTTTGATTTTTTCAATGGGGAGCATCGTGGCACCTCCTTTCCAACTTTTTTGATAATATGCTTTGTCAAGCGGAAAAAGCTATAATGGGATTATACTGCCAAGAAATGCTAAAATCAATACAACTTTTGACTAAAATTGCTTAACGAGCGGACAAAGTAGTAGCTTTTCATAGTTCGCCGGATTCTGAAGTCAGAAGCGTGGCACTTCTGTGTGACACACAGGCTATTTTTTACATAACCTGGCGCCCTAAAGCGGTACCATGTAGCACCCCGTCCGAAGTTGGACCCATGTCAAACCTCCGATAGGAAAACGCGCGCAAAGAGGTGCAGTGGCAGAGTAAAACCTTGTAGGTATTAGTTAAGGGACCGCGTGGATGCCCACCTATCTTAAAAACACTGTACCCACATAAAAACCGAGGGTTAGGTGGTATGAATAGCCTGACGGCGTGTTAAATCACCCGGGGGCGCTTTGTTGAATTATAGTTTAATCACTGCCCATTTTGCCAATGAAAAAGACATTCGGAAAACTCAAAAGCCTTGAAATCACTACTATTCCAATAAAAATTGGGCAGGCCTATAAGCCGGGTTCTGTATTTGGCAGTCATCTATCTAAGGCGTACCATTGCTGGTATGCTCATGCGACCTACCTTGCGGGCCGGCAGCGGGCCGCCGCCTTTTGTGGCCCTATTTGGTCTTGCTCCGGGTGGGGTTTTCACGGCATGCCTGTCTCCAGACACCCGGTGCGCTCTTACCGCACCATTTCAACCTTACCACAGCATAACCTGTTTCGGCGGTGTGTTTCTGTTGCACTTTCCCTATAGTTGCCTACGCCGGACGTTATCCGGCACCCTTGCCCTGCGGAGCCCGGACTTTCCTCATGGATCCCGAAGATCCACGCAACTGCCTGGCCTACCCAATTCAAATAGTAATTATATCGTTGTGAACGGATCGATGTCAACCATGGATTCGATGATTTCCACATCCGGCCCAAGGGCTTTTTTAAGTTTGGCCGCCATGTTGGGCACAAAGCTCTTTTCTGTACCGTAATGCCCTGCATCGATCACAGCCAGCCCCGCCTCCTTCGCCAGTCTCGCATCATGATACTTCAAATCGCCGGTGATGAACACATCGCATCCGTTCAGGATGGCATCCTCCACGTACCTGCCGCCGGCTCCGGTGACAATGCCGACGGTCCTGACGTCTCCGGTGAGGTCTCCCACGATCTTCAAAGCCTTACGGTCCAGTTCCAACGCCTCTGACACCTTTTCGATAACATCCAGAAGCAGGCTTGGCGCTTTTAGCTCGCCGACTACGCCGAATTCATCCGAAGGTTCCAGATGCTGCATCTTCCTGACCATTGTCAGCTCAAGCAGCTCCGCCAGATAGTCGTTGGTCCCGCCTTTTACCAAGTCAAAGGATGTATGGGCGGCATAGACGCTGATATCTGATTTGATGAGCTGCACGATGTGACTGCCGGCGATTTCATGGATATCCACGGACTTCAGAGGTTCAAAAATAAGGGGATGATGGACCACGATATAATCTGCCTCCAGTTCCCGGGCTTCCTTGATGACCTCCGTGGTGATCTCCAGGGCCACCAGGATCCGGTGGATTTCCAGGGTACCGGCATCCACCTGGATGCCGCCATTATCCCAGGCCTCTGCATGCTCCTCCGAGGATATGCTGTTCAATGCATCCATCAGTTCCAGTTTCCATACGCTCATTGTTTATACTCCCCTGCTTTTAATTTAAAGTTTTAAAGTTGCTTGTTTTTATAGTTCCAAAGCATGCAATTTCACTTTTTTCTTCTTTTATTTACTCTTTCGATTTTGGCTTCTCTTTCGCCGGTTCCTTTGCTATCGCCTGAGCCTTTGCTATCGCCTGAGCCTTTGCAAGGATTCTCTCCAGGTAGGCGATACGCTCTTCAGTAATGCCGGTTTTGCTTAGCGACGGATCCCGGCTGGCTGCCAGGTCTTTCAGGATCCTATTCTCGATTTTGATCCTATTTTTAAGGAACGGGATGATCAGTTCCTCCTCAGGACATGAGAGCAGGCTCTCCGGCACTTCATATTCGATTGCCGTGTCTTCTGCCCATGGTTCCTGCATTTGATCTCCTGTTTCCAGCAAGGACCAAACGCCCCTAGGTCGAACCACGAGGATCTCACAGATGAATCTCCCCTCTTTTGCCAAATGCTCAGCAGTGATCTCAAATCCGTTTTGTTTCAGCCAATGCCGCAGTTTTCCCTGGCCGTTCCTTGGCTGCAGGATGAATCTCTTGAAACTGGAAGACTTGTCCATGTCGGCGCCGATGATCTCAGCCATGAGCAGACCTCCCATACCCGCGATGACCACCACATCCACTTCTCCCGGCTCTAAGACCTCCAGGCCATTGCCCAGCCTGAAATCCACATCTACCAGTTCTATATCCCCTTTTAAGGCGTCAATGGCATTGTCTTTGGCTTTTCTCAGGCTTCCACGGCTTACATCAGCCATGATGACCTTGGGGCATATGCCCTTCCTAAAAAGAACTAAAGGCAGATAACCATGGTCAGTGCCGATATCTGCCATGGTTTCGCCTTTATGTATCTCTTCTGCTATGATTTTCAATCTTTCCGATAATCTGATCATTCCTACTCCAGATAATCCTTCAGTTTCTTGCTCCTGGATGGATGGCGGAGTTTCCTTAAAGCCTTGGCTTCGATCTGACGAATTCTTTCACGGGTTACGTCGAAGGTCTTGCCCACTTCCTCAAGGGTCCTGGCCCTTCCATCTTCCAGACCGAACCGGAGCTTCAAAACCTTTTGCTCTCTTTCCGTCAGGGTATCCAGCACCTCCACCAGCTGCTCCTTCAGCATGGAGAATGCCGCGGCTTCCGCCGGTGCAGGTACGTCGTCGTCGGGGATGAAGTCTCCCAGATGGCTGTCCTCTTCTTCTCCGATAGGCGTCTCCAAGGATACCGGCTCCTGGGCTATTTTCAGGATCTCCCGGACT
Organism: uncultured Clostridia bacterium; assembly: GCA_937889655.1. GTDB lineage: Bacteria > Bacillota > Clostridia > Peptostreptococcales > Anaerovoracaceae > CALBZG01. Next base: position 3,430 of record CALBZG010000058.1, read on the forward strand.
TTATCTTCCGAGATATCCATTTCCATGGCGATCTCATCCGGTGTCGGTTCGCGCCCGTATTCCTGAAGCAGCTGCCTTGAAACCCTGATCAGTTTATTGATGGTTTCCACCATGTGCACCGGGATCCTGATGGTCCTGGCCTGGTCCGCGATGCTTCTTGTAATGGCCTGCCTGATCCACCAGGTGGCGTAGGTAGAGAATTTGTATCCTTTTCTCCAGTCGAACTTGTCAACGGCTTTGATCAGTCCCAGATTGCCTTCCTGGATGAGGTCCAGAAACAGCATGCCTCGGCCCACATAGCGCTTCGCGATGGAGACCACCAGTCTCAGATTCGCTTCGCAAAGCCTCTGCTTGGCGTATTCGTCCCCTTCTTCCATTCTCTTGGCCAGTTCGATCTCTTCTTCTGCCGACAAGAGCGGAACCTTTCCGATCTCCTTAAGATACATCCTGACCGGATCATCAACCGCGATGCCTTTGGGCAAAGTGGCGTCGATATCGATCTCTCCTGCTTCGTCGATCACGATATCCTCAGCCTCGGCTTCCACTTCCACCACATCCCCTTCGATATCGTCAATGTTGAGCAGGAGCAGGTTTGGATCCACTTCTGTCTCCACTTCGATACCCATGGCCAGCAAAGCCTCGTATACTTCGTCGGCGTTATCCTTGTCATATCCGATAACGTCCAGATAATCATCTATTTCCTTGGTCGTAATGACATTTTTGTTTTCCTTTGCCTTCAAGGCAAGATCATTTAGAAAATCAAAGCTCTTTTTCTCTTTTTCCTCTTCGTAGCTCATCAAAGCTTACCCCCTAATACTTTTGTCTTTTGAATTTTCATCAGTTCGGCCTCAAGTTCTTCAATTTTTTTGAGATTTTCTAAATCTTCGGTGATGGAATCGTCCACAATATCCAATATTGCCAGTATTTCCTTTTCCCTTGCAGCCATCTTTTTATCTTCGTACGCTTTTATGCATTCACCCAAAACCTGTGTTTCTTTTCCTGCCAGCTTGACATTTTCAAGGATTCCGGTCACGGTATCCGCCTGGCCCTTGTCCAGTTCATCCAGAAGCTTCTTCAGGTCGATGGTCTCTTCTTTTTGCAGATGCTCCCGGATGGCACAATAGATTTGATGCCCCACGTCGCTCTCGAAAGCCTCTTCATGGGGGATCACCTCAGGCAGCAGATCCTCCCGGGTCAGCAGCAGCTTCAAAAGATTTTTTTCCAGCATCGATATCGCAACGTCCATCGGCTTGTCCCTTCGCCCGAAGGTTGACGCAGCAGGTCTTTGCTGGGCTTCCTGGGCGGAAGCCTTATCTGTTGTCAGGGTCATCTCCCTTCGGATGGCGCCTTCCGATATGCCGGTCTCGTTGGCGAGCTTCACAATATATGCGTCGGCTTCCACCGGCGTCAGGCCCGCAAGAAACACGGCGGCGGCCTTCAAGAATTCCACTCTTCCTTCTGTCGTATCTAAATCGTGTTCCTTTTTTAAAACTGAAAGCTTGTAATCCTCATAAGGGACCGCTTCCCTAACCAGCTTCATGAAAGCTTCTTTTCCCTTTGCTTTAACATATTCATCCGGGTCTTTGCCGCTGGTCACATGCAAAACCCTGGGTTTGCAGCCTTCTTTATACAATATATCTATACCCCGTAGAGCCGCTGTTACACCGGCATTATCGGAATCATAAGCCAATACGACATTTTTTGTGTATCTTTTTAGCAGCCTGGCCTGATTTTCAGTGAGAGCCGTGCCCAGGGTGGCGCCGACATGGCCGATCCCATGCTGATACAGGGATATGACGTCCATATAGCCTTCCACCAGAATGACCATATCCTCTTTGCTCACATCCGAACGGGTCAGGTTCAGGCCGTAGATATTGTTCTTTTTTTGGAAAACCTGGGATTCCGAGGAGTTTAAATATTTAGGGACGCCATCACCCAAAGTCCTTCCTCCGAATCCGATTACCTTTCCGTTGGTATTGATGATCGGGAATATCACTCTGTCCCTGAATTTGTCGTAATACTTCCCCTTCGATTCAGAGATCAGTCCCAGCTCTAAAAGCTTTTTAGGATCTGTACCGATGGATTCGAAATATTTAAAGAGGCTGTCCCAGGAACCGTCTGCATAACCGATGCCGAATTTTTTCAGCACTGCAGGCTCGATGCCCCGTTTGGCCATGTATTCATAGCCGGGATTGTTGGCTTTCGTAAAAGCGTCATAATAGAACCGTGCGGCTTTTCGGTTGATCTCATAGTATTCATCCTTGGACTTGGAGGCTGGCCCTGTTTTCATTTCCAGCTGGATGCCGTAGTCCCCTGCCAGTTTCTCCATGGCAGACACAAAATCCAGATTATAATACCGCTTGACGAATTCGATGACATCCCCCGTGGCTCCGCATCCGAAGCAGGTGAAGATCTGCTTGGCATCGGACACTACAAAACTGGGTGTCTTCTCGTTATGGAACGGACATACACCCTTGTAATTGCTGCCGGCTCTTTTCAGGGGAACCACCCGGGATATCACATCCACGATATTGCAGCGGCTTTTTATTTCATCTGTTGCGTTATTGTTATACGCCATTCAGTCTGTATTTTCTCTCTCCAAATTAAAATCGAACAAGTGCTGCAAAGACTCACAACTACTTATTCGACGCAATTCAGGCTTTTCCTTTATTTTTAAAAATGTTTTAATATTTTTTCTGAATAATCCCTTTGAGCGTACCGGTCAGTCATGCCGGCGATATAATCCTTCACGGATTCCTCCACGCCGTAATCGTCGATCAACGCGTAGTTTTCTGCCGGAAGCTCCTCAGGTTTGGCTGTATAGTACCTGTAGAGGCCTTGGATAACGGTCCTGACCATTTCCAGCTCTTCGTCTTTCTTGACCTTGGCATTGTGATAAACCTGATCAAACATGAATTCCCTGAGCTTGCTCATGTACATCGTGCAATCCTCCGACATGGCGATGGCGCTCTTTTCCCAGGAATTTTCAATCATATCGGTCACCATGGTGTTCACTCTCTCCCGATGGCTCCTTCCCAGAAAATCGATGCAATCCTTAGGCAGCTCCGATTCGCTGATCACATTGCTCCTGACAGCATCGTCGATATCATGATTGATATAGGCGATCCGGTCCGAGGTCTTGACCACCTGCCCCTCCAGGGTGAAAGGGATCCCTTTGCCGGTATGGTTCAATATGCCGTCCCGCACTTCTTTTGTAAGGTTCATGCCTCTTCCCAAGGCCCCCTTATTGCCCTCCAACACCTCAACGACTCTGAGGCTCTGCAGGTTATGCTTAAACCCGCCGGGATGGATCTCCGACAGGAATGTTTCCCCATTATGTCCGAAAGGTGTATGTCCCAGATCGTGGCCCATCGCGATGGCTTCGATCAGATCCTCGTTCAGGCCCAGGGCTCTTCCGATGGTCCGGGCGATTTGGGAAACCTCGATGGTATGGGTCAGCCGCGTACGGAAGTGATCCCCCTCCGGTGCGATAAAGACCTGAGTCTTGTGCATCAGCCGGCGGAATGCTTTGGAATGGATGATCCTGTCCCGGTCCCTCATATATTCCGTGCGGACCTCGCATTTTTCCTCATCAAAATCGCGGCCTTTGCTGTCACCTGCTTTTGCCGCGTATTTGCTCAGAATGGTGTATTCTCTTTCCTCGATTGCTTTTCTGTTGATCATTGATTTTTTATCTTTGCTTGCTTATTTTATGTGCGTTTTCTATATTCTCTAAGTTATCAGCTCGATGGCCATGACTGTAAGCCCTCCAAGCATCATGGTGATCGGCAGCGTTACCACCCATGCCACAACGATGCTTCTTGCGATGCCCCATTTTACGGCAGAAGCTCTTTTAGCAGTGCCTGCACCCATGATAGAGGTGGTGATGACCTGAGTGGTGGATACCGGCGCTCCCAGGAAGCTCATTAGTTCGATGACCAGCGCCGCGGAAGTCTGTGCGGAAAATCCGGATGCGGGCTGAAGCTTGGTAACAGATCCGCCCATGGTCTTCATGATCTTCCAGCCGCCTACAGAGGTGCCGACAGCCATGCAGGCCGCACAGGTGATCTTGACCCAAAGCGGCACTCCATGATCCGGGGAAAGCATCCCTCCGCTTATCAGGGCCAGGGTGATGATACCCATGGTTTTCTGGGCGTCATTGTTACCG
>CALBZG010000059.1 GCA_937889655.1 uncultured Clostridia bacterium
CGTGCCTTGCTGCAACACCTCGGGAGTATCGGTATAAGCTTCCATGTAGATCTGTGCAAAAAAAACAGCGAATAATGCAAAGAGGAACCAGTTGATAAAGGACAGCCTGAAACCATGGCTGGCGGCAGAGTCCGCATCCTCGAAGCGCTGAGCACCGAGGGAGCGGGCAATGAACGAATTGACGCCGATACCGGTGCCTGCGGCCAGGGATATGACGAGAAGCTGGACCGGAAATGCAAGTGTCACTGCAGTCAAAGCAGATTCACCTAATTTTGCGACGAAAATACTGTCTACTATATTATATAAAGAGTGGATGAACATCGAGAGCATAGCCGGCCAGGCCATGTTGACGGTCAGTCTGCCCACAGGCATATAGCCCATTTTATTCTCGACTTGCCGTTGATCATTATTATTATCCAAAATTAAACCTCTTTCTTCAAGGTATCATTATATTACCATATTATATGGAATTCAAGATTTCATTATGGTAGAATCAATACATATTATGGCTTATTTATGAACTTTTATATGGAACTTTTAACATCAGCTTACGTCATATTGAATGTCCGACAATATTGAAGGAGGAAAAAATGATGAAGAAAATTTTGAGTTTCGTTCTGATAACTTTGCTATTGCTGCTGTCTGCCACGCCGTCCATGGGTGCTACGACAGACAGCCAGGAGCTTGAAACGGCTATTCTAGCTGTTAAAAAAATCATCGAAGTCGATGAAAGATTTACTGAATTCCAGTATTCTTCATGGACCGAAGAATCGGATAGTCTTGATTCCGGCATGAAGATATGGTCCCTGAACTGGCAGACGGCTGATGGGAAAGAGGGGATCTACGCCTCTGTAGACAACAACGGAGTCCTGAGGAACTACAGCACTTATTCCGAGTCGATGTCTGGAGGAGGCTTTGGCACACTGACCAAAAGCCAGGGTGAAGCCATAGCTAAAGAGTTTCTGGCAAAAGCCCTGCCTGAGGGATTCAAAGATGCACGGCTGATGGATTACAGTTCTTATGAATCCACAAAATACTATAACTTTGCATTGTATGTAAACGGCGTTAAGGCTAACTTCGTGAATGTAAACCTGTCTGTCGATGCGAATACAGGCAAAGTCATCGATTACTACGCAAACAATGTCGGCATTCTTTCCAAGCTCGAATTCCCGGCATTGACCGGGATCATCAGCAAGGAAGCCGCTGCCGCTGCATTTAAGAGCGATATCGGAGTTGATCTAAGCTATATCATCTTCAGCAATTATGAAACGAAAGAAACGAAAGCGTTCATTGCCTATAAGCTTGCTTCAACGAATTATGCCATCGATGCCATGACAGGCAAACCGGTAGAGAGCTATTCGTATTTCGGATGGCCTTTGGGCAATGGAAACGGCGCTGAATCCAAGGATCAGGGATCAGCAGATGGCCTGACACCGGAAGAACAAAGCGAAGTTGACAAGATCGATGGTCTCCTTACTCAGAGCGGCGCCATCGATGCACTGAAAAACAAAGTTCCGGCCTTTGCAAACGCAGGAAAACTGAACTATTCATCCTTTTCAAAGGATTATTTTGAAGAGCGCTACATCTGGAATCTGTCCTTTGAAAAAGGATCCGGTACGGTAGATGCTGCAACGGGCGAGATCATCGGATTCAACATTTATTCAATGTATGAAACATCCACCGACGGCATCACTTTGGATAAAGCCAAGGCCACAGCAGAAACTCTGATCAAAACTCTGGCACCGGATAAAGCGGCTCAAGTTGTTTTCGATCTTTATCAAAGCAATGTGGCTGCGAACAGCGAGGTCTATTATTTAACCTATGCAAGGCAGGAAAATGGCATTCCGGTGGCCTATAACGGCCTTTCTGTAACGGTGAATAAAAAGGATGGCAAAATCACCGGCTATTTCAGCAATTGGAACGCCCGTGTTGAATTCCCGCCTATTGGTGAAATCATTACCGAGGATGCCGCCTTTGCGATATACGATGGCAAGTCGGATTTCAACCTTGCCTATATTCTCGACTCGAACAAAAAGGCGGTCCCTGCCTATATGTTTATGAAAGATGCTTCCTTCAATGTGGATCCGATCACCGGTGCACTGATCGACTATCAGGGGAAACCATACACCAGCCCTAAGAGTGAAGAAGGCTATACGGATATCAGCGGGAAGTGGTATGAAAAAACGGTCGTTGCCCTTTATGAAAACGGCTATTATTTGCCGGGAGACAAATTCAACGGCAACAGCCAGATCACCCAGGAGGGATTTCTGCGGTATCTCTATTCCAATTATTACGGCAATGCAGATACCGAGGATCTTTATGATATGCTTATCATGAACGGGATCGTCAAGGAGGAGGAAAAAGCCCCTGACAATCTTCTTGCCCGACAGGATGCGGCCAAATTTGCTGTCAGATACCTGGGACTGGGTTTGGCAGGAGAGCAGTCCGGAATCTATCTCAAGGTATTTCCTGACAGCACCGCGGCGGAATACAGGGGGTATGCCGCTTTGGTGAAATCCATCGGCATCATGACCGGTGATAAATACGGAAGGTTCAATGGCGCTAAAACCATGACCAATGCAGAGGCCGCCACGGTGATTTACAAAACTTTGAATGCTAAATAAAGGCTATAAAAGCGTTTTGCAAGCATGCACCAATAAATGCAAAAAGTCTGCTAAAAATGCAGGCTTTTTCATCGTTTCAGGTATTGAATATTATTACTTTTTTTATTCGCGTTATGTTATAATACAGGTTGGTTTTCATTTGTGGATCAAGGCACATACTGATAAACAGAATGTATAAAAAGATTGGGACAATTAGGAAGTTCAGGAGAAAATGAGATTAGGGATTGATGTTGGATCAACAACGGTCAAGCTGGTATTGCTCGACCGAAATGGGGAAATGGTATATTCCGTTTATGAACGGCATATGTCCAATGTTTTCAGCAAGGTCGCCGAGCTGTTGCAAGGGCTGTATGATGAACGGGGCGATGAAGAAATGCACGTTACGATCACCGGGAGCGGTGGTCTTACGTTGTCTAAAATACTGGGAGTTCCTTTTGAACAGGAAGTCATAGCCGCCAGCGCAGCGGTGGAAGCGCTGATCCCGGAGACAGATGTTGCCATCGAGCTTGGGGGAGAGGACGCGAAGATCACTTTTTACGGTCAGACCATAGAACAGCGCATGAATGGCACTTGTGCCGGAGGAACGGGAGCGTTCATCGATCAGATGGCGGTACTTTTGAATACCGATGCTGCAGGACTGAATGAGGCCGCCAAAAACCATAAAATCATATACCCGATCGCTGCCCGTTGCGGAGTTTTTGCTAAAACGGACATCCAGCCACTGATCAATGAAGGTGCTTCGATGGAAGATTTGTCGGCTTCCATCTTTCAGGCTGTCGTGAATCAGACCATATCCGGTCTGGCCTGCGGTAGGGCTATCCGTGGCAATGTGGCTTTTTTGGGCGGCCCGCTGTATTTTCTGAGCGAACTGCGAAAAAGATTCATCGAGACGCTTGAGTTGACAGATGAGCAGGTGATATTCCCACAGGATTCACAGTACTTTGTCGCCATCGGAGCTGCGATCAACTCGGAGAAATATGAAAAGCGCACCATTGGAACCATCGTAAAAAAACTGAAAAATACCGATCCGACGGAGTTGAACGAAGCCAAATACCTGGATCCGTTATTTAAAAGCCGGCAGGAATATGAAGAATTCAAAGAAAGACACAACAAGGATTCTGTTGGAGTCATCGATATCAGCAAGGCCAGGGGTGGATGCTTCCTTGGAATAGATGCCGGATCCACTACAACGAAGGCCGCGCTTATTGACAGCGACAAGAGACTGCTGTACAGCTTCTATCGTTCAAACGAAGGCAACCCGCTGGAGGCCTGCATCACCATGCTCCGGGATCTTTACAGCAAGCTCCCTGCGGAAGCATATATATCCGGAAGCTGCGTGACCGGCTATGGCGAAGGCTTGATCAAGGCAGCTTTCAATGTGGATTTCGGAGAAATAGAAACCATGGCCCACTATAAAGCTGCGGAAGAATTTTTGCCCGGAGTGGATT
>CALBZG010000060.1 GCA_937889655.1 uncultured Clostridia bacterium
GAATTCATCCAGGAATTCAACGCGGGTGGGCAGGCCAAATTCCTGGCCACAAGAAGAAAAGAAGCCGCTCACCCTCTTTGCGAAGTTGGCCAGGACCTGAGAGGCATGATGAGCTGGCTGAAGAAATAAGGAGATTAAGCATATGGTATTGCGAAGCGCGCAAGTCACTCAGGGCGTAGAGAGGGCTCCGATGCGAAGTCTGTTCTATGCAATGGGTTATACAAAAGAAGAACTGGACAGGCCCCTTATCGGAGTTGTTTCGGCTCATAGTGAGATTGGTCCCGGCCATATGCATCTTGATAAAGTGGCAGACGCAGTGAAAGCCGGAGTCAGGATGGCCGGCGGCACACCGATCCTGATGCCTTCCATCGGCGTTTGCGATGGCATCGCCATGGGACATCCGGGGATGAAATATAGCCTGGCCAGCAGGGAACTTATTGCTGACAGCGTTGAAACCATGGCAATGGCTCATTGCCTTGACGGCCTTGTATTGATCCCAAGCTGCGACAAGATCGTACCCGGCATGGTTATGGCCGCCGTAAGGCTGAACATTCCTGCTCTTGTATGCTCGGGCGGGCCGATGATGGCCGGGCTGGTCGATGGCGAAGAGGTGAGTCTGTCAAAAATCTTTGAGGCCGTCGGAGCCCGCAAGGCGAACTTGATCGATGATATAAAAATGCAGGAATTCGAGCAAGGCGTTTGCCCGGGCTGCGGATCCTGCGCTGGCATGTATACAGCAAACAGCATGAACTGCCTCTGCGAGGCCATCGGCATAGCGCTTCCGGGCAACGGAACGATCCCGGCGGTGCAGAGCGGCAGGATCAGGCTCGCAAAGCAGGCGGGCATGGCTATCATGCAGCTTGTCGAAAAAGATATCAAAGCTAGAGATATCATCAACGAAAAATCCATCCGCAATGGCCTGGCCTGCGATATGGCACTTGGGTGCTCCACAAACAGCGTGCTCCATCTTTTAGCGATAGCCAATGAGGCGGGAGTTCCGCTGGACCTTGAATTATTCAACAAGACAAGTAGTAAAGTTCCGAACCTATGCCATCTTGCTCCTGCGGGTCCTGCCCATATGCAGGATCTCGACGTGGCAGGCGGGATACAAGCAGTACTTTCAGAACTGAACAAGAAAAAGTATATCGATCTTAAAGCCATGACTGCCACAGGGCAGACAGTGGGAGAGAATATTAAAAATGCGTCGGTTAGAAATTATAACGTAATAAGGCCGATAGACGATCCTTACAGTGAAACAGGCGGGATCGCTATCCTTTGGGGGAATATTGCAGAAGATGGAGCAGTGGTCAAGAGAAGCGCTGTGGCCCAAGAGATGCTTATCCACTCAGGACCTGCGAGGGTTTTTAACAGCGAAGACGATGCAATCGCAGCGATTTATGAAGGCCTGATTAAGAGCGGCGATGTAGTAGTCATTAGATATGAAGGCCCTAAGGGGGGACCCGGCATGAGAGAAATGCTGAATCCAACCAGCGCTCTTGCAGGGATGGGACTGGATAAATCGGTCGCGCTGATAACCGACGGCCGTTTCAGCGGCGCAAGCCGAGGCGCATCTATTGGACACGTCAGTCCGGAAGCCGCCGCAGGAGGCACGATCGGACTGCTTAAGGAAGGCGATATCATCGATATCGATATTCCGGGAGCAAAGTTGAACGCCAGAGTGACACCAGAGGAATTCGCAGAGCGGCGTACAACCTATGTGCAGCCTGAACCCCGGGTCAAGACCGGATGGCTTGCAAGATACGCCAGAATGGTATCCAGTGCAAATACCGGCGCGGTGCTTGAATAAAATAAAATCAATAAAAACGGGTCCCAATGCGGAACCCGTTTTTTATTTTATTTTATTTTATTTTATGCTTTTCCTTTTTCTAACTGAATAAACTGCTTAGCCGTGCGGGGACTCCGTCCGCCGTTCCTAAGAGCATATGCCTCTGCCCGTACATACAGCACGTCATCCGGAAGATGCAAATCGTATTCTGCTGCCAGGTCTTTTACTATTTTCAAATAAGTTTCTTTGTCAGGACGCAGGAATGTAATGTTGAGTCCGAACCTGGAAGCCAGACCCATTGTTTCCTGGATCGTATCGGACAGATGTATGTCATCGCCCGCCCGGTCCGTCATGGATTCTTTCACCAGATGCCTGCGGTTGCTGGTGGCATAGATGACTACATTATCGCCGAAGACTGAGACGCTTCCCTCGAGAATGGCCTTCAATGCAGAAAAGTTGTCATCATTGCTCATGAAGGTCAAATCATCGATGAAAATAATAAACTTGAGGGGATTTTCCGAGAGTTCCCCAATAATATCCGGCAGTTTATTGAGCTGCTGCTTCTTGACCTCTATCAATCGCAAGCCTCGATCTTTGTATTCATTTGCCACGGCTTTGACTGTGGCGCTCTTTCCAGTCCCGGCATCTCCGTAAAGAAGGACATTTCCGGCCGGCCTGCCCTCTAATAGATTGAGCGTATTCCCGATGACCAGCCCCCGCTCTCTTTCATAACTGCTCAAGGTGGAAAGCCTCTGACTATCCGGATGCTTGACCGGTGTTATGGCGCCATCTACTATTGTAAATACATGATATTTCGAATAAATCCCAAAGCCCTGCTGTCGTAGATTTTCGATCCGCTCCATATAGCCGCCGATAAAGTCATGGGCTGTTGTGCGGTATTCGGGAAGGTACCCGTTGTATTCAGAAACCTCGGATATGGCTTCCTTCAGTATTTCCGACGTAATATCAGACAAAGACTGCAGCAGTTTGAGCTCCTCCTTCAGACAGACATCGATTTCAGGCACTTTGCGGCAGGCGGCTTTTTTTATATAAAAGTTTTCGTCTTCTAGAACCGACCGATAGAGCAGATTCCCAAAATCACCGCCTTCGGGGTATAGTTCCGATATGAACTCCCCGTAAACAGGAACCGGATCTCCGCCCTTTTCCAAGACAAAAAATAGCTCACGGAGCTTTCTCAAAAACGGTAAGGAAAGCAGATTTCGGAATACAACCAGACTCCCAAGGCCTGTGTTCAGATGTTCCAAACTTAACATGTTCATTCTCCCTTGCAACGATTGTATCATGCCCCCATTTTACCATAATGCCCGCGGTCTTTCCATGAGTATTAATCATTTTGCTTTTATGTTACAATATATACGCAACTTTCACGTAATATACACAGAGATTGGCTAAATTGTACTTGAGGTGATGAAATTGTCAAAAATATTAGTTGTGGATGACGAAGCAAAAATACGCGAGGTCATAAAAGAATACGCAGAATTCAACGGCCATGAAGTGGAGGAGGCGGCAGACGGAATGACTGCTGTCGGACTGGTCAAACTGAACGAGTACGACTTGGTCATAATGGATATTATGATGCCGAAGCTGGATGGTTTCAGTGCATGTAAAGAAATCAGGAAGGTAAAAGACGTTCCGGTCATTATGCTGTCGGCCAGAGGTGAGGAGTACGACAAGTTGTTCGGCTTTGAGCTAGGGATCGATGATTATGTGGTTAAACCCTTCAGCCCAAAAGAGCTGATGGCTCGGGTCAACGCAGTCCTTGCAAGAAAACAGGCGTCCGCAGCGCCGGGGCCACAGGTGCTGGAGTTTGGGGGACTGACCATCAATATTCCCGCAAGAGCGGTAATGGTAAACGGTAAAAAGGTGGAACTTACGCCCAAAGAGTACGACCTTTTATTTTACCTGGTTGAAAACAGGAATATTGCTCTTTCCAGAGACAAGTTGCTTTCAGATATCTGGGGTTATGACTTTTTTGGCGATGACAGGACTATCGATACACATATCAAGAACCTCAGAAACAATCTGGGTGAATACCGTGATTATATCGTAACATTGAGAGGGGTAGGCTACAAATTTGAAGTTTAAACTCGCCCATAAACTGACTTTTGATTCAAATAGCATACGATTCAAATTGTGGCTCTATTTCGCCTTGTTTGCAACGTTTCTGATGATCATTCTGTGGACGCTGCAGATATTCTTTCTGAATAATTACTATCAGGAGATGAAAATAGCAGAGACCAACAGGATCGCCAATGTCATTACCTCCCAGTACAATGACGACGGGATTGTAGATATAATCCGCAACCTTTCCTATAGCAACGATATGTACATCCACCTGGAGACTACAGACGGCACTATTATATTTTCACCGGCCTCCGAAGGGGGAAGAAGACCCAGCTACGGATATATCAATGAAATGGGAGCCATGAAGGATCATCTTCTAGCCAGTGGTAAATTGTCGATAAGCACATTGATACCGGAAGGCCGCACGGATATGAACACCTTGGCTTATGCCGGGTTCATACAGGCGGCAGACGGAAGCTCAGTGATACTATATATTTTTTCACCGCTCTATCCGGTTGATTCAACGATAGCGATTCTGAAACAACAGCTGATTTATATAACAGTAATCGCTCTGGCAGCCGCCTTTGCTCTTTCTGCTTATATGTCCACGCGAATAACAAAACCGATCAAGAAAATAACCAACCAGGCAGCCAAGCTGGCCAAAGGGGATTATGGGGTGACTTTTGACGGAGGCATTTATACAGAAATAACTAATTTGGCGGACACCCTAACACAGGCTTCAGTAGAACTGGGTAAAAGCGACCAGCTTCAAAAGGACTTGATCGCCAACGTTTCTCATGATATCAGAACGCCACTAACGATGGTCAAGTCCTATGCCGAAATGATCAGGGATATTTCTGGTGACAACGCTGCAAAACGCAAACATCATCTCCAGGTGATCATCGACGAGGCCGACCGGCTCAATCAATTGGTGGGGGACATGCTGACTTTGTCCAAAATGCAGTCCGGAGTGGATGTATTGAGCAAAACCGAATTCAATATGGCGGAAGTGATAGACAGCGTGGTTCATCCATATGCTGACATAATGAAAACAGAAGGTTACAAAATCATCACAGATTGCGACGAAAGTCTCTGGGTGATTGCTGATCTTCCAAGAATCAAGCAGGTCGTGTCCAACCTTCTTAATAATGCAATCAAATATTGCGGCAAGGATAAAACCGTACTAATCAATTTAAAATCCGTCGGGGATAAGGTTCGCTGCGAGGTGATCGATCATGGGATGGGCGTCGGCCCTGATGAAATATCCCAGATATGGGAACGGTATCAGAAGGGGAGCACCAACCATGTCAGAAAAACCTCGGGAACAGGCCTCGGCTTATCCATAGTCAAGGAAATACTCGTGCTGCATGATGCCGATTTCGGTGTTGAAAGCACACCGGGGGAAGGATCCAATTTCTGGTTTGAATTGAGATTGGCCTGACAAAGATGAAAAAAATATATATATAGGAAAGGAAACTTCAGGTTTCGCTTTGGATTTCTTGACATAACACACGATAAAGAAGTATACTGAAAGGTAGTAGTATCGTGGAGGAATTGGCCATGTTTAGCATAGGTGACAAAATTGTGTATCCAATGCATGGCGCCGGAATCATCGGAGAGATCGAACAACGTAAAATTCTAGGCGAAATCAGAGAATACTATATATTGAACGTGCCTTGCGGGGATATGAAAATCATGATCCCTGTAGATTCCTGCGCAGAAATTGGCGTAAGACCTGTTGCAGAGCCGGCAACCATAA
>CALBZG010000061.1 GCA_937889655.1 uncultured Clostridia bacterium
AATGGGATTTGCCATCAGCTTCATTTAGAGAACTTCGGCGTTCCCGGAAAAACCCTTCTGGGTTCCGACAGTCACACCCCTACCGGCGGCGGTCTGGGAATGATTGCTATCGGCGCCGGCGGCCTTGATGTGGCTATGGCAATGGCCAAAGGCACCTACAGCCTCACTGTTCCGAAAATATTGAAAGTTGAGCTTACAGGTCAGCTTCCTGCATGGTCTTCGGCAAAAGATATCATACTATATATATTGAAAGAGTTGACCGTCAAGGGAGGCGTCGGCAAGATCATTGAGTATGCCGGTGAAGGAGTAAAGACCCTATCTGTAACGGATAGAGCTACCATCACAAACATGGGTGCTGAGCTGGGCGCCACAACCTCTATTTTCCCAAGCGATGAAAACACAAAAGAGTATTTAGAATCTCAAGGAAGAGCAGGTGTTTATATCCCTCTTTCAGCAGATCCGGACGCTGTATATGATGAGGAAATGACCGTGGATCTTTCATCCATCATTCCGATGGCAGCCATGCCTCATAGCCCGGACAACGTCAAGACTGTGAGAGAAATAGGTCCGATCAAGGTGGATCAGGTCGCTATAGGAAGCTGCACCAACTCTTCATACACAGATTTGATGAAGGTGGCGGCAATTCTCAAAGGCAAAAAAGTCGCGGATGACGTCAGCCTTGTCATTTCACCGGGATCAAGCCGTATCCTATCCAAAATGGCATCCAATGGAGCATTGGCAGATCTTATCGATGCCGGTGCAAGAATAATCGAGAATGCCTGCGGTCCATGCATCGGCATGGGTCAATCGCCAAAGTCCGGTGCGGTTTCTCTGAGAACCTTTAATCGTAATTTCAAAGGAAGAAGCGGAACAAACGATGCTGATGTCTATCTTGTAAGCCCGGAGACAGCTGCCGTATCAGCCATTTCAGGTATTCTCACCGATGGCAATGAGGCAGGCATCAAGCTGCCTGCCATTAAAAGCGAAACCTTTGAGCCCAATGATCATTTCATCGTTTATCCTGACGGAAGAGGCAAGGAAAACTCCTTGGCCATGGGGCCAAACATCAAGCCATTTCCTCGGAATACCGATTTGCCGGATAAGCTGGAAACAGTCGTGACGTTGAAAGTTGGCAATAATATTACAACCGACGATATTATGCCTTCAGACTCAAGGCTTCTGCCGTATCGGTCCAATGTCCCTTATCTTTCGGAATTCTGTTTCGAAAAATTGGATCAGGAATTTCCACAGCGCTGCAAATCCGCAGGCAGCTGCTCTATCGTGGGAGGAGAAAATTACGGTCAGGGATCCAGTCGAGAACATGCTGCCCTTGCTCCGCTTTTTCTTGGGATCAAGTTCGTTATTGCCAAGTCCTTTGCACGGATCCACCGGGCCAATCTAATCAACAGCGGCATACTCCCTTTAGTTTTTGAAAACCCGGAAGAGATAGATGGATTTAATCTGGGAGATAAGCTTGTTATCGAAAATGCCAGGGAACAGGTCAAATCCGGCCATGTTGAGATAAAAAACATCAATACCGGTAAGACCTATCTGACAGCTACCCATTTTTCGGATAATGAAATCGAAATGATATTAAAGGGTGGAAAAATAAATCTTTAATTTTTAATGTAAGTATGTTGAGGGAGTTAATATGGATAACACAGTGAATAATGCGAAGTACATCGAAGCTTTTGAGAAAGTGCTTCTTGAACAACAGGAGAGAAGCAGGTCCATGGGCGCAGCGTCTTTCCCGGATTACAGCAAGGCCGAGAAGATTGTGATTGGGACCTTCGCGGGAGATGGGATCGGACCGGTGATCATGGACCAGACTATTAGAGTGCTGGACTATTTGTTGGCTGAAGATCTGTCCGCCGGAAAAATGGAGCTAAGAAAAATCGACGGGCTGACAATTGAAAACCGGATCGCACAAGGAAACACTCTCCCGGGGGATGTATTAACAGAGATCAAAGAATGCGATCTTCTTCTGAAAGGTCCGACAACAACTCCGGACAATCAGGGGACCGGCCCTAATCTTGAGAGCGCAAATGTTGCCTTGAGACGTGAACTTGATCTTTTTGCCAATGTAAGGCCTGTCAGCATCCCGGAGAAAAACATCAATTGGGTTTTTTACAGAGAAAACACCGAGGGTGAGTATGTTTTGGGCAGCAAAGGCATCGATTGCGGAGAACTGGCCTTTGATTTTAAAGTGACGACGGATGCAGGAACCGAGAGAATTGCCCGGGCAGCCTTTGAATATGCTAAAGCAAATGGCAATCTCAGAGTATCTATAGTCACCAAAGCCAATATCATAAAAAAAACCGACGGCCGTTTTCTGGACATCTGTTACAGAATAGCAAAAGAATATCCTGACGTGGCTACTGACGACTGGTATGTCGATATCATGTCCGCCAATTTGATCAATCCAAGGGTGCAAAAAAACTTCAACGTTATCATTGCGCCAAACCTTTATGGAGATATCCTGACAGACGAAGCTGCCCAGATACAGGGTGGTGTCGGAACTGCAGGAAGTGCGAATATCGGTTCAAAGCATGCGATGTTTGAAGCCATTCATGGCTCAGGGTTGAGGATGGTCGCCAGAGGCAATGCAAATCTTGCCAACCCTGCCAGTCTTCTCAACGCAGCGGAAATGATGCTCAGGCATATCGGAAAAACAGAAAAGGCCAATGCTCTTGGCAAAGCCTTGGACTATGCCAACACCAAGATGGTCATGGCGGGTGATGGACATAGGGATACAGCAGAAGCTTTCGCAGATACCGTATTATCCCATTTAAAAGGCGAACGAGTTGAATGATCCGGAACTCGCCCTTTAAACGAAGGAGACTGAACTAAATGGAAATCAAAAAGTATGTTTTAGATATGAAACCCAATAATCAGCCTTTATCCGGGACCTTGTTCGTACAGCTTCAGAAGGATATTTTATGCGGAAAGCTGAAACCCGGGCAAAAACTTACCGAACAGGATCTTTGCATGGAATACAATGTAAGCCGTACGCCGGTCAGGGAGGCTCTCAGACAGCTTGAAATGGACGGCCTTGTTGAGAATATACCAAACAGAGGTGCCTTTGTGGTGGGTTTTTCCGATCAGGATCTAATGGATATTTACGACCTTAGAAAGGCATACGAAATCCAGGCTGTTCGGTGGGCGATTGAACGCATCAGCGACGACGAGCTTGAGGCTCTGGAAGAAACTTTTGAATTCATGGAATTTTATACGATAAAGAAGGATATCGAAAAAATGCTGAATATCAATACCGGCTTTCACCAGATCATCTATAGCGCATCGAAAAATCGGATGCTTCAGCATGTACTCTCATCCTATCAGATCTACATCAAGCATAGCAGCCGCAATTCAGTTTATCAGGATGATTATCTTGATACTGTACTGGCTGAGCACAAGGCTATTTTTGAAGCATTCAAATCAAAGGATCCGGAAGCCGGCGCTGATGCCATGGCGATCCATATGGACAAATCAAAGCTTCGCCATAATGAATAATAGCAATTACTTAATCAATATTTGATCCTGGAAGCAGGAAGGCGCCGCAATCGGCGCCTTCCCATTTTTTAAAAAAATATACCCATCACCAAGCTATAAAAGAAATTAAGCGCCGGAAAAATTAAGACATCTGTAATATTGAATAAAATCAGGACCAGTAGTATGATCATGCCTTTATCATAGATTTTATAATATAACTCATTTTGCTTTAGATTAAATACTTGTGTAATAATATTGAATCCATCCAATGGCGGTACTGGCAGCAGATTGAATACCATAAGCACCAGATTGATTTTTACAACATAGAGCAGGACCTCTACAACGATTTCTCCCATAGAAGACATCGCAAAGCCTAAAGCAAAAACCTCGATCAGTTTGACCAGCCCCGCAAATACAATTGCCAGGATGAAATTCAGAGTGATCCCGGATATTGCCACCAAGAATTCATCTCTCCTGGTATTCTTGAAATATCTTGGGTTGATCTGAACCGGCAATCCCCATCCGAATCCTAAAAAGATGAGGCATATGATACCGATCGGATCTACATGCGCCATTGGATTGACCGTTACTCTTCCTTGGTATTTGGGCGTAGGATCTCCCAATTTATTCGCAACATAAGCATGGGCGAATTCATGAAATGATAGGCCGATCAAAATAGCCGGCATCATCAGTAAGGTGCTCATCAGCCATGCCTGTGGGTTTTCAAACCTGCCGCTTGTCAGAGAGCTGAACAGCATGATAGCGAGGAATATCAAAGTCATGGGATTAAGAAATCTCATCATCCTCTATTTCTCCACATTGCTCAACGGAAATCTTTCGCAAAGATCCTTCACTATGCTCTTTGCTTCATCGGCTTTAGACACTTCCCCTTTGTTATCAAGGACCAGGCTTATCGCTTCCGCAACCTGTCTTATTTCGCCTTCTTTAAATCCTCTTGTGGTTAGAGCCGGAGTCCCCAATCTCAGACCGCTGGTAATGAATGGTCCCTGCGGATCATTTGGAACAGTATTTTTATTTGTTGTTATATTAGCTTCATCCAGCATAGCCTCGGCTTCTTTTCCGGTAAGGCCTTTATTGATCAGGCTTACCAGCATCAGATGGTTGTCCGTTCCTCCTGATACCAGTTTGTAATCTCTCGCCATCAGTTCTTCGGCTAGGACCTGGGCGTTTGATACGATCTGTCTGGCATAGGTTTTAAACTCAGGATCAAGGGCTTGTTTAAAACAGACCGCTTTGCCTGCAATAACATGCATAAGCGGGCCACCCTGGACTCCCGGGAATATTCCCTTATTGATCGCCGGACCGAATTCTTTTTTAGCGAGGATGATCCCGCCTCTTGGGCCTCTTAATGTTTTATGTGTCGTAGCTGTTACGATATCTGCATATTCAACAGGATTCGGATGCATCCCGCCAGCCACCAGCCCTGCAAAATGGGCCATGTCGACCATGAGCAATGCTCCCACTTCATCTGCGATTTCTCTGAACAGATCGGTGTGGATGATTCTTGGGTAAGCAGACGCCCCTGCCACGATCATCTTAGGACGATGTTTCTTGGCAAGCTCACGAACCTGATCAAAGTCTATCGTCTCCGTTTCAGGATTCAGTCCGTACGGTATAAAATTAAAGTACTGCCCCGAAAAATTGGCTAGACTTCCATGAGTGAGGTGCCCACCGTTGGTGAGGTCCATTCCCAGCACGGTGTCCCCATGCTTCAGCAACGCAAAATAAACGGCTATGTTTGCTGAAGATCCGCTATGTGGCTGGACATTGGCATATTCTGCCCCGAAAAGTTCCTTTGCCCTTTCGATAGCCATATTTTCAACTTCGTCGACATGCTCGCAGCCGCCATAATACCTTTTACCTGGATAGCCTTCCGCATACTTATTTGTCAGTATGCTCCCGCAGGCCTCCATTACAGCCTTACTGGTAAAATTTTCCGAGGCGATCATCTCTAATTTGTGTTCTTGTCTTGCCTCTTCGCGCATGATAGCATCGTAAATTTCACGGTCTTCCACTTTCAAATCTTCAAACATTATCCATTTTCCTTTCTTTGTTAGAGTAAGTCAGACAGCAGTCTGCATATTGATTCCTTGGCTTTGATCCACGTCCCGCGCCGGGCGTATGCTTCAGCGGTGAGTTCATGGCAATTTTCCAAATCTTTGATAAAGATATCCTCCATCATTTTTGCTTCTTTTGAACCGTATATAAAAACATTCGTTTCAAAACTGAGTTTAAAACTTCTTCTGTCAAAATTGGCCGTTCCTGCCGTTGATACTTCGCCATCGACCACCATTGTTTTGGCATGAAGAAATCCATTGTCATAGATATATACTTTGGCCCCGAGCCTCAGCAGCACTCCAATATAAGACCAGGTTGCCCAATAAACAAACAAATGGTCGGGCATGGACGGGATCATGATCCTTACATCTACGCCGGATAGGATGGCGACCTTCAAATTTTCCTGGAGGCTGCCGGAAGGGACGAAATAAGGAGTCTGGATCCATATTTTTCTCTGCGCCGTGGTTATCATTTTATTAAAGCCGCGTTTGACTTCTTCCTTTGAGGTGTGCGGTCCGCTGCTGACGATTTGGATCCCTGTAGTTCCGTTACCGTTAATTTTTGAAGCATATGCCTCATGGATCATGATTTTTTCTTTAGCTGCAACACGCCAATCCAGCAGAAATCTAACTTTCATGTCTTGGATCGCGCTGCCCTGGATCCTCAATTGCGTATCCCGCCAATATCCGAATTTCTTCTTCAAGCCGAGATATTCTCTTCCGATGTTGAAACCGCCCAAATAGCCTATGGCATCATCGATAATAACAAGTTTTCTATGGTTTCGATAGTTCAGTTTGGGATTGATATACTTTAACCTTAACGGAAAAAAGAAGACGAATTTGCCACCGGCTGCCCGATAATCTTTCAAAACTTTTCTATTCAACCTTTTACTTCCCAGCCCATCTGCCAGGAGTCTTACCTGAACTCCTTCCTTTGCCTTCTCCGTCAGCGCGTTCAGGAATTTCATCCCGACCTCATCAGGTTTGACGATGAAGTATAGAATATCGATGGATATCTTTGCATTTTTAATATCATTCAGCAAAGCATCAAACATTTCTTTGCCGTCGGTTATGATCTCGATTTCATTGTCCTGAGTATAATAAGCCTTTCCAAGTATCTGATGCAGTTTGAGCATGTCCATCCAAATCAATGTATTCGGACTAGTAAACTGATAATTTCCACATTCCATGTCGGCCATCTGCCGCTGGAGAGAAGCCTGGATCAAGGCCTCCTCTTCAGTAGTATATTTCATGACCTTGTTTCTGATGAAAATGTTGGAAAGCATAAAATAGAGAAATGCGCCGATGATAGGCAATAAAAACAGTATAAGGCACCATGCCAGAGTGGTCGATGGATTTTTTCTTTCCAGAAATATAATTACAGCAGCAATAACGAAGTTCAAGACGAACGTCGCCATAGCCAATGCCGGTATGTGACTGAAAATAAAATTAAACATCTATACTACCTTTTCTCCATCCAGGCTGAAAGTTTTTGCTTCGGTAATTCGAACATTGATGATTTTCCCCATATCTTCCATATCTGCTTTGAAGTTTACAAGCTTAAAGGATTCTGTCCTCCCCGAGAATGTCTTCGTATTCCTCTTAGAAAGGCTCTCTACCAGCACTTTTTCGACTCTGCCGGCATATTCGGAATTCTTGATGGCTGAGCTTTCATTGATAATTGCCACAAGACGGTTGAATCTTTCATGCTTGACCTCTTCCGGCACCTGCTCTACGAAATCTGCCGCCGGAGTCCCTTTTCTGACTGAATAGAGGAAAGTAAACGCAGAATCAAATCCAACCCTTTTACACAGATCCAGCGTGTTTTCGAATTCCTCTTCAGTCTCTCCGGGAAATCCAACAATAATATCGGTGCTGATTGCTATGTCAGGAACAGCTTCTCTTAATTTTTCTATCAGTGTAAGATAATCCTCACGGGTATAGCGCCTGTTCATTTGTGATAATATATTATTATCGCCGGACTGGACAGGCAAATGTATATAATTGCACAATTTTGGCAGTTCGCTGAATGCACGGATCAAATCATCGCTTAAATCTTTTGGATGGGAAGTCATAAATCGAATTCTCTCCAAGCCTTCGATATCGGAAAGATCATAGAGAAGTCCAGTAAAATCAGGCTTATACGAATTGACGTTCTGCCCTAGCAGCGTGATTTCAATCACGCCATCTTCCACTAGTTTCTTAACTTCGTCCACGATGTCTCCGGGTTTTCTTGAGCGTTCTCTTCCCCTGGTGTAAGGAACGATGCAGTAGGAGCAAAAGTTGTCGCATCCATACATGATATTAACGTATGCCTTATGCTTGAAAAGTCTTTTTGCAGGAAGTCCTTCGATAATATCTCCGGCTTCTTCCCATACGTCGACCAATCTACTTTTTTCATATTTTACATTTTTTATCAATCCCGGAAGTTCCTGAAGATTATGGGTCCCGAAAACAATATCCACCCAAGGATATTTCTTTTTAAGCGAATCGACGATATGCTGCTGCTGCATCATGCAGCCGCCCACACATACGATGAATTCCGGATTTTGTTCTTTCTTCTTCTTAAACTGCCCCAAGGTGCCAAAAAAACTCTTGTCTGCATTTTCACGAACACTGCATGTATTGATGATGACAATATCCGCCTCACCGGCTTTGTCGGCCGAAGCCATGCCTTCCTGAATGAGAAGGCCCGCGATGGTTTCAGAATCGTGCTCGTTCATTTGGCAGCCAAATGTCCTGATATGAAATTTTGTTGTTGGATTAAGTGTCTGCATACTATTATTCGTGCTTCCTGTCTCTTGTCATCAAAGCATTGGCTGCATATTTTACATCCATATTTTCGTTGATCACTCCATAAATGACTTCTGTAATAGGCATTTCGATATCGACCTTTTTCGCCAGTTCATAGGCAGCGTCGGTGGTGTACATTCCCTCGACGACCATGCCCACCTTCTGAACAGCATCAGCGGGAGAAATGCCTTCCCCGATCATGATGCCGCACCGCCGGTTTCTGCTATGCATACTGGTGCAGGTCACTATTAAGTCGCCAATGCCTGAAAGGCCTAAAAATGTTTCCCTTTCCGCTCCCAATTTCACGCCGAGCCTGGCTATTTCAGCAATTCCTCTGGTCATCATAGCGGCTTTCGCATTATCTCCGAATCCCATTCCATCTGAAACCCCAGCGCCCAAGGCAATGATGTTCTTCAATGCACCTCCAAGTTCTACCCCAATGATGTCCCGATTGGTATATATTCTAAAACGGTCCGTTATGAATTCCTCTTGGACCGTATCGGCATATTTCATATCCTTTGACGCTACTGCAACGGTCGTAGGCAGTTTTAATCCCACTTCCTCAGCATGGCTCGGGCCGGATAAAGCCACATAAGGTTGTCCCGGAGCCAGCTGCTCTGCAATTTCCGACATCCTGTTCAGGCTCCTCTGCTCGATGCCTTTGGCAACATTCACGATGATTTGACCGTTTAAAAATGGCAGCGCAGACGACAGTGCAGACCTGAAATGTTGTGCCGGAGCTGCAAAAAGGGCAATATCCACGTCCTTTAAAACTTCTTCTGTGCTATATGCGATCGAAATGTTGTCGCCGAACTTGACATAAGGTAAATATTTTTTGTTTTCTCGGTCCCGTTCCATAGCTTTCAGGTGTTCCCCATCGACATCTGAAATTTTCACTAAGTGCCCGTTGTCTGATAAGGTCACTGCCAGCGCGGTGCCCCAACTGCCGGCACCTATTACTCCTATCTTTTTCATTGAGCTTTCTCCTTTTTCTTAAAACTAAGTTTAGGTTCTGTTCCTGCTGCGATCCTGCGAATATTCGCGCGGTGCTTGAATATGATGGTTACAGCCACTAAAAAAGCAAATCCGATGTACGCCACCGGGTAATTTTTCATTGCTTCTGTTCCAAAAACCTGTGCAGTCACTGGTAACAATGCCGAGGCAATAATCGATCCGGCAGAAACACGTTTTGTTATCAGAACAACTATCAAAAGAAGTCCGAAGGAAACCAGGGCAACGATATAATTGACGGCAAGCAGCACACCACAAGCAGTTGCTACACCTTTCCCCCCTTTGAATCCGTATAAGACAGGCCAATTGTGGCCGCACATAGCTGCATATCCTGTAAACATGGCCAGTATTTCCGGGCCATATTCTATGACCTCGTTAACAGCTTCGATGCCGCCTGCAGCTGCCCCGATCCAAACCGCCGCTGCGCCCTTCAGCACGTCCACCAGCAAGGTTACCGCGGCCGCCTTTGCGCCGAACACCCTCAGAACATTTGTAAAACCTGCATTCCCGCTGCCCTCATTTCTAATGTCAGTTCCTTTGATCCGGCTGATGATGATCGCCGGGGAAATGTTTCCGATAAAGTAGCCGGCAGTCAAAGTTATTATGATAATAATAAGACCCACGTCCTGCTCCTCCTTATACTTCTTTTTCTCCCTTTTCCCTAAAGACAAACTTAATGGAAGTCCCTTCGAATCCAAAGCTCTCCCTGATTTTGTTCTCCAGATATCTGGAATATGAAAAATGCATCAATGCACGCTTATTGACTTGAAAAGAAAACAGCGGCGGTTTAACACCCACTTGAGCCACATAATATATCTTCAGCCTCTTTCCCTTATCGGAAGGCGGCTGCCTCATCATCATCGCGTCCTGGATCAGGCTGTTCAACTGTCCGGTAGAAACCCTCATAGCACGTTTCTCGGCCACATATTTTGATAGTTCCATAACATTCTTTATCCGCTGCTTTTCTATTACCGATATGAAAACCGTCTGTGCATAAGACATAAAGGAAAGCTCCCGGGCTATTTCTTTTTCAAAATCCCTCATTGTGTTGGTTTCTTTTTTTATCAGATCCCATTTGTTTACAACGATGACGATCCCTTTGCCGGCTTCATGGGCAATGCCTGCTATTTTTTTATCCTGCTCGGTCACCCCGTCGACAGCATCGATCATTAGAAGGCATACATCGCATCTTTCAATAGCGGCGATGGCTCTGATTACGCTGTATTTTTCGATATCTTCATCTACTTTTGAACGTCTTCTGATACCGGCAGTGTCGATCAGTATGTATTTCTCACCTTGCCAGGAAAAAGGGGTATCTATGGAGTCTCTTGTAGTGCCGGCTATAGGCGATACGATCACTCTCTTTTCTCCAAGCAGCTCATTGACCAAGGATGATTTGCCGACATTCGGCTTGCCGACTACCGCGATTCCAGTCACATCTTCCTCTTCATCGGCCGATGTTTCAGAAAAACTATTAACGATTTCGTCCAATAGATCGCCGAAGTTCAGCATATTGACCGAAGATATGGCGATAGGATCTCCCAAGCCCAATTCGTAAAAATCGTAAAAATCAGCAGGCATCTTCGGTGTATCGATTTTATTGACCACAAGGATCACCTTTTTCCCGGTACGCAGCAGCATATTTGCCACTTCACGGTCCGATGCTGTAAGTCCGGCTTTTCCATCAACCATAAATATAATGACATCAGCAGTTTCCATAGCGATCTGTGCCTGGGCCCGCATCTGTGAA
>CALBZG010000062.1 GCA_937889655.1 uncultured Clostridia bacterium
CATTAATTTTTTACTGGGTTTTACATTTTTCTAATTTCACGACGGATTCGCAGTGGCTCGTCCAAGGAAACATATCCACCGGAGTGGCTTCCATAAATCGATATCCTTTGCTGCCTAATATCCTGATATCTCTGGCCATCGTGGCCGGATCGCAGCTGACATACACGATTCGCTTGACTTCAGCAGCTGCAACGGCTTCAAGGAGTGCAGGATCACAACCTATCCGTGGCGGATCCAGGATTGCTACATCTGCGGTAAAGCCCTCTTCCTGTAATAGCTTCGGAAGTTCATTTTCGGCTTCTCCGCAAATATATGTCGCATTGACAATTCCATTGATCACAGCGTTTCTATTGGCGTCGATAACAGCGCCCCGCACTGATTCGATCCCGATGACTTTTTTTGCTTTAGATGATGCCAGCAAACCTATGGTTCCCACACCACAATATAAATCCAGCACGGTTTCCGTCCCTGTGAGGCAGGCATAATCCAATGCTTTTTCATAGAGCCTTTCCATTTGTGTCGGATTCACCTGATAAAAAGACATGGAAGATATTTCAAATTTTAAATGGCCGATTTTGTCAATGATCACTTGTTTCCCTGCGATCAAAATGGATTGTTCACCTAGAATTTCCGATCCTGGTTTTTTATTTATATTGATATGAACGCTTTCAAGGGAATAATTCCAAGCGCCATCTGCTTCTTCCAAATCGCTGATCCTATCGTCCATCATTCTGACCAGTTTTTCTGCGTTCGGAATACCTTTCCCGTTGATCACCAGCACAACCATGATTTCTCCCGTGCTCCAGGATGTCCGCACGATCATATTGCGTAGAAGACCTTTACCTGAAACAGGATCATACACGCTGATATGGTCGGTTTTTATAAAATCCCTCAGTGCATCAGCTGCAGCCTCTGCAGCCTTAGTCTGAAGAAGGCAGGTTTCGCAGTCTATCACATCATGGCTTTTAGCTTTATAGAATCCTACACTGCCATCTTCTGCGATCTGCATGACCGCCTTATTCCTGTAACGATATGTCTCGTCCATACCAATGATGGGCCTAATTAAAGGATTTTCTATGCCCGCCAGTCTTGTCAACTTATCCCTGACCTGTTTTTCTTTCGTCTTCAGCTGGGCGTTATAGCTTAATTGCTGAAAAGAGCAACCCCCGCAATCCGTTGAGAATGGGCAAGCTGCGAGAATTCTGTCAGGAGATGGTTCCACCAGTAATAATTTCTCGGCAAATCCGTAATTTTTTTTCAGCTTCGAGACGTAGACACAAACCAGGTCTCCCGGCAAGGTGTCTCTAACAAATAAGGCCATGCCTTCTGCTTTGCCGATGCCATGACCTTCATTCGATATGTCTTCTATTCTGATTTCCAGCGTGCTTCCAACATGAATCATAGTTTTTCCGCCATTTCTTCTATTTTCTTAAGGCGATGGTTGACGCCGGATTTTTTTAACGGCGGATCCATTTGTTCGCCTAACTCGGCAAGTCCGTCCTCCGGATTATTGATCCGGGCCAGAGCCATTTCATATAACTTGTCCGGCAGCCACTGTAAGCCTTTCTTCTCTTCGATTTTCCGAATAGCCGCCAAATGTCTCTGAGCAGTATTTACGATCTTATCAGTGTTCGCATCGTCACAGTTTTTCAGCCGGTTTGCTGAGTTTCTTAATTCCCTCTGAAGCCGTATTTCTTCATATCTCAGAAGATGTCCATGGGCACCAACGATATTCAGTATGTCAATGATTTGCTCTGATTCTTTCACATAAACCACCCACCGGTTTTTCCGTTCGGTCATTTTAGCATGAAGGTCTACAAAGCTGTTGATCAGCCTGACCAGGTCCTTTGCCAAAGCCTGTGTGTTGCAGACGAATTCCAGATGGTAGCCCTTTTCCGGATTATTCACAGTGCCGCTTCCCAAAAATGCTCCTCTCAGATAGGATTTCCGGCAGCATTTTGTACGGATCAGTTCATCATAGATGCCGTCAGACAGAGTGTCAAAGCCCTCTCTAACCATTAATATGCCCGTCTCTCTGAGAATCTTTTCACCAATGGTGCCTTCGGGATCCACAACGGTCATATGATAAAGGCTGCCTTTCTTGAAGGATGCGCCGGTGCTGATCTCCATCTCCATTTCCACACCGAAGTACTGCTTGAAGAGCAGCTGATAATGGCTGGCTACTTCCAGGTTCTCTATAGTCAAGATGGGCTGCATTTTACCGCTTCTGATCCTGACGCTTCCGCAGAATCTGATGAACCCGGCGATTTCAGCAAGCATGCAGCACTTCTTTTCCGGCACGATATGGGCCAGCTCGTTTTTTATATCAGTTGCAAAAGACAATTGTTATATCCTCTCAATGTTCACTATTCTCTCTGGGTCCAGGCCGGCTTCCATAGCTCTCCTGAGACCTTTTTCAAAGCCGCCAACGCGCTCCGGCCTGTGTGCGTCGCTGCTCAGGGCAAATGATGCATGTGTGGTAGCCGCCAGCCTGATCCCCTCTGTAGTTAAATATGGATGCCAATTGCTGATTTCCATCAGTGTATTGGTGGCAACACAAGAATTGGCAATTTCCAGAATATCAAACGGGCCCTTGTCGCCGGGATGTGTCAGCATGAAAATGTCGTTTTTGTAAAGTGCTCTGACCACCATTTCGGTGTTGCGAACCAGAAGGCTCCCCCGGGCGGCATATTTGATACTATCATTTTCATCTCTGCCAAATTTGGTTGCAATGAAATTTTCCGCAGTGTAACCCCAAAATGCCGCAAAATGATATCCCGCAATAATAAAATCGAACAGGCTCTTTTCGGAATCTTTAATATCGATTCCATTGCCTTTTCTGGATATATCCGCTTCGACGCTAAGATAAATCTCGATTTGGGGATAGAGCGGCCTCAGCCTTTCGATCTCTTCCCTCATCTTAGGGATATCCTCCCTCTTGATCCCAAAGGTGAGATGCCCCGGTCCATGATCGGCAATGGCGATTCTTTTAAGACCTTTTTTAACTGCAACTATAACGTTATCCTCGATGGACCCTTTCCCGTGTGAAAAGGTGGTATGTGTATGGTAATCCCATAACATTCTATATTCCATATCAATCCCCTATGATTCGTACTTCCGGCTCCAGTCTGACGCCGGTCTTATCATATACGATGTTCTGCACCAGCTTCATCAAGTTGATGATGTCTGTCGCGCTTGCATTTCCTTTATTCACGATAAACCCGGCGTGGAGCGGTGAAACCATGGCATCTCCCACGGTGAGCCCCTTGAGCCCCGCCTCCTCGATCAATCGCCCTGCATAATCGCCGGACGGGCGTTTGAAGAAACTACCGGCGCTGGGCATCCATAAAGGCTGCTTCGCACTACGCCTGGTAGCCAAGTCTTTCATTTTCCCGCTTATTATCTCAGGATCGCCCTGTTCCAATTGAACGATGACACTTGTTGCCACTTCGCCGGTTCTCTGAAAGCGGCTTGTTCTATATCCCAGTTCCAGCACTTCAGCCTCCAGAAGCAATCTTTCTGATCCGTCTTTGGTTATTGCTTCTACACTTTTTATAACATTCTTGAGTTCTTCATCATAAGCGCCGGCATTCATGCAGATCCCGCCTCCCACGGAGCCCGGGATACCTGCTGCAAACTCAAGACCTGTGAGACGATTCTCGGCTGCTGTTTTTGCCAGAGTCGAAAGCAGCGCCCCGGCGCCGGCTTTGATTTCATTCCCGACTACCTCGATGCCGTTAAATCCAGTGCCCAGTTTGACAAATGCGCCGGAAAACCCGGTATCTTTCACCAGGATGTTTGTCCCATTGCCCAGAATGATATAGGGCATTCCTTCTTTGACAAGCATTGCCAGAGCTTTCATAAGCAGCTGTTCATTCTCTGCTACAACAAGGAGGGCGGCTTCGCCGCCTGCCTTGAAAGATGAATGATTTTTCATCGGCTCGCCGGCCAGAACATTTTCTTTACCAAGCAATTCAATAAGCCCGGTCATTAATTCCATCATTAAAAATTCCTATTATCCTATTATTTCTATACTTCTTCTACCAGGTAGACTTCCGGAGAATTTTCGAGCATATCCAGAAGTTCGTTTTTCGTCTTGCCTTTCGGCAGCTTTACCGTGAAATAAACCCCGGCACTGCCCTGGACCATTGGCGCATCATTGCTGATATGCACATCCGAGACTTGTATCCCCATTTCATGCGCATCCACTTTGAATGCTTTCAGTGAAGCCATGGAATGCAATTCCGCATACAGATCCACAATTTTTGTCCGTTCATAAAAATAGTTTTCGATGCGCTGAAGGAAAGCCAATACGACGAAAATCAGCAAGGCTGCTATCAGCGCTCCCGCATAGAATCCTATACCCATTGCCAAGCCGAGGCAGGCAGAAGCCCACAGCCCTGCTGCCGTGGTCAGGCCTTTGATTTTATGGCGTCCCGTTACGATGATAGTACCGACACCCAGGAAGCCGACTCCTGTAATAACTTGAGCGCCCAGTCTTGCCATATCGGTCCCCGCTCCCAATTCTTCAACCATATACTGGTTGGTCATCATAGCAAGGCAGGCGCCTACACAAACCAGGATATGCGTTCTGAATCCCGCCGTATGCCCATGAGCACCCCTTTCAAGGCCTATGATGCCTCCCACGGTCACCGCAAGAAGCAGACGGATCCACACCTGAGCTATCGTCAGGTTGTCCGCGCCCATTAGATAGTAATCGATTTGTCCATATGAAAACAAGTTGACACCTCCTCGGCAACATCGTAAGCGCTTAACATACAAGCGCTTCAATTATTGCTATATTATAGCATATCCCCACCGGGTGTGGTAGAATCAAAAAAAGGAGGCAGCGCCCATGTACCGTGAAATCAAAAAGAAAAAAGTGATCCTCGAAAACAGGAAGCCTTACAAGCCCGAAGTCGCGGCGTTGCTTAGGGAGATGGATATACTGGACTGGATATCCTCCTCTCTCCACCTTGACGGAATCAACATCCCAATAGAAGATATCCGCAGCATGATACGTGGTAACATAACCATGAGGGCTACGTTGGAGGAGCATGCCATCGTTGGCCGGTACGTTGAAGCGATAAAAAAAGCAACATCCTTGGCATCCATACATCACAGCATTGATAAGCAGCAAATAATGCAGTTTTACGGCATACTTACCGGAGAGGATACGCCTCGTTATCGCAAGGGTAATCCCGTTCTATTGGCACTTCACTACAACCCACCCCATCCCAGCGAGATCAGCGAGCAAATCGATGCGCTGCTTAGCTGGCTATCGACGGACAAGGATGAGCTCAATGTCATTATGAAAGCTGCGATCCTTCATAATCGATTCATTAGGATCTATCCTTTTGACAACGGCAGTGAAATGATAGCCCGATTCCTGATGTATTATTATCTTCTTCTCCAGGGCTACCCGCCATTCATGGTTGGAATGACGGAATCTGAATATAATAATCAGTTGAGCCTATATTTCAAAACAGGTTATATACAACCCTTTTACGATGTCTTGGAAAAGGGTCTTTATAATAAAATTGGAGTGATCATGCAACTGACCACTCCCGATTGATGCTTATCTTATTCTGCTGTGAATGTACCTGATTTGCCTCCACTTTTTGAGACAAGCCTGATATCCGTGATCCGCATCCCTCTGTCTACGGCTTTGCACATGTCATATATGGTCAGAGCTGCCATCGCCACTGCATTGAGAGACTCCATCTCTATACCTGTCTTGCCTGTCGTAACGGCGCAGGCTTCGATATGTACAGCTGAATTTTCCTCATCGATCACAAAGTCCATGTCAACTCCCGTGATCAAAATGTTATGGCACATCGGGATATTCTCCCACGTCTTTTTCGCGGCCATAATGCCTGCCGTCTGGGCCACCGATAATACGTCTCCCTTGGCTATGCCCCCTTTAATGATCAGCGCTAATGTCTCAGGCTTCATATAGATCGAGCCTTTTGCCACTGATGTCCTTTTGGTGTCTTGCTTTTCGCTGACATCGACCATTTTAGGCCGCCCCTTTTCATCTATGTGCGTGAGCTTACCCATATTCAACCGCCTATTCTATTCATATTTCTATCAATGGCCGGTTCGCCGATACGGAGTGTATGTTTTTTCTCCTTAGCCGTTATTGCATCGGTCAATACTTTCAACATCGCTTGTTTGCCGGCTTCTTCGCCCTGGCTTTCGTAAACGCTCAGTGCCTTTTTCAGATCATACTCGTTGTTGCTATGAAGGCAGGTTTTCAGCTTGCCATCCGCCGTGACTCGAACTTTGTTGCAGTCGCTGCAAAACTCATCACTTATGGCGCTGATAAAGCCGATCCTACCCTTGGCTGCAGGATATTTATAAAGCTCCGCGACGCCGTTGACCTCCCCATGGAACGGAACCGGTCTCAGTGCCGGAAGCTTTGCCTTGATCTCATCGTTTGACATGAACAGATATTCACATTCATCGTTGCCTTTGAATGGCATCATTTCAATAAATCTGATCTCGTAGTCATGTTGGAAGGTAAGCTGCAGGAAGTCCAGGATCTCATCGTCATTGAATCCCTTCATCATCACAACATTGATCTTAACCGGAGTCAATCCTGCATTAACTGCAGCGTTGATTCCTGCTACGACATCATCGATTTCACCGCCCCTGGTGATTTCCTTGAATCGGCTGTATCTAAGAGTATCAAGGCTGATATTGACCCTATCAAGGCCTGCCGCAGCCAGATCTTCCGCAAAGGAAGACAATAAGGAACCGTTAGTCGTCATAGTCAGTTCTCTCAAGCCTTCGATGCTCTTCATTTTTTTAACGAAGTCAACTATGCCTCTCCTTACGAGAGGTTCGCCGCCGGTCAGCCTGAATTTTGATATGCCTAATTCAACTGCCGCCTGTGCAATTCTTTCTATATCTTCGAATCTTAAAATCTTTTCATGGCCGATGTCGGGGATCCCTTCCTCCGGCATGCAGTATTTGCAGCGGTAATTGCATTTATCGGTCAGAGAAATTCTCATATATTTTATTTCGCGTCCAAAGCTGTCTTTCATTTTATACTCTCCTCGAATTCCTGATTAAAATCTATCACTATTGTTGATAATGTTCTTGAGCACGTTGCTTTCGATTCTCGGTTTGCCTTTTTCCGGATCATCTATACTCATGTAAATAGCCGCGCCGGAAGCCACGATTTTTCCCGTTTTCTTACTCTCAGCTGTAAGAATAAAATGAGAAATCGTACGACCCACCGAAATGGCTCTGGCCGTAACCATGATCGTATCGTCCATTTTTACTGCCTTTAGGAATTTAATATCCATGCTCACCGTCGGGATGAAGGTAGTCTTCGCATAAAATCTTGCCACTGCTGACACCACCATGTCAAAAGCCTGGGCGATGATGCCGCCTTGAAGAAATCCGGCTCTGTTAGACTGCCATTCCTGCAGCGGGAATAACCATGTTATGGACTTGTCGTCAAAGGAGCAGCTGACGGGCTCGGCTTTCATCATGCCGTTTATCCAGTCCTTCTGGCCGATGTTATTCTCATCCATGGTTTTTAGGATATATTCTTCCATTCTTTTTTGATCATCCATCTTATTGCTCCTTCACGGATAGTGCTATCTTGTTACCATTTAACCTTTTGTTCCAGTATAAAATTATACACTAAGAGGCCTTGATATTCCAGCAAATTGTGAATTCATCCGTCCTCATGCATATTTGCTTGCCGCGTCCATTGAAAACCGTTATACTGTCTCTTAAGCACCGAAAAATATCCCAAGGAGGTTTATGATATGAGAAATAAATTTGATGAGCAGCTCGAGTTATTGAATCAGGAACTTATCCATATGGGTTCTTTATGCGAGGACGCCATATCAGCTTCCGTGAAAGCCCTGATCGACAACGACCAAAAACTCGCGGAAGAAGCCCGGGCGATCGACCGCACTATCGACCAGAAGGAACGGGATATCGAAGCCCTTTGCATGAGGCTTTTATTGCAGCAGCAGCCTGTAGCGAGGGATCTGAGGCAGATTTCATCTGCTTTAAGAATGATTTCAGATATGGAAAGGATCGGGGATCAAGCCGCCGATATCAGTGAGATCTCAAAATTTATCGGTGCAAACCAGACGAAGCGTCTGACGGATATAGACAGCATGGCAAAGGCGACCATCAAAATGGTCACCGATGCTGTGGATTCATTTGTCAATAAAGATCTGGAGCTGGCCAAAGCCGTTGTACAGTATGACGATGTGGTCGATGATCTGTTTATGAAAGTAAAGAAAAAATTGGTGACGCTTCTGAAGGATAATCCCGAGGAAGGCGAACCTTGCCTTGACATCCTTATGGTTGCCAAGTATTTTGAACGGATTGGCGATCATGCCGAAAATATCGCGGAATGGGTCCAGTTTTCCATTACAGGCATTCAGAACGACCACATTGACTAACATGTATCCGGTTAGAGTCTGTTCAGTCTGCCGCCTTCTATAAAGCTTTTAAGATTGTTGGCCGCAATATCCAGCAAGAGTTCACGGGTCTCTACCGGGACCCACGCGTTATGCGGCGTGATGATGCAGTTCGGCAGGCCGAACAGAGGATTCTCCGCATCCCGGTGAGGTGGCTCCACGCTGACCACATCGAGTCCCGCTGCTTTAATTTTTCCTGATTTCAAAGCCGCTGCAAGATCAGATTCATTGATCAGGCCGCCTCTGGCTGTATTGATGATCACAGCGCCGTCTTTCATTTTACTTATGAATTCGGCATTGATCATCTCCCTGTTGTCAGCGGTGAGCGGACAATGCATCGAAAGAAAATCGGATTGGATAACAGCTTCCGGATCCTTGCTGTATATATTTATTTTCATGCCCAGCGCTTCCGCGATCTGCGCGACCCTTTTCCCAATGGCTCCATAGCCGATAATCCCCAGGGTTTTGCCCGCCAACAGAGTCAATGGCTTCTTCCAGAAGCAATCGTAAGGAATATCGAACCATTCTCCATTTTGGACCGCATCATTGTGGATAGCCACATGATTTGTCAACTCCAGCATCAGCGCGACGGCATGCTGTGCAACGGCGTCTGACGCATATAGCGGTATGTTTGTGACCGCGATGCCCTTCTCTTCCGCAGCAATCAGATCCACATGATTATATCCGGTACAAAGAAGCCCTATATATTTTAAGTTCGGACACTGCTCCATGAATTCCCTGTCCACGCCGACAGCGTTCACAAAAATCGATTCGGCGTCCTTTGCTCTTTCCATTGCTTCAACTCTTGTCGAAGTTTCATAAACCGTCAATTCGCCTAAATTTTGAAACTTCTCCCAGCTCAGGTCACCCGGGTTAGCCGTATACCCGTCCAATACTATTAATTTCATCTTGCTCCCCTTTCTTTATATACGTCTGATGCTAATTTCACCCGAGGATAAATTTTCTTGCGATCCATCTTCATATTCAACGATCAAATGGCAGGAGTCGTCTATTCCAAGCGCCATGGCCTTTTTTGACGAGCTGCCATGCAGCACCAAAATCTCATGGCCCACGATCATGGATCGATCCCGATACTCCCTGAGGAAAGTCTTCTGCCCCAGTTTTTTATAATATTGCCAAAAGTTATCAAGTATTTCAGCTGCCAGCCGGTTCCTGATATCTCCTGTATTCATGCCTCGCTCAAATACGCTGGAGGCGATATCGCTTATTTCTTCTGGAAATCCCTGTTTCGGTGGATTTACGTTTACGCCGATTCCCAAGACGGCATATTCAAGGCCGCCTGTCTCCAGATTCATGGAAGCCTCGGTCAGTATACCGCACACCTTTTTACCATTGCAATAGATGTCATTGACCCATTTGATTTTTGCTTCGCATCCGGAGACCGTTTCGATGGCTCTGGCTACTGCCGCAGCCGCAGCAGAGGTAATATAGGAAGATTCTTCCGGACTGAAGCAAGGTCTTAGAAGCAGGCTCAAATAGAGCCCTGTACCAGCAGGAGAATAAAAGCTTCTACTGATCCTTCCTTTACCGGCTGTCTGCTCTTCCGAAATAACGACTTTCCCTTCCGGTTCTCCTGAAGCTGCAAGGGATTTAAGCATATTGTTTGTTGAATCAAGGGTTTTAAACACTTCAATATTAAAATGCCCGCTCTCTTCTCCAAGATGTTTGGCTATACTTTGAACTGATAATATGTCCGTTTCGTCATTGAGACAATATCCCTTATTAGTTACTGCAGTGATTTCGTATCCTTCATCCTGAAGAGATTTAACGGCTTTCCAAACCGCATTCCGGCTTACAGAAAGCTTCACAGCCAGTTCGGCTCCGGATATAAAAATCCCTCTATTGTTTTCGAATATATCCAGGATCTGTTCCTTTACATTCATTCTATGTACCCGCTTTCCAATGTCTGCTTCTGATCAGTTTTGCCATTCAAGTTTACCAAATGAAAAACCCACTGTCAACGAAGACAAACAGTCAAGTTGACAATGGGCTTTACTGGTCGGGATGACAGGATTTGAACCTGCGGCCTATTACTCCCGAAGCAATCGCGCTGCCAAGCTGCGCTACATCCCGAGGTCCGTGCGTTCATGCAATAAAAATCAATGTTCAGCACATAGTGGTTATCGCACAATAGAAATAATAGCACAAACAGTTTTGGTATTCAAGGCTTTAAGTGATGAAATAATGTGTAAATAAAATTGGCCAAAATTGAAAATACTGGTCAAAATTAAAAACATTACTTTGAACTGAAATAAAAAAATACAACCCTTTGGTTGTATCGAATACGCATGGTGCGCGCAGAGGGACTTGAACCCCCATGGTCGCCCGCTAGCTC
The DNA here is from genome assembly GCA_937889655.1 of uncultured Clostridia bacterium. Classification (GTDB taxonomy): domain Bacteria; phylum Bacillota; class Clostridia; order Peptostreptococcales; family Anaerovoracaceae; genus CALBZG01. Next base: position 10,810 of record CALBZG010000062.1, read on the forward strand.
CTAAGGCTAGTGCGTCTGCCAATTCCGCCATGCGCGCATTTAAAAATTGGTGACCCCACCGAGGCTCGAACTCGGGTTACCGCCGTGAAAGGGCGATGTCTTAACCACTTGACCATGGGGCCTTATTAAAAAAACCGGCGACGACCTACTTTCCCAGGCAGCTGCCCGCCAAGTATCATCAGCGCTAAAGGGCTTAACTTCTGTGTTCGGGATGGGAACAGGTGTGACCCCTTTGCTATAGTCACCGGATGTGCACTTGTCCAGCGTTCGCTCAAAGCGAATGCTCGGAATGTGCTACGTCAGA
>CALBZG010000063.1 GCA_937889655.1 uncultured Clostridia bacterium
CCTTGGCCTGTATCTCCGGTCCCTTCCACCAGCAACTGAAACATTTCTTTTGGAGCGCCGCACATCGGACATTTTTCAGGAGGCTCCATACCCTCATGAATATATCCGCATACCGTGCATATCCATTTTTTCATAATACACCTCCGATTCAACAAAAAAGCCCGTTATTTGGGCTTAACGGGCTTGCATCGACATGATGATCCGGGACAATATTTCATTGGCTGCAGCCTCCTTCGTCATGATAGGCAGCGCATTTTCTGTTTCACGGGTTATGATCGTGATGATATTCGTATCAGTGGCAAATCCGCCACCTTCATCCTTAAGATTGTTTGCAACAATCATATCGATGTTCTTTTCCACCAGTTTTTTCCTTGAATTTTCAAGCATATTTTGGGTTTCCATAGAAAATCCGCACAGGAATTGATCCGGTCTTTTCATCGAACCCAGGCCGGCGAGAATATCCTTGGTCCTTTCGAGTTGGATCGTCATATCCCCGTCTCTTTTCTTGATTTTTTCATCGCTTACATTGATTGGTCTATAGTCCGCCACTGCTGCTGCTTTTATTACAATATCCTGCTCTTCGAAAAGTCCTACAACCGCTTCATACATGTCCTGAGCACTTTGGATCTGTACGGTGGTGGTAAATGGCGGCGGTGTTAAACTGACAGGACCTGTCACCAGTGTAACATCCGCACCTCTAAGCATCGCCATTCTGGCAAGGGCATACCCCATCTTCCCTGTGGAATGGTTGGTTATGATCCTTACAGGGTCAATAGCTTCATGGGTCGGTCCGGCTGTGATCAATATTCTCTCGCCTTTCAAATCTTTTTCAAAGGCGATCTCTCTCATGATGTGATCCATCAGCACATGCTCATCAGGCATTTTTCCAATTCCCACATCTTCACAGGCGAGAACACCCACATCGGGAATAATCACTGTAAATCCATATTTATTAAGAATCTGAATGTTCTCCTGAACGATAGGATTCACGTACATATTGGAATTCATCGCCGGGGAAACCAGAATAGGACATTTGCAGGCAAGAGCTGTTGTGCTAAGCATGTCGTCCGCCAGACCATGGGCAAGTTTGGCAATGATATTTGCTGAAGCCGGAGCGATCATCATCAGATCGGCTTTCTGGGCCAGGGACACGTGGGCTATATTGAACTGAAAATTTCTATCGAAGGTATCCACCATGCATTTATTTTTTGTCAGCGTTTCAAAAGCGATCGGATTAATGAAGTTCGTAGCGTTTTTGGTCATGATAACGTGAACATCGCAATGCTGCTTGATCAGCATGCTAGCCAGATTTGCGATCTTGTACGCCGCTATACTCCCTGTTACTCCAAGAACTACCGTTTTGCCAGTTAACATAATTTCACCTCTGATTATTCCTTAATCTTATTAAATAATATACCCATAGTCGCGGATTTGAAATCCCAAGTATTGATTTCATTTTTATGTAGCCATAGGACCGATTAAATAATAACAATAAATACGTCGGTCGTAAACCATTTTCAATTGTTCTGAGGCGGTATGCTGTGGCTTAATTTGTTTTTAACGATGTTTTGATAAATTCCCGAAGTTTCCGAGGCGGTGGCCATATTTAAAATAACAATGCCCTTGTCCGTTTTCATATAAATAAAGAGCGGCACCTCTGTGTCCACAAAAAGCTTGACGCCCCCGTATTTCGTAGTTCTGAAATTGATCCGCATGGGCATCCTCCCTTAATGATCGTTCATCCAGTATTTAATGATTCTTAAACGAAGTCGGATCCTTTTATGTTTTAATAATTCGGGTATAAAATACCCATGACAAATGATTATGCTTTGCATTAAATCCAAACGAGTATAGAGGGTGATTTTTATGAAGAATGCCGAAAAGATGAATGTCAGCAACTTCTCCAAGCTGGTCGTTATTACCGGATCAGACAGCGGGATCGGTAAAAGCCTTGTGGATAATATATTGAGCAAAAAAGGCTATACTATCGCAACATCTTATCTCGATGACGATCCCTTTGAAAAGCAGCCTAATATTCATTCAAGAAAAATGGACCTGCGAGTTTCCGATGAAATAGATGGTTTTATTCAATATGTGAAAGACCTTTGCCAAAACGGAAGTCGCATTGTAGCGGTTATCGCGAATGCAGGGGTCGCATTGGGGGGCCCTGCGGAGAATCTTCCTATATCCCTCTACAAGGAATGCTTTGAGATCAATTATTTTGGGGCGGTCAGGATCATCCAGGCTTTCATTCCGGAGCTGATCCAAAGCAAAGGTAAAATCATCGTAAATGGCTCCCTTGCAGGCAAAATAGCATTGCCGTTTTTATCGCCGTACGCCTCGACCAAGTTCGCCCTTGAAGGATTCTGCGATTCATTGAGGCGCGAGATGAGTCCTTATGGCATCAAAACGATCCTTTTAGAACCTGCCGCCGTAGCAACACCTATCTGGAACAAGGCAAAAGCCCAGGATATATCTTTCGTTGAGGAAAAATATCTTAAAAGCTTAAACGCTTTTCGGGATAATTTCATTGAAGGCGGCAACAGCGGCATGGATGCCGGAGTGGCTGCATCCATTATCGCCGGTATCTTAGAAAAAAAGAATCCAAAATCGAGATATATAATTGCAAAAGACAGGATCAAATCAAATGTTATGATTCATATCCCGTCTTTTGTCATTGACAAAGCGGTTGTAAAAATGTTCAAGATGGATTACGGAAAATGAATATCCCTTGCTTAATGTTTGCCGCCTATTTTACATGAAAGATCTTGTCCGGTGACATCATCGGAGATAATGTCCGGGTATTCTTCTTTATGATCAATAAACCAAAGATTTGCATATGAGCAAGTAGCTGTGGCCGTCAAGCCTTCCTTTCGTAGAAAATCCGAAACAACGAACATCATTTTGCTGGCCATACCCTGACCCCTTAAACACGGGTTAACATAAGTATGATCTATATCAACAATACCGTTTCCTATTCTGGTATATGTTGTTTCGCACATCAGATCTCCATTTTCATCAACACTATAGATCCTGCCTTCTTCGAAATTCCAATCCATTATTAATTCCTCCCTTGATATGGTATGTTATTTATTATATCCTAAATGCGCAGATATGTGTTAATTATCCCCCAAATCTTTACTGTTCAAACATCTTATGTTATGCTGAATTATGATTCAATCAGCGATCGAAATCATAATCATGAAAGGACGGTACCTATGGAATATTATAAAGTTGCTGAAACATCTGACTTGCAGGAAGATAATACAATATTGGGCTCATTGAACGGTCATGAAATCCTCATAGTAAAATTTGAAGATTCATACTATGCAGTTAACAATAAGTGCCCTCATATGGGTGCCAACCTCTATAAACATGGCATCGTTGACGGCAATATCATTACATGCAGGAGGCATCGCACCAAATTCGATGTGATCACCGGAAAGATCATACAGAAGCCGAAAGTCATGTTCGTGACTCTTGATGTTAAAGATGCCATCACATACCCTGTAAAAATTGAGGGTGAAGATATCTTGGTCGGCCTGGAATAACTGAATTGCCTAAGTGTAAAACGGAAAGCAGAGCCACAATTATTCTTATTATTTCCGATACCAAATAAAAACACAAAAGAGCAGCCTTTGAAAAGCTGCTCTTTTTTTATAAAATTATATTTTTGGTTTCTGTTAGAAATCAATTCCGTTAATCAGCTACAATAAATGATATTTTCGCATTGACCCTGTAATGGGTGATTTCATTATCTTTTACAACGGCCTGGAAATTTTCAACGTAAACAGACTGGATATTAGTCAGGGTCTTTGACGCTTCGTTGATCGCCTCTTTCGTTGCTGCTTCCCAGCTCACACTTGACTCTGCAAGAAGTTCAATTACTTTTACTACTGCCATGTTGATTCTCCTTTCTTTTCCGCCAGTAAGCACTGCCGGCTGCCTATGAGATGCGGAACTGATCTTTAATTCAATATATCACAGGAAAAATGGATTTACAACAGCAGGCCAATCACATTGAGGGCATGTATGAAAAGTTGTCTATCAGTCTTGTAGTACCGATAAACACAGCTATTGCCACAAGAACCGGCCTGTCAATACGGTCCACGGCAACAAGGGAATTGGAATCCACAACCTTGATATAATCGATCCTGGTCAATGGTTCGGATTCAATAACAGCTTTCATTTGTGATATCACTTCAGAAGCATCCATTTCTCCTGCCATCACAAGTTCTTTGCCAATCTTTATGCTTTTCGATAGAATGACAGCTGCTTTTCTTTGGCTTTCATTCAAATAGGTATTTCGGGAGCTCATAGCCAGACCATCCGGTTCTCTGATGATAGGGCATCCAACGACTTCAAGATTGAAATTAAGGTCTTTGACCATCCTTTTCACAACCGCCAGCTGCTGAGCGTCCTTTTCTCCAAAGTAGGCTTTGTCCGGCGAAATAATATTAAAAAGCTTGGACACAACAGTACATACACCCCGGAAATGTCCCGGTCGGCTTAAACCGCACAATTCTTCGGTAAGGCCGGTCATATCCACATAAGTGGAGAACATCCCATCATACATTTCCGCAGCGGCGGGTGCAAAAATCAAATCGACGCCGTTTGCTTCACATTTGGCTCTGTCGCTTTCAAAATCCTTCGGATAGCTGCTCAGATCCTCTTTCGGACCGAACTGGATCGGGTTTAAGAAAATACTTACTACAACACGATCATTTTCCGAGGCGATTTTCATGAGGCTCGTGTGGCCTTCGTGGAGAAAGCCCATGGTTGGTACCAGGCCTATGCTGAGTCCCTCCGATTTCCATTCATTAATGATTTCCCGTACTTCTTTAATTGTATTAGCTATCTTCATGTTTCAGCCTCCTGCCAAAAAAGTATAAAAGCTTGTCATCCCATAACGGAGCTTTCCGTTGAACAAGACAAACAAGCGCATTCCACCAACCATAAATATTATTCAGCTTTACTTAAAAATAAATACGGAATAATGACAAGTTCCTGCCGCTTGCTTTCGTGGTCAAGACCATTTGGAAAATTCCATTCAGTTGAATCGGCCGTCTGCCATTTTAATTCTTACAGCCTGCAAATGCAGTACCGCAGATTTTTATCTGCTCCAGCCTATATTGTTTTTATTATCTATATTATTTCCAATATCGATAATATTAAACTATGCTGTTCTATTTAGCAAGATTTAAATTCTTGAAGGAGAATTTATTTCATATTTTAAAGAAATGCTATATACTCATTTTATAGTTGTACTGTCAACATAATTGTACTGCGTTCATGAAACTCAGGAGGTGTAGAATATGAATAGATTGGCCGTTCTCACCGGCGGCGGCGATTGCCCCGGTTTAAATGCTGTTATCAGAGCCGTTGTTAAATCCTCTGCCCAACGCGGGATCCAGGTCATGGGGATCCGGGACGGCTTTCGCGGTGCTGTGGAAGGCGAATTCATACCCCTAGGTGTAAATGACGTTTCAGGCATTCTGCCCCGGGGCGGCACGATTTTAGGCACCACCAACCGTGATAATCCCTTTGCTTATCAAAGCAACCCGGGTTCCGATGAGAAGCCTATTGACCGTTCAGGTGATGTGATAGGAAACATGAACAAATACAATATTGACTGTCTTCTTGTTATCGGAGGTGATGGCAGCTTGTCCATCGCATCCGGTCTTCATGATCTTGGCTTGCCGGTGATCGGGATCCCAAAAACCATCGACAATGACGTCATGGCTACGGATTTAACTTTTGGCTTTCAATCGGCGGTGAATTTTGCCCAGGAAGCGCTGGACCGCCTTCACACAACTGCAGAGTCTCATCATCGCATCATGATTCTTGAAGTAATGGGCCGATATGCCGGCTGGATAGCTTTATATGCAGGAGTTGCCGGCGGAGCGGACGTCATATTGATACCAGAAATTCCATATTCCATCGATTCGATATTAAAGGCCGTCGATATTCGTGTCAGCAAAGGGAAAAGATTCAGTATAATTGTGGCGGCTGAAGGGGCAAAACCGGAAGGCGGCGAATATACCGTTGAAAAGATGATAAAAGGCAGGCATGATCCAATAAAACTGGGCGGGATCGGCGCTCGGCTGGGGGCTGACCTGGAAGAACGCACAGGCATCGAAACCAGAGCGACTGTGCTTGGCCATTTACAACGCGGCGGATCCCCATTGTCCAATGACCGTATTCTGTCGACCCGCTATGGTGTTGCGGCTGTTGATGCCGCGATGGAAGAAAAATTTGGCACCATGGTGGCCCTGCAAGGGAACTGTGTTGTTTCAGTACCCCTGCAAGAAGCCATCAATCGTTTGAAATTGATTTCTATGGACGATGAAGTTCTTAAAGCAGCGCGCAGCATAGGGATTTGTCTGGGGGATTAAGCTTTTATCGTTTTAAGAGCCAGCCTTCCCATTCGGTCTGCTTGAAACCTACGAGCACAAAGTCTCCATCGATCATTATTGGTCTTTTAACCAGCATTCCATCGCTGGCGAGTAGATTCAGTTGGTCTTCCAAACTCATGGATGGCAGTTTTTCCTTGATGTTCAAGGCTTTATATATCTGCCCGCTGGTATTCCAGAACCTTTTGATCGGAAGGCCGCTTTTTTTGTGCCAAAGACTCAATTCCTCGACACTTGGATTTGAAGTCTTGATATCTCTGTATTCATATTCGATACCCTGCTCATCAAGCCATGCCTGAGTTTTTTTACAAGTCCCGCATTTTGGATAACAAATCAGCAACATATGATCACCC
>CALBZG010000064.1 GCA_937889655.1 uncultured Clostridia bacterium
TGGCTGCTATGAATCCGGAAGCCTGGGCGATCGCAGCGGCCCGGATCATTTCTTCATCGGAAAGATCCTCTGATCCGTAACGCAAATTGGATCCGATCGTTCCCGAAAAGAGTATGCCGAGCTGCGGCACATATCCGATCAGCTCATGCAGATTATGCTGGCTCAGATCCCGGATATCAACACCGTCGATCAGGATCTGCCCGGCCGTCACGTCATAGAGACGCGGCAGCAAATTGATCAAAGTGGATTTGCCGGAGCCTGTGCCGCCGACGATGGCTGTAACGGACCCGGGCTCCGCAGTGAAGGAGATGTCCTCAAGAATGTTTTCATCAGCGTTCGGATAACGGAAGGTGACATTTCTGAATTCGACCCTTCCCGGTGTATCCTTAGGAAGCACCGATAGTTCCGATGCGGGGTTGTCTTTTATAGCCGGCTCCACAGCCAGCACTTCGCTGACACGCTGCAGTGAAACCAGCGCCCGCGGGATCATGATGAAGAACATGGTCAAAAACAGGCAAGCCATCACCACATGCATGGCATACTGGATAAATGCCATCATATCGCCGACATTGAGCAAACCAGCATTGATCAGACCGGCGCCGGCCCAAACAACCAGCAGGGACCCGAAGGACATGACAAGACTCATGGCGGGCATCATCATAGACATCAGTCGCGAGATAAAGAGATTTGTTCTGGTCAGATCCAAGTTGGCGCGATCAAAACGTTCCTGTTCACTTTTTTCACGGTTGAAAGCACGGATCACCAGGATCCCCGAGAGCCGCTCATTGACGATGAGGTTCAAGCGGTCTATGAGCTTTTGAAGGATCTTGAATTTCGGCATGGCCAATATGATGCCAACAGCGATCACGGCAAAAATGGCCACAATGGAAACGACTATGGTCCAGGTGAGCTCCCTGCTGGTCCGGACGGCCATCACAAGAGCGCCGATGCCCATGGCCGGCGCAAAAAAGCCCATCCGGATCACCATGACCGAAGCCATATGCAGCTGTTGAATATCATTGGTGGCCCGGGTTATGAGCGAAGCCGTCCCGAAGCGTTCCGCCTCGCCCACGCCAAAGGACGTCACTTTTCTGAAAACCTCAGACCGGATATGGCATGCCGACCGCGCGCCGATCCGCGACGCCAGATAGCTGACGGCAACGGCGCATACAGCCAGAATAACCGACAGCAGGACCATCATAAGGCCTTTTTCAACAATAAAATCCATATCGCCGCCTATGATGCCGCCGTCGATGATGGAGGCCATATATTTAGGCAAGGCCAGCTGAAGGATCGCCTGCAGTAGTATCAGGGAGCCGGTGACCAGGACCCCGGGAATATAAGGTATGTACAATCTCAAAATATTTTTCATAAAGGATATTATAACATAAAATAGAGATCTTAAATCCCCCGCCCTCATCGAATGACAATGTTTTTTGTCCATCTGTTGCAAAACGGCGCTTTTTCATGCTATATTTATATTTGCGGCAGGATATGGATCCCCGCGTCAAATTCCCTGCTCCCATTCGAGCAGGAGATGAAAGGAATGATGATCATGGAAGAAAAAAAAGGAACATATTATATCAGCACCCCGATCTATTATCCCAGCGATAATTTGCATATCGGTCACACTTATTGCACGGTCATGGCGGATGCCATGGCCAGATTCAAGCGGCTTGCAGGCTATGATGTCCATTTCCTGACGGGCACTGACGAGCATGGACAAAAGATCCAGAACATAGCGGAGAAGGCGGGAGTCAAGCCTCAGGAATACGTAGACAAGGTCGTGGAAGGCATCAGGGAATTATGGAAGACCATGGAAATTTCCTATGACGACTTCATACGAACGACCGAGCCGCGCCACGTGAAAAGAGTCCAGGCGATTTTCATGAAAATGTATGAGAAAGGCGATATCTATAAAGGCGAATACGAAGGGATGTACTGCACTCCGTGCGAAAGCTTCTGGACTGAAAGCCAGCTGGTGGACGGATGCTGTCCCGACTGCGGACGCCCGGTGGAAAAGGCAAAAGAAGAGGCTTATTTCTTTAAGCTGTCGAAGTACGGCCCCGCATTGCTTGAGCTGTTTGATAAAAACCCGGCTTTCCTGATGCCGGATACCAGAAGAAATGAAATGATCGCTTTCATCAATCAGGGCCTCGAAGATCTCTGCATCAGCCGGTCCACCTTTGATTGGGGCATCCCGGTTCCTATCGATGAGCGCCATGTGATCTATGTCTGGCTGGATGCGCTTTCGAACTACATAACGGCCCTGGGATATCCGGATGAGCCGGAGCTTTACAACAAATATTGGCCGGCGGATG
>CALBZG010000065.1 GCA_937889655.1 uncultured Clostridia bacterium
AATACCAACGATATCCCCTACAAATCCAAGATCTTTTGAATGGCTCTGTTTTTCCGCCATGATCATTCCGCCGTCGCTGCCGCAAAGCCCTACAGCCTTCCCGCGATTTTTGTGGATCATTTCGACCAGCGTTTTGTTGACTTTACCGCATAATACCATTTTAACGACTTCTATTGTTTCTTTGTCCGTGCATCTCAATCCATTGATAAATTTGCTTTCGATATTAAGCTTTTCAAGCATTTTATTGATTTCGGAGCCACCGCCATGGACCACAACCACCCGTATGCCCACAGCTGACAACAAAATAATATCACGGATCACAGAATCCTGAAGCTCTTCACTGATCATGGCGTTGCCGCCATATTTTACAACAATGGTTTTACCGTAATACTTCTGTATGTACGGCAGCGCTTCCGCAAGGATTTCCGCGCTCCGATTGATTTCTGTCTTTTCACTGGTCATTTTTTACTCCTCCTGATCATACATTTCATATAGGCTGTTACGACCGATAATCTCCATTTATTTTGACGTAGTCATAAGTGAGGTCACAGCCCCATGCTGCCGCTTTTCCACTCCCCTGCTTAAGATCTACTTCTATGGTTATTTCTTCTTCATGCAGGACCTTTTTGGCCTCTTTTTCGTCATATACTTTATAAGCTGCATTTTCACAGACTTTGACCCGGCCAGCCTTGGATACGAATGATACGTCGGTTCCACTAATATCAAAATCGCAGTCTGTATATCCTATGGCGCACAGGATCCGCCCCCAGTTTGCATCCTCGCCGAACATTGCCGCTTTAAGCAGATTGGAGTTGATGACGGACTTCGAAACTATCTTCGCCGTTTCCTTATCCGGCGCACCCTGTACCTCGCAGACCACCAGTTTTGTCGCACCTTCCCCGTCTTTTGCCAGCATTCTTGAGAGTGCGGTCGTAACGATGTTCAATGCTTTGCAAAATATCGAAAACCCTTCTCCTTCGTCTGTGATCATTTCATTTTCCGCCATTCCGTTTGCCAGTATGAAGACGGTGTCATTTGTTGAGGTGTCCCCATCTATGCTGATCTGATTGAAGGTGTCTTCCGTATCCGCACTCAATGCTTTCTGAAGCATATGGGATGATATATTGACGTCTGTTGTAATAAAGGTCAGCATTGTTGCCATATTCGGGTTGATCATGCCGCTCCCCTTGGCCACCGCTCCGATGGCACATTCTTTGCCATCAATCGCGAATTTAACAGCCACCTCTTTTTTAACGGTATCAGTGGTCATGATAGCTGTAGCCGCATCATTGGAGCCCTCGAAAGACAGTTTTTCAACGAGCTCCGGTATGCCCCTTTCGAAGGGTTCAATACTCATTGGCTCGCCAATGACCCCTGTTGATGCTACCATTACCTGGTTCTGTGATATGCCCAGTGCCTTGGCGGTCAGCAGGCAGGTTTGCTCTGCTATTTCAATGCCATTGGATGCGCATGTATTGGCATTTCCGCTGTTGCAGATGATCGCTTGTGCTACTCCACCAGCCATATTATTTTGGCTGACTGTCACCGGCGCTCCTTTGACTTTGTTTTTGGTATAGACACCGGCAACGCTGCATAGCTTCAGGCTGTAGATCAGCGCCATGTCTTTCTTTTTACTGGTTTTTTTGATTCCCACGTGCACTCCCGATGCTTTAAAGCCTTTTGGCGCACATACTCCTCCGGATATATTCTCCATCATTCCATTCCTTTCTTATAAACCTTTTTTTCAACTTATTCAATTTTTTCTATTTCCCGTTTATTTATCAGCTATTTAAATCAATCCTGTCGTCTCCTCGATCCCAAGCATCAAATTCATGCATTGGACAGCAGCTCCGGATGCCCCTTTGCCGAGATTGTCGAATCGTGCTGTTACAACCATTCTTTCATCGTTTCCATAGATATGGATGAACAGGTCATTACGCCCGGACATGGAGTGAGAATTCATATACCCTGTGTCACCGGGTTCTCCGGATATGCTGACAAATTTCTCGCTTTGAAAATAGCCTTCGTATGCAGATTTCAGTTCTTCCGGTGAAAGCTGCTTTTTAAGCAGTCTTTTATGCAATGGGACCGACACGGCCATTCCACTGAAGTATCCGGCTACAATGGGCATAAAAACCGGTTCATAATGGATATTAGCCATCGCCTTCATTTCCTTTAGATGCTTATGCCGTTGGGTGAGTCCGTATTGTCTAGGGCTCGAAAGATCTTCATCTCCGCCCTTTTCATATTGCTCGATCATTTTTTTGCCGCCGCCGCTGTAGCCGGTAACTGAAGTTGCTGTGAAGGGGTATTCAGGATCAATAATACCCAATTCAATAAGGGGCCTGACAGCAAGTATAAATCCCGTCGCGTGACATCCGGGCACGGCTACCCGTCGACTTCCTCTTATTTTTTCCCTTTGGCCTGCGCAAAGCTCCGGCATGCCATAAATCCAGCCTTGCCGGACTCTATGGGCAGTGGAGGCATCGATGATCTTTCCTATTCCCCCCGTAGCTTCAGCAATTTCCCGGGAGGCAGCATCCGGAAGGCACAAGAAGGATATGTCTGCTTGACTGATCAGCTCCAGTCTGGCTTCCGTTTCCTTTCGTTTTTCCGGCTGGATACGCAGCACCTCGATATCATTTCTCTTTTCAAGATAGCTATGTATTTTGAGCCCTGTTGTACCTTCGCTTCCATCGACGAACACTTTAAATTTTCTCATTCTTCTAATGTCTCCTAAATAAAAAAACGTCTTTTGATCATTGCACAAAAGACGTTAGAAGTTTTGCTGTAACACTAATTTCGTCTCATGAGCAATGCAACACCGCCTGCCCATGATTACTTGAATAATCCGGCAGACGTCAGCGTCTACGGTGTCTCAATTCGAAGCCAAAATTTATGTACATCTTTTTTCTCCAAAACTGTTTTATCATAACAAATAGGATTAATTGAACGTTACTTTACCACGACTAAAAGGATTTGTCAATACAATATTTGGTTTTTTTCATTAAATTGACTAATATTTTAACATGTATTTTGTGATTGGCCACAAGTGAATAGACCATGCCTAAATTTTAGGCATGGTCTATGGCATTTATATTCTTTCCATTGCCGCCTTTATTTTGGCTGGTATTATTTTAACTTTTTCCAATGGCAGGGCCGATACAGCAATCCTGACACCCTTCACCAGCGGCACAAGGAATAATCCTTCTTTCATCAGTTCGTCCACCAAAGCTTCCGGTTTGCTTGTTGGCACCGATGTGAAAAACCCTCCATCAAAAGGGACCATAGGAAGTCCGCATTCTTTTGCGGCCTGTTCAAAGGCCCTTCCTCTTTCCAGAAGCATATCCCTGAATGTAGCTCTTTCATCTTGGACTTTTTTCATCAAGGCCGGATCATTATGTACCTTGATTAGAAGTTCCTGAGCTGCCCTTGTGCAATTGGACCATGTCCCACGGCAGGACTGCTCACATATTTTTTTAAATTCATCCGCGATTTCTTCATTCTGTGTAAGGCAAATCATGGCGCCGCTACGCATGCCGTATAAAGTATATCCCTTAGACATACTGTAGCCTATGATGACTAATATATGATCATTCAGGCAATCCAGCTTCTCCAGAAAACTCCTGACTTCCTTTGGGTCTCCGGCATAATCAATATACGCTGCATCAATAAAAGCAGTGACCTTGTAACCCTGGCTGGTCGCTTTATTGAACACGCCTATTATTTGATCCCAGTCGGCATCGGATATCGAATATCCCGTTGGATTGTGTGCCGGGGTGTTGATTATAACGACGATCTTATCCTGCGCTACACAAAGTTCCATCACTTTGTCCTCAAAAGATGCAATATTGAATCTACCATCTTCATCAAAAAGCGTATAAGTGGCTATGGATCTGCCATGCTCCTGGGCGATCGTATTGTAAGGTCCCCAGAACCAATCGGAAGTCAATATTTTATTTCCAGGCTTCGAGTAATTGACGATCGTGTTTCTAATTGATCCGGTTCCGCCCGGGGTTGCAACAGCCCTTGTAAATCCCTTTGGATGATAATCTCCAAAAACCTCTTTGACAACGGCATCCAGATACGCCGGGAGACCACCGATCGGAGCATATTCAGCAAACTCCTCCGGGGACAGGCTTCTCAAAACCTCCACAACAGATGACAGGATCATCATCTTTCCTTCATCATCCAGCAAAGACCCTATCGTACCGTCAATAACCTTATCCTTGCCTTCTCTTGCAGCCATTTCGTTAGCCAGCGCGCTGATCCCGAAAATAACATCTCGCTTAGGCAGGACCCTTTCATTTGCTTCAGCCATTATAAATTCTGACAATATATGCACCCCCTCTAATCTTAAAAATAATAGATTAAATTATATCACTTTTAATACTGTTTTCAAATACTTAATTCTTTTGCCTTCTTCACGAAACTTCTTCTCATATTCCGTCATAACGTTTCTGGCCTCGAGGCTGCTATTATGCAGATCTTCCGATAATTCCAATATGATAAGACCTGCATCCTTCACTGATTTTACGCTGTAATCAAAAAGTTGTTCGTTATCTGTTTTGATTTCAATAAACGCTCCGGGTTTAAGAATTTTCTTATAGCTCGAAATGTACTTCGGCGAAGTAAGCCTTCTTTTTGCGTGCCTGTCCTTTGGCCAAGGATCGCTGAAATTCAAATAGATGCCGCTGATCTCATTCTCGGCGAACCAATCCTCAGGGTCATTGATATATTCCGCTATGATCCTGATATTTGCAAGGCCTTGTGTCCTTATGTTTTGAAGGGCTCTCAAAGCAACGCTGCTATGCCCTTCTATGCCAATAAAATTCCTGTTCGGATTTTTCACAGCAATGCCTGATATAAATCCACCTCTGCCGCATCCTATTTCCAGATAGAGGGGCTGCTCCCGCGGGAACAACTTTTGCCAATCTCCTCTGTTTTCAATGGGTTCCCCGACAAGAAGTTCCCCACAGTTCTCCAGCTTCTCTTCCAGGTTTTTTACTTTTCTTTGTCTCATATCACCTTCACAGTATCTTGGGATGCCAAATTGCAAAGCCGCTGGCGGCATTACTCAAAAATGTTTCTGTATTTCTTCAGATATTTCATGAGAGGGTAGCCAAGTCCATAACAAGCGATCAGTTCTCCCAGCATTACCCATAATATACATCCAATAAGAGGGACCGGGACGCTATAAATATAATAAAGCATCGGGCCGATCACGATTCCATTAAGTATCACAGGGGGAAGCGGAACCAATAGAGGCTTATTCCTAAGCATATAGGAGCCTATCGCACCTAAAAGGGTTGCGGCGCTTCCAAAAATCATATCCACCAATCCATAGGGGCCTA
>CALBZG010000066.1 GCA_937889655.1 uncultured Clostridia bacterium
TTGGCCGCATTTATACTGCTCTTCCATCATCCCTGCTATCTGAGTTCCCGGACAGCGGCTTTTCATTCCAAAATAACAATTGCTGCAATTGCTGCATTCGAAAATGTCCACCTCAATTGCAGAGGCCTCTTCTTTCCGCAAAGTGAGGGAATACCCCCTGAGAAATATTTCAACAGGATCTCCCAAAGGCGCCATCTTTCTAATCATTACCGGCGTATATGGCGTAAGGCCAAGATCAAGCAGCCGCCGGCGCAAGGCACCTTTTCCTCTCACCGATGTGATCACCGCGCGCTGACCCACGGAAAGCCTGTCCATTGTCAGTATTTTTTTATCTGTATCCATCTTCTATCTCCTTTACCCCTTATGAGTTAGCTATTGCTAACTCATAAATATAGTATACCCTATTCCCCGCTATGTCAAGCAGAGAAGAGTATGTTTCCGCAATCTTTAAAATGGGAATATATTGGTATATAATAATTGAGTATTATGGAAACGGATGTTGGATTTCAATCCGGCGAGGAGCAAATATCAGGAGAGATTTATGGATATTCTCATTGCAGAAAATTTATCAAAAACCTACACAATGGGAGAGGTGCAAGTGCATGCTCTGGTGAACGCTTCTTTTTCTGTCAAACAAGGCGAGTTTGTTGTAATATTGGGGCCCAGCGGTTCCGGGAAAAGCACCTTGCTGAATATTATCGGCGGAATGGATCGGCCATCATCAGGGAAGGTCACTGTGAATCAACGAGAAATAACAGATTATGATGAGAAGCAGCTAACAGCTTATCGCCGCAACGAAGTAGGGTTTGTTTTTCAATTCTATAATATTATGCCGAATCTTACAGCCGAAGAAAACGTAGAACTTGCAACCGAAATATCCAAAAACCCTTTAAACATCGGGGAGATCATGGAGGCAGTAGGCCTGGCAGACAGAAAGGATCATTTCCCTTCGCAGATGAGCGGGGGGGAACAGCAAAGAGTGGCGATTGCCAGAGCTGTAGCCAAAAATCCGAACATCTTGCTCTGCGATGAACCAACGGGCGCTTTGGATTATGATACAGGCATCTCCATTCTGGCATTACTAAAGAAGGTCAACGAAGATTTAGGCAAAACCGTTATCATAATAACCCATAATTCCGATATATCCCATATGGCGGACCGTGTCATCAAGATGAGGAGCGGCCAGGTCATAGAAAACTATATCAACGAGAAGCCGATGGCGGTTGAGGATATCAAATGGTAAGGCTATCGAATATCGATAAAATGCTGATCCGTATGATCAAATATTCGAAAGGCCAGTTCGCTGCGATACTGGTGATCATTATCGTGGGGATCAGCGTTTTTACATCCCTCAACATGACTGCGGTCAATATGCAGCATACCGTTGATACTTATTATCTTGAAAACCATTTTGCGGACTTATTCATACAGACTGCGCCTATACCTGGTCAGGCTGTTGAAAAAGTGTCAGCAATGGAGGGCGTCCGGCGTGCGGAGGGCAGAATTTCCATTGACGTCCGGATGGTGACCAGTGATTTGAATGAACGCGTCAATATGCGCATCATCACCTCAAAAGGCACTTTTGATGAGTTGAACGCCTGCACTCTGCTGGAGGGTAACTATATTTCCAATGCGGGCAGAGAAGCCATGATCATCGAACAATTCGCCACGGCTAGGAATATCAAGCCAGGAGACACGATCAAGGTCCAAAGAGGAGGCGTTCAGTACAGCCTCGAAATCAGCGGGATAGTGGACAATCCCGAGTATATCTATCTGATGGAAAACGAGCAGTCTCTGCTGCCGGACGAAAAGGCATTTGGAGTCTGCTATGTTTCGGAGACTTTCGGTAGGCAGTTAGCCAATCTTCCCGGAAGTTACAATGAAATACTGGTCGCTTATAACGACGAGGCGGAAGAAGATGTCTTGATAGACAATATCGAGAACAAGCTCAGTTTGTATGGGGTCAAAAGCACAGTCGAACGCGAAAATCAGCTAAGCAATGTGGTGATATCAGAAGAGTTGAAAAATCTCAGTGTCATGGCTAACTCCATCCCCGTTTTATTCCTGGTGGTGGCGGGGCTGATTTTGATCATGATGCTGGGGCGCATGGTCAAAAAAGATAAAATCAAAATCGGCATCCTCAAGGCGCTGGGCTACAGCAACTTCAACGTGCTTCTCCACTATGTGAAATACGCTCTTTCAGCCGGTATTTTGGGTGGCTTTGTCGGTTCTGTACTTGGAATGGCTCTTGCCGGCGCAATGACGAAAATGTATCTCGAATTCTTTAATATCCCGTTGCTTCGCATCAATTTCTATGTTTCCTACGTTGTCCTCGCCATCTTGCTGTCATCTGGTATTTGCGGCTTGTCCGGTGTTGTTGGCGCCCGGGGCGTGATGAAAATCGACCCTGCCGATGCCATGCGGCCCGATTCGCCTAAAATGGGCAAGCGAATATTTATTCAGAGCATACCTGTTCTTTGGAAAAATCTGTCCTTCAGCAATAAAATGGTAGCAAAAAATATTTTTCGCAACAGGAAGCGATCCATTTTTATCCTTACCGGAGTATCGTTGACATTGGGCATGATGCTATTTACCACTTCCATGTCCAGCGTCATGGATCAAATCATGATCAAACACTTTACTGAATTTCAGAAGATGGACTACAACATAAGTTTCCAGACACCAGTAAGTGAAAATGTGGTCAACGATTTCAGCGGCATTATTGATATCAGCTATATAGAAGGAAGAATCGAGTACCCCTTCGAAGTTTCACGGGGAAATAAAAAAGAAACCGTGAATATTATAGGCCTCCAAAGAAATACTGAATTTTATTCCTTCAAGGATGAAAAAGGCAATAATGTAGACGTTCCCGCCAAAGGGATCCTTCTTTCGGAAAATCTTGCAAAAATACTGGATGTGAAAATCGGGGAAAATGTTGAAATAAAGAGCTTCATGCCCGGTCGTGATATTGTCCCGGTCACAGTCCGCGGCATTATCAAGCAGGCCTTGGGAATCAACGCCTATATGGACATTGATTATATGGGCGGACTATTGCTGGAGAAGAACATGATCACCGGTGTCTATCTCGATACTCAGGATAAACTAATAAACGAAAAACTCCTTTACGCATCCAATGTCTCCTCAATTATGTCCGGCGAAGATTCCAGAGCCGTCTATGAAGAGTATATGAATATGATGTTTCTATCCATCGGTTTCATGGTCATATTCTCAGGCATACTGGGTTTCTGCATCGTCTATAACGCCACCATTGTCAACCTCGGTGCGCGGGAGCTGGAGTTTTCATCTTTGCGGGTGCTGGGTTTCACCAACAAAGAAATCTTTTTAATGATATTCAAAGAGAATAATATTATAATGATTCTGGGTATTCTGCTAGGTATTCCTGTTGGAAAGCTTTTTACATTGTATAGTCAACAAGCTTTCAGCAATAATATGTATACATTGGATATGAGTCCGACTCCAGGAGCGATACTGCAAGCATCATTATATACGATTTTATTTATTTTTATTGCCCAGCTGGCGACTTATCGAAAAATCAAAGAGCTGGATTTCTTGCAAGCATTGAAGGTAAGAGAAAATTAAGAGAGGCGGCTTAGTCATATGGATAAAAAGGAAAATAAACCTAAAATAAAATGGTTCCTGCTGGGCGGTGCATTAGTCATCACAGCTGCTGCTGCCTATTTTGCTGTTGCCGGCAGCGGAATCTCTGTTGAAACTGCAGCGGTTTCAACTGGAGATGTGGTCAGGATGATCAAGGAATCCGGGTCCGTAGAAGCCAAAAAAAGTATCATCGTCACAGCTAAATCCACGGGAGAGGTCAAGGGGCTGATGGTCGAGGAGGGAGATCCCGTGAAAGCCGGAGACCTTCTCATGGCGGGATACATGGAAAATAGCGCAGCTTTGGACATCAAATCCATGCAGGCGCAGCTGAGAAGTCTCCAGGTCCAATTTGCCGAAGCTTCCGAAATAGCATCAAAAAACAAAATACTTTATGATGAAGGTGCCATTAGCTATCAGCTTTACAGCCAATCCCGGAACATTGCCAATCAGCTTGCAGCACAGGTCGACGCTCTGAATTACTCTATTAAAAGCTATGCCGCATCCACGGGCAGTTCGGGTGTCACTGCCTCTATCGAGGGTGTTGTAACAGAGGTTTTCGCAAAGGAAGGCGAATCGGTCCTGATCGGATCGCCTTTGTTTGAAATCGCAGATCTTGAAGATATCTATATAACAACGGACCTCATCGCGGCGGATGCCGATCTTGTTTCTGTCGGAGATCCCGTGAGGGTATATAATGAGGATACCGGTTTTGACAGCGATCTGTGCACGGTATCCAAGATCTACCTGAAAGCTGAAGAAAAAATTTCAGATCTGGGCATCAGCCAGAAGCGTGTCAGAGTTGAAATCTCCCTTTCCAACGATCAGGAGATAAGATTAGGCAGCGGTGTTGATATCGAAATAACCATAGAAAAGAAAGAAAACGCGTTGCGCGTTTCTGATACGGCTCTATTTGAAATGGACAACGAGAAATATGTTTATGTTATTCAGAAGGGGAAGGCGGTTCTTCGAAAGGTTGAGACCGGTCTTGAAGGAGAGGATTATTCAGAGATCCTATCCGGCCTCTCTGAGGGTGAAACTGTAATCATTTCTCCTTCCACAGATATTGGTGACGGCGTTCGCATAAGAGAAGATCAGATTTGATCTTCTCTATTTTTATTGTAATGCTCCTTTATTTTTTCAAAGCATTTTTCACTGATCACATGCTCGATCTTGCAGGCATCCTCCCGGGCTGTTTTGACATCGACACCGAGAGCAATAAAACACTCGGATAAAAGCTTGTGCCGTTCATAAAGAGATTCCGCAAGCTTTTGCCCTTCCTCAGTCAGCGAAAGATAGCCTTTCTCATCGATGTTTATATAATTTCTATCTTTAAGAATATTTACCGCGCGGCTGACGCTTGGCTTACTGTATTCCATTTCCCGAGCCAGATCAATGGATCGCACGCTGCCGTTTCTTTCGCGTAATATCAAAATGGTTTCAAGATAGTTTTCTCCGGACTCCTGAATCCCCATGGGCGGATCTCCTTTCGAAATTTTGAAGTTCCTATTCACAAGTCCTCATGGCCATGATAGTCTCCGTAATCAACTTTTCCAGGTCCCAGCCAAGAATATCCGCTCCCTGCTGGATGACCTCGCGGCTGCAGCCTGCAGCGAATTTCTTATCCTTGAACTTTTTCTTGACGGAGCTGTATTCCATATCCTGGACGCTTTTTGAAGGTCTCATCAAGGCACAGGCTCCGATAAGTCCGGTAAGTTCATCCACCGCGAATAAAACCTTTTCCATTTCCTGTTCAGGGGCAATATCGCTGCAAAGTCCATAACCGTGGCTAACGATGGCATGGATCATATCTTCTTCGATTCCGGCTTCTCTCAATATCTCCGGTGCTTTTTTGCAATGTTCTTCAGGCCATATTTCAAAATCTATATCATGGAGCAATCCGACTATGCCCCAAAAGTCGACCTGGTCTCCATAGCCGAGCTTCTCGGCAAAATAGCGCATGACGCCTTCCAGAACAAGAGCATGCTGTAAATGAAATTCTTCTTTATTGTATTTTTTCAATAATTCAAAAGCTTCGTCTCTGCTGATCATTATATTTTCCTTTCAATGCTTTATCTTGTTGGAACGATTTCCGACCAATATCCGTCAGGATCCTGAATAAAGTATATCCCCATTCCCGGATTCTCAAAACAAATGATGTCCATCTCTTTATGCTTGCGATAGGCACCCTCATAATCATCCACTCTGAAGCCGAGGTGGATCTCATTGTCGCCAAGGTCGTAAGGGCTTGAACGGTCCCGGTACCAGGTCAGTTCCAGTCGGTTATCCTCTCCTTGATGCCCAAGAAATACGATGAGATACGAACCGTCTTTCGATTCAATGCGGCGTACCTCGACTAATCCCAGAGCATCCTCGTAAAACTTCATGGACTTTTCTAAATCAAGCACCGTAATACAACTATGGTACAGATCGAATTTCATAAGAGCTTCCCCTTTCATTTAATTCTTTCATGATGTAAAATATTCATGATTAAATTTAAGTATATCACCGGAGGAAAAAATGAGCAACGGAGAACTTATTAACACATACAGGAAGCTTCAGAACGGTAGCGATATCCGTGGCATCGCGTTGGAGGGAGTCTCGGGGGAAGTGCCCAACCTAACAGAAAGAGAAGCTTCTCTGCTCAGCGCAGGCTATATCTACTGGCTTTCAGGAAAAACCGGTTTGCCCGCAGAAAAACTAACGGTGGCCGTTGGCCGGGATCCCCGTCTTTCGGGAGAAGCATTGAAAACTGCGGTAGCCATGACCATGGAAGGCCTTGGTGTTAAGGTGCTGGACGCGGGACTTGCCTCCACACCGGCAATGTTTATGAGCACCTTATTCCCAAATTTCAATTGTGATGGAGCTATGATGATCACAGCTTCCCATCTGCCATGGAACCGTAATGGGTTTAAATATTTTGACAAAAAAGGCGGTCTTGACAAGGGTGATATCACTGCGATCATTGACTGGGCATTCGCCAATCATGAGTCCGCCCTGCTTAAAGGTGGGTCGGGAACCCCTTGCGACCTTATGGATCAATATGCCGCACATTTGCGCGAGCTCATTGTACGGGGAGCGAATATGGGCGACTTGCCCCTGGCAGGTTTGAAAATCGTTGTTGATGCAGGCAACGGCGCAGGTGGGTTTTATGCTGCGGATGTTCTCTCACCGCTTGGCGCAGATGTATCAGCATCCCAATTTTTGGAGCCCGACGGAAAATTTCCGAATCACATGCCAAATCCGGAAGACAAGCAAGCCATGGATTCTATCAGTAAAAGAGTCGTTGACTCCCAGGCTGATTTTGGAATCATATTCGATACCGACGTGGATAGAGCTTCGGCTGTTGACCATCTTGGAAGAGAGATCTCGAGGAATGGCATCGTAGCGATGGCGGCCGCCCTTGTCGCCGAAAATTATCCGGGCACCACGGTGGTGACTGACAGTATCACAAGCGATCAGCTGCATGAATTCCTGGAAGGTACACTTGGCCTTAAGCATCTGCGCTTTAAAAGGGGTTATAAAAATGTCATCAATGAAGCTGTAAGGCTGAATGAAAATGGGATCGACAGCCAGCTTGCCATAGAAACTTCCGGCCACGCGGCTTTAAAAGAAAATTATTTTTTGGATGACGGAGCGTATCTGGCTACGAAAATAGTGATCAAAGCGGCGCAGCTTCATCAAGCAGGTAAAAAACTGGCTTCGATCATTGAGGACCTTGAAGAACCTTTAGAGGCA
Organism: uncultured Clostridia bacterium; assembly: GCA_937889655.1. Taxonomy (GTDB): domain Bacteria; phylum Bacillota; class Clostridia; order Peptostreptococcales; family Anaerovoracaceae; genus CALBZG01. The sequence continues at coordinate 7,354 of CALBZG010000066.1, forward strand.
ACCGAGGTGCGTTTGCCGATCAATTGCGATGATTTTGCGCCTTACGGAGACCGTCTTCTGGAAGATTTGAAAGGATGGGTCGAGGATAATAAGAGCAGCGGCATGTCTTTGGTGATCCCAAATTATGAAGGGGTAAGAGTTCGCTTCGACAAAGAAAATGGTGACGGATGGTTCCTGATCCGAAAGTCTCTTCACGATCCGATCCTGCCCTTGAATATTGAGTCTAATATTCAAGGCGGCATCCATATCATAGCGGATATGTTGCGTCCATTTCTGTCAAACTACAAATGCGTTGATATCAGCAGGCTGTAAAAAGCCTGCTCTTTCTTTATCAGCTGATTTCCATCAACTGCTTCAAGTTGAGGATCTTGATTTCCTTTCTTGACATGGTTATCAATCCTTCGTTTTCAAAATACTTCAAAATTCTTGATACCACTTCTCTTGCTGTTCCCAGGTTGTCCGCAATTTCCTGATGGGACATATCAATTGCTTTTTTACCCGTTATATTAGCCATTTCTACGAGGAAATTCGCTATCCTGCGGTCCATTTTCATGAACATGATTTGTTCAACAAGCCACATGACCTCAGAAAACCTCATAGCAACAATATCATTCTTGAACTTTTCCACTTCGGGCTTCGTCATGGCCAGCTGGTCAAAATAGTCCGGGTTCAGTACGATGAGGACGCTGTTTTCTTCAGCCTGGACATTGACGTCAAAAGCAATATTTTTCATCATGCATGAAGCCGATAGGATGCAAACATCAGCTGAAAGCAAGCGAAACAAAGTTACTTCCTTCCCTTCAGGAGAAAGAATATAAGTCCTGAGCCTTCCATGTTTAACGGCTATAACGCCTGTACATTTCCCATCTCCGCCATGTACATACTCGCCTTTTGAAAACTCCCTGACCTGAATATTCCTCAGGAAGGTCTCCTTTTCGGAATCCGTGAATTTTTTGACAAACGGAAAGGCCGTTTCTATCTGTAAATCAGTTCTATTGATTTCTGTTTTTGCCATATCCACAATACCTTCTATTATTTAATTAGCACCAGCTTCGCCGATCCTCCGGGGCATACAACGATTTTATTTTAACACGGCAAGGTTGTAATTACAAGAATCCGAAGGATCAAATCCGGCGCATCAAAAAGCCCTCCGAAAAATCGAAGGGCTTGAGTCTGACTGTATTTCGCAATTGAATTGCAGCCTTGCTATTAACGTTTTGAGAACTGGCTTGCTCTTCTCGCTTTTTTAAGTCCGTATTTCTTTCTTTCCTTCATACGCGGGTCTCTGGTCAAAAATCCGGCAGCCTTCAATGCGGCTCTGTATGCTTCCTTGTCCGCAACGCATAGTGCTCTGGAAACACCATGTCTCAATGCTCCTGCCTGCCCCGTGAATCCGCCGCCGTGTACAGTGGCGATCACATCGAATTTTCCTTCGCATCCTGCAACCTCGAAAGGTCTCTTAACCTCACGACGAACGATTTCCATGCCGAAGTATTCTTCGAGAGGGCGTTTGTTAACTGTGATATTTCCTTTGCCAGGGATCAATCTTACTCTGGCAACGGAACTTTTTCTTCTTCCTGTTCCCTGATATTGCATTTTAGCCATTTCTTATTCCTCCCTTTCCTAGAATTTCCACTCTACAGGTTTCTGTGCAGCATGCGCATGCTCCGGTCCTGCGTAAACTTTGAGTTTCTTGTACATCTGACGTCCCAGTTTGCCATTAGGCATCATGCCCTTAATTGCGTGGCGGACGATTTCTTCAGGATGCTTTGCCTGAAGCTTCTCAAAAGTGATTTCTCTGAGTCCACCCGGGAATCCTGTGTGATGTTTGTAAACCTTTTCTTTTCTTTTCTTCCCTGTAACCTCGATCTTGTCTGCGTTGACGATGATCACATAATCTCCGCAATCCATGTGAGGTGTATAGGTCGGCTTCTTCTTCCCTCTGAGGATCGCAGCCACTTCTGCTGCCAGTCTTCCAAGATTCTGGCCTTCCGCGTCGATCACATACCAGTCATGCTGGATGTCCGAAGCTTTTGCTATAAAGCTCTTCATTTTTCTTCCTTTCTGCCTACTGAGATCCCTAAGCAATCCTTTTCGGCAATACCTGTAATTGTTGCGGGCCGCGGCCGGCTTCACCAACCTGTACCCTAAAGACTTTTTTTTGCGCATTCATTTCGAATAGGTAATTTTGAAGTGAACACGCTTATATAGAATATATGAATTGCTTTAAAATGTCAACTTTTTTATTTGATGTCACTTCATTCTTTCCTGTTTGACCTTATTGTCAATAATGTGGCGTTTTGCGAGCTCGTCAGTAATATCTCTGATTTCAATTCCTGCTTCCACCATCATTACCATCAGGTGATAAGCAAGATCCGCAATTTCATAAATGGTTTCCTCTCTATCCCTCTTTGCTCCTGCTATCAGCACTTCTGTACACTCTTCACCGACTTTTTTCAGGATCTTATCCATGCCCTTTTGGAATAGGTATGTGGTATAGCTGCCTTCCTTTGGATCCGATTTTCTTCCCTCTATCATTTCGTAAAGTCCATCATAGGAAAATCTGTTGAGCTCTTCGCTGATGTAAAGAGGGTTGAAGAAACAGCTATCCGCGCCGGTATGACAAGCCGGTCCATTTTTTATAACTTCAATTACCAGCGCATCTCGGTCGCAGTCAGCGGTCATCCCCACGATCTGCTGATAATTGCCGCTGGTCTCGCCCTTTCTCCAGAGTTTTCCGCGACTTCTGCTATAGAAGCATGTTCTTCCTTCTCTGATACTGATTTCAATGCTTTCCTCATTCATATATGCCAGCGTCAGAACTTTTCTTGAATAATAATCCTGTACGATAGCCGGTATCAATCCATTTTCGTCAAATTTCAATTCCATGCCAATTCTCATCCCCTTCTAAAGCCGGACCTCAAAACCTTGGGTCCGCAAATACTTTTTCAAATCCTTGATATCTATTTCCTTGTAATGGAATACGCTGGCAGCAAGTCCGGCATCGATCCCTTTATGCCGGAAGAGTTCCGCGAAATCCTGCATTTTACCTGCCCCTCCTGAGAGATCGGAAGAGCGTCGTGTAGGGAAAGAGTGTAGATCTCGGTGGTC
>CALBZG010000067.1 GCA_937889655.1 uncultured Clostridia bacterium
TGGCCGTGGAGGAATGGACGGAAAAGATCGGACTTCATTTTATCGTCAATGTTGTATTGACAGCTGAAATGGAGCTGTATCGAGCGGTGGCAGGGCATTACGTCAAAGCCCATCGTGCCGGCGTTGAATATGCAAAAGAAGTAGGCGGCGCGGAACTTATAGAAAAACCAAATGTTATATTCGTATCATCATATCCCCTGGAGACGGACTGGTGGCAATGCGGAAAAGCTCTTTACGGCAGCGCTGGAGTTGTTGAGAATGGGGGGACCATATTGGTCATGGCTCCATGTACCGAGGGCATCGGTCCTCACAAGGATGTGAACAAATATGTTGCGATGCAGGAAGGGGAAAAAGCGCTGAAGACGAAGATGGACGCAGGGGAAACCGGCGAAGAGCTTCTGACCATGGCAGTGGGAGTAAGCACGGGCAAAATCAATAAGTTCAGCAAAGTGGCTGTGATCAGCGACGGCGTTACCAGAGAGGAAATGGAATCAGGCGGGTATAGCTGGTTTGGCGAAAAGGATATGCAGAAAGCCTTTGATGAAGCTATAGCAAGGTATCCAGATCCGAAAGTTCTGGTTATAACCACCGGAGGCGAGACCGTACCATATTTAAAGCGCACATAAATTAAAACATGCACACCAAATGAGGCATACACAGAAAATGCTTTAAAAAGTTCAGTTGAATAGAAAACGGATCAGAGCGCATCAAAAATGATGCACTCTGATCCGTTTTTGCATAATTCAAACAACGAAAAAGCAAAAAGAGCGAACAATTATTCTAAAAAGCCAACCATTTTCAGCTATTTACTAATTAGAAATATTTAATTTGATATTCACCTTTATTAAAAGAGGCTATTAAGTCTTAAAATTTAAACGTTTTGGTTGACGCTGAGAATAAATTGAAAAATAGAGAAAGGATGCAAATCAATTTTGGCATGCTATTTGCGATAATAGTTTATAGCTGATTGAATAAAAGAGAAGGAGAGAAGCCATGGATACAACAATAACATTGACCCATATCATCTTAAGCGGATTGTTTTTCGTTTTAACGATCATTATGCGATGGGGGTTGGCAAAACAATTTGTTTTGTTCTGCTATAAACACATTCCTAAATTGCATAGTAAGAAATTCGATGAGACCGAAGTTCGTCGTTTTATCGGAGAGACATCCAAAAAAATGGGTGTGGTGATATTGATGATCGCGACTATTATGATTATCGAACCCGCTTATTCGACAGATGCTTTGATAGCGGGTTGGGGAGCTTTCGCACTCATATTGATCGGTTCCATGACTTTTTTCGGCAGGCTGGACATTGTGAAGTGGTTTAAAACGAGATAAATCCTTCAAATGTTCCGCCGTGGTTGGACGCTTGCTACAGGGGGGAGGAAAGTTCAAAAGCTCAACAATCAGAATAGGTGTTTTGTATTAATTGTAAAAGTTAAATCATGAATGGAGGATTCAAATGAAAAAATTATTGTCATTGGCATTAGCTCTGATGTTGATTTTCAGCCTTGCTGCATGTGGTGGCGGTGCTGAAGAAACAACAACTGAAGAACCGATCGTTTTGAAAATTGCAAGTACAGTGCAGGATGAGTCTGTACAAGGTGCAGCTCTTTTTAGTCATTATGAAGCTTATATCGAAGAAAAATCAGAAGGCAGGATCGACGTTCAGGTTTATAACAATTCACAGCTTGGAAACGACCGTCAGCTGATCGAAGCAGCTCAGCTGGGAACGATCCAGGCATCGACAAGTCCGCTTAATGTTTTAGCACTTTTCGATTCAAGATTTATGGCTGGGGACCTTCCGTTCCTCTTTAAAGACAGAGAAGCCGCATACGCAGCTCTTGACGGAGAATTCGGCGATATGATGAAGAGCGGCTTGGGAGATTTAGGCCTCGTCGGCGGAACATATGGTGAAAACGCTTTCAGAAATCTGTCAAACAGTAAAAAACCGATCCATACACCTGCTGACATGAAGGGCATGAAAATACGTGTCATGGAAGCTCCTGTCTACCTTGAGACAATGAAAGCTTTTGGTGCAAATCCTACACCGATGGCCTTCAGTGAACTCTATACAGGTCTTTCACAGGGGACAGTAGACGGCCAGGACAATGGAATCATCCTGACTTACACTGCCAAGCTTTTTGAAGTACAGAAGTACTACACAATAAGCCAACAGCAATATTTAGCAGTCCAGATCCTTTATAACAAAACTTTCTTTGATGGTCTCGACGCGGATCTTCAACAGATATTGATGGACGGATCGAAGAATTTCACTGAATATTGCAGAGTAGCTAATACAGAAGCAGAAGCCGATCTCCTTGAAGAAATGCAGGCTGCAGGTCTTGAAGTCAATGTACTGACTGACGAAGAGAAAAAGGCCTTCATAGAGCTGGCTAAACCGGTTTACGATAAAGTTGCTGCCGACATCGGTGATCAGGCTCTCGTAGATCTGGCCAAAGAAATCAGCTGGGCTTTCAACGAATAATCGCACCTTATCAGTACATGCATGCAGCGGCCGCTGCATGCATGTACTTTGAAAATACTATTTTCAACACAAAATTCAGAAGGGAGAAACCGCAATGTTGAAAAAATTATGGGATCATCTGGAAGAATACTTCCTGATTCCCAGTTTGGTTTTCAGTGTTCTCTTGATCTTTACACAGGTGGTGATGCGATATGTTTTTTCGAACTCCCTGTCCTGGTCGGAGGAACTGGCCAGATACCTGTTTCTGTGGCAGTCATGGATCGGGGTTAGTTACGGCGTTAAGAAAAACATGCATTTACGTATTCTGATACTGCCCGGCAAACTCAAAGGAAAAGCAAAAGTAGCTCTTGAAACGGTTGTGAACACGATTTGGTTTGCGTTCGGAGTATTTATGGTATTCAAGGGATTTGAACTGGCCATGATGATCGCATCCAGAGGACAGGAGTCAGCCGCGCTGGGGCTGCCGATGCAGATCGCGTATTTGTCGGTTCCTGTAGGATGTCTGATAATGAATCTCAGACTTATCGAATCAACAGTTCTGATACTTAAAGGACAAAAAAGAGGGGAGGCTACAAGCGATG
>CALBZG010000068.1 GCA_937889655.1 uncultured Clostridia bacterium
CCATAACCCAGCAAATTGCATATGATCACTTTGATGACGCCTCTATGGGCTACGATAATGATATCCGTATCGCTTTTGCCTTCCCGGCATGCAGCACGAACCAGCTGTTTCAGTTTTTTCATGACCCGGTATTGGAGATCATAAAAATTTTCACCATCATGTCCGCGTTTGTAGATGAGCTTGTCCCTGCCTCGCTTTTCATATTCCTCCGGGAAATCCGCCTTAATTTCCGAAATGAATCTCCCGTCCCAGTCGCCAAGATTCATTTCCCGGAACTCAGGGACTTGAACGATTTCAAATCCGGGCCCCTCACCCGCCAATCCCAAAGTCGTTCTGATGATTTCCGCGGATACCGCAGCTCTTGCCAGATCGCTGGTATATATCACGTTGGTATTCAGCTTCATATCCGCCAGCTCCTGCCCAGCCATAAAAGCGTCATGTCGGCCTTCGGAGCTGAGCGGCACGTCGGTTTGGCCGAGGAATATTTTTTCGGTATGCTGCTCCGTTCGACCATGCCGGACCAGTAGGATGCGCCCTTTAAAATTCTCGGCAATGTCGCCGATGCTTTGTGCAGCAGACTCCGGGTCCTTAGAATCATCCAGATAATCCAGCACATCCTGATAACCGGCGGGCGTATCCATGTCCAGAACCACCGCTTCGTCATCCAGCTCCAGCCTGTCCAGAAGCCCGGAATCGTCATATTTGGAGGTGATGACTTTCAGACCGCCTTCCCCTTGATAATTTATGATTTCCTGCCAATAGGCCGCAGGGATCCAGATGGGATGCCCTTTTTTACCCATGTAGCAAGGGGTGATAAAGGATGAAGGATTTCGCCGGCTTTCCTCGAAAATCAGCCTCAGATGCCCGGACCTGACGAGAGGGTAGTCCACAGGCAAAAGGAATAGGCCGTCGCAGGCAGCGTCAGCGTGATCGGTCCTGCATATGTCCATCACTGCCCGGATCCCTGCCTGGATGGAAGTAAACATGCCCCGGTCGAAATCAGGATTATAAGCTTCCATGATCACAGGCTCATCGGGAAGATGTTCTACGGTCAAGGCATCGCCGGAAACAGCATGCCTGGCACTTGCATGTGTGACAAGTACATCCAGGAGCTTTTTAACGGGCTCCCGGTTGTAACCGGTGACCACGACGATCCGCCGGATTCCGGCAGCCAAAAATGAATCCACCAGCATCTCGACGGCAGTTTTCTCTCCGATGGGCATCAGGGGTTTGAAGTCTCCCATGCGGGAGGAGTATCCCGCAGCCAGGATCACTGCCGCTGCCGGGAGCAAAGCGTTTGAAACCTTATTTTCCATAGCCGGCTCTCACATTGATCATTTCCGCTGCCACGCTGACAGCGATCTCTTCAGGGGTTTCTGCGTGGATCGGCAGGCCGATCGGGGAGTAGATTTTCTCCAGCTCCTCTTGTGAGAAGCCCTCCTGCTCCCGGAGCAGTTTCAACCCGGCTGCGACTTTCTTTTCGCTGCCGATCATGCCGATATAGGCATGCGGCACTCTGAGGGCCTGCTTCAGAACATCATAGTCTCCGGCATGCCCTCTGGTCATGATGACGATATAACTGTCCAGATCCGTTTCAATGTCATTAAAGGCCTGCTGAAAGCTGTTCAGCACGACCACTTCGCCGGCTTCCGGAAATCGCTCTCTGTTGGCATACTCCATCCGATCGTCCAGCACGACGGTTTTAAAACCCACGTGGCGGAGAACGGGCTCCAGGGCAAGGCCCACATGGCCGGCTCCGAATATGTAAGCCGTTGTTCTCAGGTTAAATTCATATAAAAAGCTTCCGGGATTGGCCGCATCGATATACTCGATGCTGATGTCCACATCTCCGCCGCAACGCATATCCAGACTGTTGGCTTCTCCGGGCTGCAGCCTGAAGTGATAAATGAATGACTGCTTGGTGTCAAAGGCAGTCAAGGCCAGCTTCTCTGTCTCCAGTTCCAGTGCACCCCCGCCCACAGTACCGGCCTTGGTCCCGTCTTTCATCATCAGAAGCCAGGCGCCTTTTTTTCTGGGAGCGGAACCGGAAGTGTCCACCACTTTTGCGATCACGAAATCTTCTCCCTTTTCGATCAGATCCTTGGCATAGTAGACTGCTTTGCTCATTTCTAAACCTCCAACAATTGATTTAATAGATGATTCTTCCTTCCTTCATCCGAATGACAGAATCTCCGAACATGCGGCTCTCCCCTTCGTTATGCGTGATCAGGATCGTCGGTATGCGGAAATTTTTCTTGAAGGTACGGAACTCCTCGTAGACGACTTCTTTGGTATCCCGGTCCAAAGCCGAGAAGGGTTCATCCAGCAACAGAAGCTTAGGTTGGGTGACGATAGCTCTGGCCAGAGCCACCCGCTGCTTCTCGCCACCGGAGATTTCCCGGGGGTGCTTCGGTTTCAGATGGCTGATCCCAAAGGTCTCCATAATATAATCGGCATAGCCGATAAGCTCACGGGAGGACGTTTTATCATGATATTCAGCCTTGTTCCGGATGCCGTATACGATGTTTTCCCAGACCGTCATATTGGGGAAAAGCACATAATGCTGGAACACATATCCCAGATTCCGGCTTCTGACAGGCACGTCTATCCGGGCAGGCGGATTTTTACCGGACCTGTTGTCATCAGTGGAAACACTGCGCTCAAAAATAGTCCTGCCGTCAATAACGATTTCTCCCGAATCAGGCATGACAAGTCCGGCGATACAATTGATCAGGGTGGTTTTTCCGGCACCGGATTCTCCCTGGACCACCAGCGTTCCCTGATCAAAACCGCAGGTGACATCTATAGTAAACCTATCCAGTTTTTTTACGATTTTAAAGTTTGTTGTCATATGTTGTATTGTAGTTTTTCTTCTTAAGCCATAGGTTCAGCACAAATATGAGTATAAAGCTGAACAGAGTGAGTATCAAGACCAATGTATTGGCAAGCTCATCATTTCCGGCCTGCACCGCGTAGTAAATAGCGGTGGACATAGTCTGTGTCTTGTGGGGGATATTGCCTGCCAGCATCAGTGTAGCGCCGAATTCACCCATTGCCCTGGCGAAGGTCAGGGCGATGCCGCTTATGACCCCCGGCCACCCCAGAGGGAGGGTCACGGTGAAAAAAATCTTGACTTCCCCGCTGCCCAGGGTCCGTGCAGCCTGTTCATAGACAGGATCGACAGATACAAAAGCCGCCTTTGCATTCTGATACATAAGCGGCAAAGAAACCACACAGGCCGCGATCACGCAGGCGACCCACGTGAACACGACCTGAAGATCGAACTTCTCCAATAGAAAGCTTCCGATGAATCCCCTCTTGCCGAAAGCGACCAGCAAAACATAGCCTAATACCGAAGGGGGCAGCACCATAGGCAAAATGAGGAGGGTTTCCCAAATATTTTTGCCGGGGATGGTCTTTTTGTTCAGGAAATAGGCGAAGAAGAGGCCTAAGACAAAGGCAAATGCCGTAGCTATAGCCGCCACTTTCAGCGACAATATGATCGGTTCCCACATTTCAGGTGCTGCACTCCCAACTGTTTAAATTTATATTCCTTTATAAAACGGTAAAGCCATACTTCTCGAAAATCGCTTTTGCTGCGTCCGAACCGATATATTCGAAAAATGCCGCCGCGGCTTCAGGCTGCGCAGCATTAGCGGTAAGGGCTGCAGGGTAAACGATCGGATCGTGCTCGTCAGAAGGGACATCGGCTACCATAACACCAGTTGTGAGCTGCAGAGCATCGGTCTTGTAGACAAAGCCGCAATCTACATTGCCTGTGTCCACATAATCAAGGACCGCTCTGACATCCTTGGCATAAATGAGTTTCGGGGTCACGGCGTCAGTGATCCCCATCGAGCCGAAGGCCTGGACGGCGTACTGGCCGGCAGGGACAGTCTCAGGCTCTCCCACCGCGATGCTTTCAACAGCATCAGTGGCAAGGGAGTCCAGCGTGACTGAAGCCGCCTTTTCCGATGCAGCAATCAAGGTGAGGGTATTCGCCAGCAGATCCGTCCTTGAATCTGAAACGAGCAGTCCGGCTTCATCCAATGCATCCATGTGATTTGCGGCCGCGGAAATGAAGAGATCGCAAGGCGCGCCTTCTTCGATCTGGGTCCTCAAAGCTCCGGAGCCTCCAAAATTGAATTCGATGATATCGCTGGATTCCTTAGCATATTCCGTTGCGATCTCATTCAATGCATCTGTCAGGCTTGCTGCGGCAGAAACGCTGATGGTAACGGGCTCCGCAGGCTCCGCCGCCGCTCCGCCGCAGGCGGTCATTCCAAACAGAAGCATAAAGGCCATTAACACAACTAGGATTTTTTTCATGATTTCCTCCAATTATAATACATTTAAAAAAACTTATGGGGATTTATTTGCTAAAAAGAACATTTTTAATGCAACCTAACACTATTGCATGCAATAAAAAGCAAATAAACCAAACTAAACCAAACTCAAACACATTATATCCACATGAAATCCCCTTGTCAAGGCGAAGGATTTGCTTTATATTAATATAAAGAACACCGGACGATTTTATAAGAAATATTGAAGTTGTTAAGTGGTTTATGCTACAAACGAGGAGGTCAACTTGATATGGCGGAAGAAATGCTATATACGCCGGAAGAACTGGCTCAGAAATTGAAGCTCTCAAAGTACACCATCTATGAAATGATCAAGAGAGGGGATATACCGGCCCATCATATAGGGCGCAGCATCAGGATCTCGGAATCCCAGCTGAGCAGCTACCTCATGAATGCCAATAAGATTGAAAATGTCTTTGATGGAGTCATCCTTCAAGAGGGCGCGAACACCTTCGCCGTCAGCAAAGGTGTGAAAGTAAGTGTCAATACAGAGCTTGAAGGCAGCGTCAAATTCTCTGTAAGGCCCGAAGACATCATATTAAGCACGGGAAAATTCGTCAGCAGCGCAAGAAATGTATTCGAGGGAGTCGTCGTGGATATGATGTATGATGACAGAAAGGCAAAACTGGTGCTGGATATCGGATTCCCTCTTGTGGTCCTCATCACGAGGCAGTCCATGATCGAAATGGACATCAAAATAGGAGACCGCCTGTATGCGATATTCAAGACCATGGCGGTGCGGGTCACTAAATAATATAAATATAAGGTTAAAGCACGAAAAACCGGCTGCATCACGCAACCGGCTTTTTCAAATCCGATCCCTTCTCAAATAGAACCTTTACAGATAATCGACCTTTATAGTCTGGGCGCCTTCCCAGAGCACCTTATGCCCCAGGGCTTCCAGATTTTCCAAGCCCTCGATGATGGTCATGAAATGATTGCCCGCCAGTTGCCCCACTTCACTGGAAAAGAGGCATCTGCCATAGGACACCACCAATTCCATTTCGGTGATCCCCCCGGGATACAGTAAAAATTCGCCCTTCGCCGGATGACTGGTCTGATTTTCATACTCCAGGCCCAGCCGGGTGTCGCCGTACGGGATCCACATGGCATGACCGCTCCAGCGACCGTGGATCAATTTGTTCTCCAATGGGAGCAGCTGCCTGAAAGCACAGCATGTTTCCGGGGCTTTCGCCTCTTCCAGTTCGCCAATAAAATCAAAGCCGCCGACAGAAATTTTCAGTTTTGTCACAGTGTCACCTCCGTTTTCGATAGGGGCCTTCTGGGCCCGACGCGGTCCAAACGTTTGAGAATGCTGCCGCAGGAGCAGGGCTTCGTAAGCCATCTGCTGATATCTCCCGTGCGATGTCTGATAAAAGGCATTCCCTTTCTGGTCAGAGTAGTGAATACGATTTCCCCGAACTGGCCATCCGGCACTACTTCCCCGGTTTCGGGGTCTATGATCTCGATATATAGATCCGTTTCACGCACATGATAGCCGACAGGCGGATCCTCCAAGGTGTCCCTGCAGCTCATGGCGCAGCCCAGTCCCATCTCCGTCATGCCGTAATGCTCGAAGACCTTGCTTCCCCAGTACGTCTTCACAGCGGCGATGCTTTCAGGCGAGACATATTCGGAGGTCAGAAGAACGGATCTCGGAATAAACGCGCATTTCCCGGAAGCAAGGGCAGCAACTGTGCCGGGAAGCCCGACGACCGAAGTGATCTCCGGATCTTCCTGATCAAAGGTCCCGCAGGCGCCCATCCGCTCAAGAGCCACGCGCAAAAGCTCTCCAACGGATCCGGGCCTATCGTGGGATAGAAGGATCAGCACCTTGTCACTTTCGCCCAGCATGCATCGGATCCCATGATGAAAATAGTCCATTGTGAGCTCCTGATCCTCCTCGGTGAAATAGATCCTCTTGGACGCTCCCGTAGTGCCGCTGGTGTTCAATGTCACGATACGGCTGATCTCGCCAAGATTGACGCACAACATCTGAAGGGCGTTCTCTTTCAGATCCTTTTCCGTGGTGAAAGGCAGCTCCTCCAGGGCTTTCAGCGAAGGAAGAGGGCCGTTTACGCAATATCTTCCAAGGGTAGCGCCATAGAACGGGCTGTTTTGGACAGCATGCGCCAGCGTTTCCCGAAGCTTCTGAAGCTGATGATCCTCCAGCTGCCTGCGGGAAGGGTGCAGTTCAATACCAGTTTGGGCCATTCCAATTTTTTTACAAATCCAGTTGTCCAGATACACTTGTCATCACCTGTTCCTTTACCAATCCAGCATCTCGCAGATTTTCGCAAATGTGGCTTCGATGATCATCGGGCAGGTCTCGACCTTGGCCAAAGGATTGCTTCCGATCAAATCGCTGCATTCGGTGCTCCCAAAGGAATCCTCAAACCATTCGGCCAGTTCTGAAATATATGTTTTTCCGGCCTCCTCTGCATCGGCCAGACATAGCAGACAAACGGCAGAGGAAAGGGTACCGCAGATCTTTTCCTGCCAGACACCGTTGCACAGACCGCCCATGGCCCGGATGAGATCCGGATTTTCCTTCCCCAGTTTATCAAGGCCCATGGCCATGATGATTTGGCTGCAGCAATATCCCTTTAGCTTGTATTGCAATATATCCTGATTCATGCTCTAAAGTCCTTTCTGGCGTATGAATTGATAACTTTACAGTTTGGTGGCCACCATCATGAAATAGCCCGTGTGCTTATTTCTGTCTTCCCGGCAAATAGCACCCTCCAGAGATCCTTTCTCCATGATTATCTCCGCAGCATAGCTCGCCAGATCGGAGGACCTGTCCTCCCATACGTTGATGGAAAAGCCCAGACGCTCGATTTCATCGGAAAGAGGCTGGATAAGAAGCAGATTGCTGACTCTGTATTCCGACGGCCGATCCTTGCGGGTCTCATCGCATTCCCCATGATGCTTCGGCCTGAGGTTGGAACGGTCGGCATTGATTTTAGCCGCAGTGATCAGGCCCTGGTCTGCATCCTTTCTGTAAAGATCCGTCAAGATCAGTTTTCCGCCCTTCCTTAGGACGCAATAGGCTTCATGAAGAGCTTCTTCCGGCATATTCGTCAGAGACAAAACACATTCCATCATGACCCCGTCAAAGGAGGCTGAAGGGAAATCCTCGAGAAATTCACCGTCCCCGACACGCAGATCCAAACCCGGGTGGCGCTTTAGCCCCTCTTCGATGATCAATGGGCTTGTATCAATGCCCGTTACCTGATAACCGTATTTCTCCTGTAGATGAAGGCAAGTATCGCCTTCGCCGCAGCCGATATCCAATATCCCGGCACCTTCAGGGAACCTGCACAAAACTATCGCATGATCCGTGAGTTCAAAGCCTCCGGGTCTTTTTATACTCATTTTTCCGATCCTTTCACTATTGAAGCAATAAATTATGTTCAAATCCTGATAATCTTCTATTTCCGATAAATGCTGTTGTACGCACAAAACGGTATCAGCCGGTCGTCATCGGAAAGCACCTGGACCCTGCATCTCTTGAGCCTTTCGGCATCCAGATTGCTTAGATCCTGAAAAGCCATCCCCGAAAGAGTGAACATGCGGCTCCTGATATAGCGGAGAAAGGAATCAAAGTCCATCACGTCATCATCGTCCCTGCCAGACGAATCTACCGCCTTGGCGGAACAATCGCAGCATGCAGATTCGGCGGGCCCCGGAAGATTCCATTTGTTCACTACAAAGTCTCTGTCTTTCCTGATTATATCAATAGGCGATGAAGCATCGCAACAACTTATTCCTGATGCTCGTTTCTGCTGCCCCACGGTGCTGGTGATATTCCCCCTCGGCTCCTTGATGTAAGAGCCGTAGAAACAACAAAGGGGATGACCGGTGCTGATGGGCAGCAAATCATTGTATTGGAAGCGGCCGCCGGTCTGCTCCTGGATGGCGTGCATCACATCGAACATGGTGACTCTGCCGTCACTGACGACAGCTGTCCCGCCGGCCTCGAAAGCCTTGGGATATCTTCCGAAATAGCTGACGGGCTGGAAATGGATGCCTTTCACCACATCCAGATTGTCCAGCATAAAGTCGATCAAGGCTCCGATATTGAATAAATTGATGTCCTTCACGATGGTGGGCACAAGGGTCACAGGCAGCCCGGCTTCGCGGCAATTCCGGATCGCCGCTTTCTTGATGTCCAGAAGAGCCTCGTTTCGCAGCGCCAGATTGATATCGTCCTCCGTCCCGTCAAACTGCATGAAGATGACGGAAGCGCCGGCTTCCCGGAGGATCCCGGCGTAATCCTTCTCCAGCCCCAGCCGTTTTCCGTTGCTGTTGATCTGAATATAGTCGAAGCCTTTTTCCGCTCCCATGCGGATGATCTCCGGAAGGTCCTCCCTCACTGTGGGCTCGCCGCCGGAAAGCTGGATATTAAAAGGCCGATCCTCGCCAAGCTCCAGCAGAAGGTCGTATTTCCTCCTGATCTCGTCAAGGGAAGGCTCGCTGCCGGGTTTTCCCGCCTCGGCGAAGCAATATGGACAATGCTGATTGCAACGTTCGGTGATATCGATGAGAACACAGCAGGCTGTCTGTAGATGATTCTCACAGGTCCCGCAATGGAGAGGGCAGCTGCTTCCCGAAGTCCGTTCGTCAGCGCCTTTAGTGATAGGGTATTTAGGAGGCACGTTAAGCACCGGATTCCGGATCCAGGCCTGATAATCTTCCGGAGTCCTGGCGGCAAGAGTTCTGAACTCGCCGTGCTCCGGGCACTTTTGAATAAAATATACCGCATCCTTATCAACTTCATCAACTTCGGCATAATATGCGTTGACAGCTTGATGGCAGATGGGGCAAAGGCTTTGGGTCTCGTTAAGAATATGCATTTCTCCTCCAATAGTTTTCAAACAGAAGACAAAAGGGACAGACCTATGTGTCTGCCCCTCTTGCCATTAAGCTTATGAAACTTAGTTTCTCGCTTCTCTATAGCAATAAAAAATGCAAAGAAAAGCGAATCCTTAAAGGAAGGATTTTCGCGGCCCCTTTGCACACTGGCAGGCAGCAGAATCGCTTCTGCTACCCTAACGTTTCCACCGGCACTGAGTGTCATGTGAAAATCGGAGACACATTTTTATATTCTAACAAAAAAATTATACTATCGGCGGTTTTGTTTGTCAAACCCTTGCAATGAATATTTTATGGCTTGCACATCGAAAATTTCACCTGCTTTTCATTAGGCTTCAAATAGTATATAATGCTGGATGAGACAAGATCGAAACAATGTGCAAAACGGTATCCTGTTCGATGAAGATACCGTTTTTAATATGGTCACAGCATTTACGCCTGGTGCGAACATTTGAAATTCAGTCGTTAAATTAATTGAATTGGGAGATAGACATGACAAGTTATTTAAAAAGGTTTGCTGATTTGTTCCTCGGTATTATTCTATTTTCATTAGGGATCGTCTTCACCATGAAAGCCAACCTGGGATATGGACCATGGGAGGTTTTTCATCAGGGCTTGGGTGAAACCATTGGGTTATCCATCGGCAAAGCATCCATTCTCACGGGATTGGTCATAGGAGTGATCGTTGCGCTTTTGGGAGAAAAGCTCGGTTTAGGGACTATCCTGAACATGGTGTTCATCGGGTTTTTCATCGACGTAATATTGGCATTGGATTTCATACCGCAAATGGATAGTCTCTGGTCGGGGATCGTAGAAATCACGATCGGATTCTTCATCATCGCCTTCGGATCCTATTTTTATATCCGCTCCGGATTCGGCGCGGGGCCGAGAGACAGCCTGATGGTTTTATTGGAAAGAAAGAGCAAGCTTTCCGTGGGAATATGCAGGATCATCCTTGAAGCGTCAGCTGTTTTGATCGGATGGATGCTAGGGGGGCCTGTCGGGCTCGGAACCGTCCTAGCTGTCTTCGGGATCGGTTTTTGCGTACAGATCGTATTCACCTTGATGAAATTCAAAACCACAGCCGTGAAGCATGAAACCCTGGATGTGACTTTTAAGAACATCAAGGCTCTTACCTGAAACCTGAAAAACCGCAAAAATGGTCAAGATTCCGCTGTGCATTCGTGATAATCTTGTATTATCGGCAAAGGAAATCAACCTATCGGAAGAGGCGAAACGATGGATGAAATGAACTCTCTGCGCATCGTGCAGAGGATCCAGGACTATATTGAAGAAAACCTGCAAAACCCGATCACCCTGAAACAGCTGGCAGAAGTATCGGGCTATTCTCCGTGGCACATCGGCAGGATCTTCAAGGAGTCCACGGGGCGGAGCCCCTATGAGTACATCAGGCTTAGAAGGCTGAGCAGCGCAGCCCTCACCCTGCGGGACGAAAACAAAAAGGTGATCGACGTCGCACTGGATTTTGTTTTCGACAGCCAGAAGGGGTTTACACGGGCATTCACCCGGGAATTCGGCATCTCGCCCTACAAGTATCACAAGCAGACGCCTCCGATCAGACTATTCCTGCCGGAAAAGGTATACGACAACTACCGGGCGATGAAATACATGGATCGGCAAGCGGATCCATATGCCGGGCAGCATGCAAATCGATATACCGAAACAAATCCAAGTCAAAGCAATAATAGGATCGGTGAAAGGGTGGAAGAAATCATGAAAACAGTATTTGTGCAAATCATTGAAAGGCCTGAGCGAAAATGCCTGATCAGGAGAGGGATCAAAGCCAAGGACTATTTTGAATATTGCGAGGAGGTGGGGTGCGACATCTGGAACATCCTCACCAGCGTAAAGGAAGCCCTGTACGAGCCCATCGGCATGTGGATGCCGGAAAGTTTGAGAGCGGGGGCATCGGAATATGTCCAGGGAGTGGAGCTGCCAATGGATTATGATAAGAAGCTTCCTGAAGGCTTTGAATTGATCACTCTGTCGCCGTGCACCATGATGGTGTTCCAGGGCGAGCCGTACGACGATGAGCAGTTCATGGAGGCCATCGGGGAGATCTGGGATCACATCGCGAAATTCAACCCGGAGACCTACGGCTACAAATGGGCGCCGGAAGCCGCGCCGAGGTTCCAATTGGCGCCGATGGGATATCGGGGCTATATCGAAGCAAAGCCTGTACAGAAAATCTAAAAAAACCGTTCATAGGGCGAAATGACCTGACGCGAAATGACCCGACGCCGGTCAGCCGGAAAGACGGCTTGGATCATGGTTTTGAAGCCGGCCGGCGGCAGCTTTTCCGATTTCGACGAAGATCAGCAACACGAAGGCGAAACCAATCAACAGCAGAAGATCGGCAGGAGCCAGAAATACAATACCAAGAAGCTCCCGCAACCCCGGGATCAGAAACGCGATCAATATGGTCAGCAGACCGGCGGCGACGGCCCAAATCAGCGGCTTGTTGGAGCGAAGGCTGTTCATCCGCCAAATCGGCAGTTTCATGCTCCGGTAAGCGAAAATATAGACCATGGAATTGATGGCCAGGCTGGCGAAAACGAAGCTCCTGCCTTCGGTGGCGCTTCCGTGGATTTCATAGATATGATGAAACATGTACAGAGAAAACACCGCGCTGGATATACTGATGACACAGATCAGGACCACCGCCAGCTTCGTGAGGATCGGGTCTTTGAGAGGCCTTGGCTTTTCGTCCATGATGCCGGCCTCTTTCGGCTCAAAACCGAGAACGATGTCGGACGGTCCGTCGCAGATCAGATGGATCCAAAGGATCTGTGCCACCAGCAGAGGAGTCGGCCAGTTGAGGATCATCGCGACGAATATCGTCAACACCTCTGCAAAGGAATTGGAAAGCATATAGGAGACGGACTTGCGGACGTTCGAAAAAATAACTCGTCCTTCTTCTATAGCGGCGACAATCGTGCTGAAATGGTTGTCTAATAGGATCAGGTCTGCGGTTTCCTTGGCAACATCAGAGGCTGTCCCGACTACAACGCCGATATCCGCCCTTTTCAGCGCCGGTGCGTCATTGACGCCGTCGCCGATCATGGCTGTGATTTCACCGTTCTTTTGAAGAGCTTCCACGATACGGTATTTATCATTGGGCCGGATCCTGGCAAAGACTGTTGTTTTCTTTACTCGTTCCTGAAGCTCCTCATCGCTCATGCCGATCAAGTCGGTTCCTTCCAGGGTGATGCTGTCCTGCTCCGGGATGCCGATATTTTCTGCGATCCTTTCCGCTGTGCGACGGTAGTCTCCGGTGATCATTTTAATTTTGATGCCTGCATGGCGGGCTGCGGCAACGGATTCGACGACATCTCCTCTTATGGGATCATCGATCCCTAGTAGTCCGGCCCAGGTATAGCCGGTCCGGTCCTCCAGGGTGCCGGATACCCGATAAGCGACGCCTAAAAGACGAAGGCCCTCATCTGCCCAGTCGTCGATCTGCTCGATCAATTTTTTCTGCACATTGTCGTCCATTGCGCACATCTTCATGACGATTTCCGGCGCGCCCTTGAGGAAGAAGTCGTGGGAACGATCCAAACCGACTGCATCGATATCCGTCACCTCGGTGATCATATATTTTGTCTCGCTTGTGAACAGCTCTTCCGACAGCCGCTTCGAACGGCTGATCAGGACCTGCGGGTCACTTCCAAGATGCTTCTCCGCGTGCTGCCATAATGCGATATCCACAGGGCCCTCCAGATTGTTGCATAAGACCATGGCATCGAATGCCCGACTCTCATCGACCAAATCGGTTCGGCTCACTCTCATCAGGCCTTCCGTCAGAGTGCCGGTTTTATCGGTGCATATGACGGTGACAGAGCCCAACGTCTCCACCGCCTGCAGTTTCTTCACAAGGCCTTTGCGATTCAAGATCTTGCGCATACCCAGCACGAGGATAACGGTCACGGTAATCAGCAAGCCCTCAGGAACCGCCGCCACCGCAAGGATGATAGCGGTTCGGAGCATATCCATCAGCTCCCTCCCCATAACCAGCCCTGCAATCAGAATGATCCCGGTGAAACCGATGACCAGAATGGTCAATAGCTTGCTGAAGGCTTTAAGCCTGATTTGAAATGGCGTATCCGCCTCTTCATGCTTCTCCAGGCTGGCGGCTATCCGGCCCAGCTCTGTTTGCGTGCCGGTCCTATGGATGAGCATGATGCCTCTTCCGGTCACCACAGTGGTGCCCATATAGAGTATAAGGGATTTATCGGCAGGCAACTCTAAAGGCTGCCGGAGTATGCTCTCAGCGCTGACGGCCTGCTTGCTCACCGGTTCGCTCTCCCCGGTGAGGATCGCCTCATCCACGGAAAGCCTTGCCGCTTCCAGCAGAACCCCATCACCGGGAACCTTTTCCCCGGCGTTCAAAATGACCAGATCCCCCGGAACCAGTTCCCAGACCTGCACTTCAATCCTTCTGCCGTCGCGGATGGCAGTTGTCATGGGCTGCAGGAATCCTTTCAAAGAGACATAGGTCCGCTGGGCCTTATATTCCTGAGCAAAGCCCATGATGACATCGATGATGACCACAGCCAGGATGATGCCGGCATCGCTGTATTCGCCCAAAATCAACGACAAAATCGCCGCAGCCAGGATGATGCTGACCAGCGGACTTTTGACTTGATCCAGCAGTATCCCCCAAACAGAAACCGCTTTTTCTTCCGGAAGCCGATTCTCTCCGTATTC
>CALBZG010000069.1 GCA_937889655.1 uncultured Clostridia bacterium
CTATACCTCCCACCATTCTCCATCGTTGTGGATCTGTACATTTGGGAACAAATCGGCATATCTTTCGGGCATAAAGGTGTGGATCGGCACGACATTCGCCGGATCTATCGCCGCGACCATTTTCTTCAGGTCCATTAAGCTGGCATGGCCGGACGTATGAATGCTGTGCTTGGGAATTGAGTTGCGGCAAAGCCATGCTTTTACTGGATCATAAGCACCCTGTTCCCAGTAACCCTCCCATTGGGAATATATGTAGACTGCTTCTTTCAGACAATCACCTCTTTCCAAATCAATGCTGTGAATTGGTCGGAACAGCATGGTGAATTCATTTGGAGCTTTTCTGATATCTTCAATGAAAATACGGTTGGGGGAGTGATCCTTCAGGAGATCGAACCATCCCTTATTCTTTATTTGTATACGCTGGACCTGAGGAACATATAAAACCACATTATCCCAGGATGATTGGGGGATGTTTTTGTTGCCGGTCGCTTCCAGAATGGCCGCGGTATAGAGGTCAAGGACCAATTTCCTGCCTGATCGTTTAGACGCCCGGAAAACAGATACGACCCTGTCAATGTTCTGTCCGGATGTATGGACCATTCCAAGGCCGGTCGTTTTTGACAAAACCTCAGTCAACTTGTCTTCAACTTCACTCTCAGTAGAATATTGCTGTGACTCGGAGATGCGTCCGAACGACGACCCTTCCATCAGAAGAACATCAATATTTCGGGGTGGTTTTGAGACTATTTGTTTGAATAAGGCAGCTTTTCTCCCATGAGCGCGGAAATCACCGCTATAAAAAAGGCTCTTGCCGCCGCTCTTGATATTGAATGCATAAGAATCGTACGCTGAATGATCCACGAGGTAAGGTGTCACTGAAAATGGCCCAATTTCGATGCACTCGTTTGATCTTAATTCCCAGCCATTTTGTGAAATGGGTTTTTGGTCATGTAAAAATGTGGCAGCGGCTTCAAGTATCCTCCTTGCTGCCGGACCTATGCCGATTTTTACATTTGATGAGACATGCTTCAACAAGCCGAAATGGTCAATGTGCGGATGAGAGATCAGAATGCCAAGCAAAGATGAGTCAGCGCCATCCAAACCGCTTATCTGCGGAAGGTATGTACTGCTTTCCTCTTTTGCATTCAGCGGCAAACCAATATCCAAAAGCAGCCTTTGTCCGAGGCTTTCGATCTCAATACAGCTTCCGCCGATCTCTTTGCTTCCTCTGTGGATGCATACTCGCATAATAAGGTCCTTTCATTCAGGTAATATGTAATATGAAGTATAGAAAATTTTCAAAATGTACTGATAAGCCCCCTATTAAATATGCTTCTTGAATGATATGCTGCCAAAAATTCATCCGGGTAGTTGGCCTTTAACCATGCGCTTCTGTAGATCGACAGCGCAAATCCTGCACAGTGAGCTTTGGGTGAAGTGAATCCCACATGCGTTGTAAAGGTCCCGAACAGATCTGCGGCATCTTCTGAAGGAATGCCATTCCTGCTTGAATCTGAAATAAACTTTTCTCTGTCTTCATCTATTTTTATACTATATTGATGTTTTGGCATTCTTTTTCTGATCCTATTTGCCTCTTCGATCGAGCATCCCGTGATGGCGGAAATGCTTTGCACCATTTGTTCGTGGTAGAGAAAAACACCGTATGTCTCTTGTGTAGCGTCTGTCACTGATTTATGGATATTATCTGCGGGCCTCTTGTTGTGTTTATTGAGAAGATATTTGTCTGTAAGTCCGCTTTTAAGCGAGCTCGGTCTGCAAAGCACATAAAGCGGCATGAGGTCTTCAAACTTGTCAGGCTTCATCCTTTTGACTATATCTTCCATAGCATTGAATGCTTCATCAACAGGAATAACTCCGTTCGTATTCCCGCTTAGTATCAGTTCAAATGCTTTGGGGTCGTCTAAAGGTATGCGGTCAAGATCAACAGTGTCCTTACCGTTTGTTTTAATTGCAGACAAAGTCTCTTCCAACACAGAAAGTTCCTTCGAACCATGAAAATCGACCATAGGAATGCCGAGCTCTTCGAGATGATATCGTTCATATTGCGTTAATATTCTCTGTCCGGAGAATCTCCTGACGGGTACTGTCTCAGAAACCGGGCCGGGTGTGATGGCTATACCTGACGGATCTTCAAAACAGAGCGGTATGACTTCCTTGATCCGATTTGCCATATCAAGAAGTATTTTGGTCTCTTTGTCTGACCAATACAATGCCTTTAGGAGCGGCTCGATGTCAACCTGTTCGAGTATGCTATACATTGCATCAGGATTGGATTCGTCATTGATAAGCCTGGTGACACGGTCTACATGAATTGCCGTCATTCCCATGGCACGTCCGACAACTGCCACAGACTGTTCTTTTGAAATGTTTTCAAATGCAATTATCCGAGCGGTCCTCTCAAGTCCAAACTTATGGTTGAGATACGATAAAATACATTCGCGCCCTCTTTCAGAAACTTC
>CALBZG010000070.1 GCA_937889655.1 uncultured Clostridia bacterium
CGAGATCTACACTCTTTCCCTACACGACGCTCTTCCGATCTAAATGGTCAAAAATTGGCCAATGTTCTTTTTTGTTCGTAAATACTATCAAATTGAACAGAGCATATCATTATATATTTCTATGGCCTGATCTAAGCTGTTTGCCTTAAACTTAATAATATCACCGCAATTTTCACACTCCACCCTATACCATCTGTTTTCATCGTAATGTATATAGCATCTTCCACCGCAACATGAATGGTTATTTGTTTTTTCTCCGTAGCTTGTTATTTTCCCACGGCTCGGCATTTCATCATAATTCATTATTTATAACTCCTTTGCTTCATCTGCTCATTCAGAGCCATAGCGATATTGATTAACAGCTGCTGTGTTTGTAAAGATTCTTCATGCATCTGCTTGATTTCCTCTCTCAGCTCCTGGCATTCCCTATGGTGTCTCAGCTGCTCGTCCTCTATCTCCGCATCATGGCCGAACACATCAAGATAGCCGGCAGAACCTAATAAACGATACTCCACATATTTGACAGCTCGCTCAATACTTCTTTCTTTCTGCATCTTGATAAGCGCATCAATAAAGGCTTTTGAAGGATATCGATAAATTGTCCTGGCTAAATTCAGTTTTTCAATGACGGAGCTGTGCAGCTCCTTTGTCCTGTAGTCCTTTGTTTCATCCGCCGGCCTGGTGCATAGCTTATGATCAGCTGAATAGAAGAATTCAATGTTGCCCATCGTTTCAATGGTTTTGTATGGTTCAGCTCTCATATCCATGTGCGGCAGTTTAATAGATTTCATTATGCAGCTCTCCTTCCTTCGAGTTTCATCCCATCATAGTATACATAACTGTATTGCCCGTTTTTGGTCCATAGACTTTGGCACTCATAAAAATCAAGACCCTTATTTTTGATATACTGATTTTCCGCCGGTGACAGGTAGAACAAATATTGCTCCGTTGCCTGGGTATATAATGTTTTGTCGCACAGTGCCGGCCGCTGGGTGATGAACACCGCACGGATCCCTCTTGAAAGTCCTCTTGTCGCTATCTGTATTGCAGCTGTCTTTCCGTTCCCTTCAAGCGTGTGACATTCATCCATCGCAACATAGACCGGATGCTTTTCAGAAAATCCGGAAACCATCAGCTGATCCAGGATATATCCAATGATCCTGTTGATCATGATAAGCCGCATATCAGGCGGAAATCTCAAATCCACTTTTTCACCGGCTTTCAAAACTTCAAGCAGCTGCGTAAAGTCTATATTGTCCACCATCACTTTCATGAAGCCTGGAAGCTTTTCATCCTGGATATTGAAAAACAATACCGGAGCTTTCAGCTGCCGAAGTGCTTTGCCGGCAAAATAGGT
Organism: uncultured Clostridia bacterium; assembly: GCA_937889655.1. Taxonomy (GTDB): domain Bacteria; phylum Bacillota; class Clostridia; order Peptostreptococcales; family Anaerovoracaceae; genus CALBZG01. Next base: position 1,358 of record CALBZG010000070.1, read on the forward strand.
TTTTCCGCTGCGTGTCTGTCCGCATATGAAAATATGGCCGTTATTCTGTGAAAGTAATTGATTCATTTTTAGGTATCTCTTTCTTTCTTCCTTCCTGGTAAACTTCTATCGCTCCGAGTGTGATATCGATGATCGCATAATCGAGATTGCCGGCAATGCCGGTAAATCCTCTGATCATCCTTGCGGATCCTGAGCTTCCATGAAGATTAAGCGGATGGTCCATATAGTTTTCGATCGGTCCCGGTCCTGTCGGACTAAGCAGCACTGAAAAGTCCGGCATCATGTCGCTGATCCGTGACTTCGGAGCTTCCGGCTCTGAAAAATCCGCCGCCGAAATTTCATCATCAATCATTTGTTCCATATTTTCAGCCTGGACGGCCTCACCTATTATGCTCATTTATAACCATCCTTCCTCTTTCACTTCTTCCAGTGTGTATGCTATCATCGTGTCCGGATCTATATACCGGTATCCTTCGTTATAGGCATCAAGCTCTATCTGCCTGTTTTTATTCAGAAGCCTTAAATTGATTGGCCTTAATTCAATGAGCGGAAGCTCCTTTGCCGGTTTTTTCTTCACTTTTACGGCCGGAAACTCTTTGCGCTTAAAGCCGGTCGTGAATTTTTCGATATTATAGTTTTCCGATCTGTATTCATCCCGGTGAGCCATCATCAAATGGCCATGCATTTTCCGTCCATCTTCTGTTTCATATCCGCACATATTACATTTGATCATCAGTTTTTCCACCGCCTTTCAGAGCCTTGTAGTCTTTGCCGGCCTGTAGTATGATCCTTACAAGCTTTGCATAAAAAGCATCCATTCGTTGATTTTGAAATCTGATCAGTATTTTCCCTTTGATGAATTCCAAAAGGACGTTGACCAGGATCCACGCTGCACAGAAAATTCCGAACAGCATAATGATGTCAGAGATTCCTAATGTCATTTTTGGTTTTTTCCTTTCTGCTTAGTTGCTTTTACCAGGGGGAAGGATTTCCCCCTCTCCCCCTACGCTGCCGCCGGAAAGCTTCGCATTTCCGTTGCCCAGCTTTTTGGAAGGACGAAACTTACCGCTTTAGATCTTGAGGTTTTTCGAGAGTCCGCTCCCTGAATTAACAGAGAGCAACAACTTCCGCTTTGAGTCCTTCAGTCCTCCGCTTCGTCTCCACCTGCAAAGCCTCGTTTGAATCACTGCCCCCAACGTCTTTAACGGCTTTACACTCCTTCAGTGCATCCTACCAAGCTAATTTATATACCGGATAGCTAAAACCGGTTGACGGCCGCCGCCTGGATGGATAGGCATTGGCAGCCGACCGGATTTTATGCATTGGCACCGGCGGACCCATCGTTTTTTTATAGCTAAAACGAATGCACAGAAAAAGCTGAAATGCCTGGAAAAACCGAGGCTGTAAAATCGTTTCTAAGCGACTTTTTTAAACTGCTTTGATACTTGATACCTGTTGAAATTCCAAAATTTTAGTCACTAAATCGACCAAGCAGTTTATTGGCTTTTTCTGATAGCTCTTTATAGGTTTCTTTAAGTTTTTCGTCCTTGATTTCTTCATCTTCGGACCACCCTTCCAGCATGGCTGCCATCTTCCTGATCAGAAAATCGGCCAGCTGTCTTTCCGAGTTATTCATCACACACACGAAGACAGCTTCGTCCGGATCCGCTCCAGGCTCCAGTGCTGCTATCTTCTTGTTCATCGTTGTGTTGATGTCCTCTGCTTCGTATGTAACACAGGCCATGAATTCCTTCTTGCTGGAGAAGATACTGATGCCCTTCACATTGTCACCTAACGGGATCAGTCTTTCGTTCAGATTGTTCTCAAGATCATCCGGTGTGCTGGATACCAGAATAATTGTTTGTGTGCAGTTGTTCATGAAAATCCTCCTTAGACAAAAAAATAAAAGTACCACGTCGAAAATTTCGACGTGGTACTTGTTTGCTCTTTAGAGGTTTTCTTAAAAAACCGTATAAGAAACTAAGCATTCATGCTATTCTATTTTACAAGATTTCATTAAATTAACTGGGATTTTTGAATTCGTTGAATCATAAGGCTTTAAGACTTCACTTTACCTTATGATTTTAGGAATAGTTAAAGAACGCGAACACCATATCCCTTTTGTGATTTTATACTTACTACTTTTAGCACTGAGTTCATGCAGCGAATTCCATTTAGGGTCTCCCCTGTCTAAAATTTAAAGTACGAGTTTCATGGATGTTAATCAAAACATCTAATATCTATTTTCTATATTCTTTCAAATTAAATAGGCTTGGATATCCAAGCCTATTTGTTGTCATTAACAATTTAATTGATTTATTCTTTTGAGTTGAAGAATCTTTACTTGATCCTGGCAATCAACTGTCCTGCCAGAACTTGCGCGCCTTCCTTTACGACTATTTCCTCAACAATACCTGTCATGGATGAAAGAATATTTGTTTCCATTTTCATCGCTTCAATAACGGCGATAGGCTGACCTTCTGTCACTAGATCTCCCTCTTTGAGGTGTATTTTAATAATAGCACCGGAAAGATTCGCTCCGATTTGAGAAGGGTCATTGGCTTCCGCAAATTTCGTATATTCTTTATTGATCAGTAGATTCGCCGCCTTGTCTTTGATCGATACGACTCTGCGGTTTCCGTTGATTTCAAATGCAACGGAACAGTTTCCATCATCATCCATGTTTCTGACTTCAACCAGCTTTACGACCAGGATTTTTCCCTCTTCCAGTTTTACTTCGCAGGTTTCACCTTCTCGCAGTCCATGGAAAAATACATCGCTGCCCATATGTTTAAAGCTACCTTCTTTTTCGATCTTTGTCAGATAGTCTTCAAAGACTTTCGGATACATGGCATAACTAATCAAATCCTGATTTGTTGTATCAATATGATACTTTTCGTCCAGATACTTTTTAATTTGTCCAAAATCTTCATCCGGCAGCAATGATCCAGGTCTTACTGTAATAGGCTGACGATCTTTTAGGACAAGCTGCTGGAGACGTTCTGGGAAGCCTCCTTCCGGCTGTCCCATCATACCCTCGAAATAGGATACGATTGAATCCGGGAAATCGATATCTTTGGCCTTTTCATAGATGTTTTCAGGTGTCAGACCATTCTGCACCATGAATATGGCCATATCTCCCACGGCTTTTGACGAAGGAGTTACTTTTACAATATCTCCCAGCATTTCATTGACCGCAATGAACATTTCCTTCACATCATTAAATTTATCTCCCAAGCCAAGGCTTTCTACCTGAGGCTTCAAGTTAGAATATTGTCCTCCAGGGATCTCATACTTATAGATCTCGGCAGTTCCGGATTTCAAATCCGATTCATAAGTCTCATAAACAGGTCTTACCGCACTCCAATAATTGGATATCAGCTGAAGACCGTCTTCGTCAAGGCTTGACTCACGATCTGTATTTTTTAACGCAGCTGCGATAGAGTTCAAGGAAGGCTGACTTGTCAAGCCTGCCATTCCGCTGAAAGCAGCGTCGACAATATCGGCTCCTGCCATGGATGCCATTAAAATAGACGCTCCGCCATTGCCGCTGGTATCATGTGTATGCAGATGCACAGGTATGGTGAGTTCGTTTTTCAATGCGCTGACCAGCTTGTATGCGGCCATTGGCTTGAGC
>CALBZG010000071.1 GCA_937889655.1 uncultured Clostridia bacterium
TTGCCCCATTGGAAATCAACATCGTGATATTCCATCAGATAGTCCATGATCGCATCCGGATGAGCGCCTCTGTCGAATATATCACCGATAATATGCAGTTGGTCCACAGCGAGCCGACTGATGGTGTCCGTCAAACCAATAATAAAATCCGTCGCGGAATCGGTCTCGATAAGGGAGTTGATGATTTCTCCGTAATAATGGGCTCTATTAGCTTCATCATCTGCGTGGAGCAGTTCATCCATTATATACCCGAATTCCCTGGGCATCCTCTTGCGCACCTTGGATCTGGTATATTTGGTTGAGACGGATTTGAGGATCAAAATCAGCCGGAAGATGTTATGACGGCACCACATATCGTAATCAGCGCCTTCTTTCTTTACCCTGATGATCTCTGCTTCGGCATTATATACCAGGCCAGCCAGGCTGTCCCGTTCTTCCTCGCTCAATTCCGACCTGAAAACTTCATCGATTTTTGAACGGATGACCCCGGAAGCGCTTTTTAACATGTGTATGAAGGCTTCGTGCTCTCCGTGAATATCAGACAAAAAGTATTCTGTCCCTTTTGGCAAGGCGAGAATCGCCCTCAGATTGATGATTTCAGCCGATGCTTTTTTAATATTTGGATAGTCCTTTGCCAGTAGTCTCAGAAAATGTTCATCGATCATTTCTAAATCTCCCTCAAAAAATCTAATCTTCAACCTTCTTTATAATCGCCCCGAGACCTTTCATTTTTTCAGTAAACTTTGAGTATCCTCGTTCTATATGGTAAACCTCGTTGACGGTAGTCGTGCCTTTTGCAACTAGACCTGCAAGGACCAGCGCGGCTCCCGCGCGCAAATCCGTAGCTATCACCTTGCTGCCTTTTAATGGCCGGCCACCATTAACGTTGGCTTGCTTGCCTTCTGTTTGGATATCCGCACCCATCCTGTTGAGTTCCCGGACATGCATGAATCTATTTTCAAAGACAGTTTCCACTACAACAGACGCCCCCTTGATCGATGCGAGCAGCGCCATGAATTGAGGCTGCATATCCGTTGGGAATCCTGGATACGGCAATGTTTTTATATCCGCCGGATGCAGCGGAAGATCGTCGGCTTTAACAATGATCGTCTCATCTTCCGGGAGTTCCACTTCCACCCCGCATTCTTTCAGTTTTGCAATGAGAGGCTTAACATGATTCGGCAGGACATTCCTGATCGTAACATTTCCTCTGGTTATAGCCGCGGCTATCATAAATGTTCCGGTTTCGATCCTGTCAGGGATCACCGAATGCTTCGCTCCATGAAGGCTCGCAACTCCTTCAATTTTTAAAGTATCTGTTCCGGCCCCCTTGATTTTAGCGCCCATCTTGTTGAGGAAGTTGGCTAGATCCACGATCTCCGGTTCTTCTGCCACATTTTCAACAATAGTTGTCCCTTCGGCAAGTACAGTGGCCATCATAATATTCTCTGTCGCGCCTACGCTGGGAAAGTCCAGATATATCGTACAGCCTTTCAATTTTTCCGATGATGCTTCAACGAAGTCATAGCCTCTGACAACATCTGCTCCGAGTGCTTCAAATCCTTTTAAATGTAGGTCTATTGGCCGTTCTCCGATAGCACATCCGCCGGGCAGCGGCATTTTAGCCTTCCCTGTTTTCGCAAGAAGAGGCCCCATGATCAGAACTGAGGCCCGCATTTTATTCACCAGACCGAATGGCGCTTCATTTTCAATCTTTCCCAGCATTTCGATCTCCACTTTGTTCTCGGGATAATTTTCCGTGACTGTGGCACCAATGCTTCGGAGAAGATTGCACATGACTTCCACATCCCGTAGCTCCGGCACATCTGTGATCTCGCACTTGCCGTCACTCAAAATCGCCGCTGCCATAATCGGTAGCACCGCATTTTTGGAACCGCTTATTTCAACTTCTCCTTTTAGAGGTCCGCTGTTACTAACAATATATTTTGCCAACTCAATTTCCCCTCTAGCTTTTTTTAAGTATTTTTCTTAATGAGCCAATAGCGTTGATAAGTGTCGATACAGCGGCCATGGTGCTTTGATTCCCTTTGACTGAAGTGGCTACTGAGCCCAGAGCTCCTATCACATCATCCACAACTCCATTTACTTCTGTAGCCCTTGACGCAGTGATCGAGGTGACCACATTGGTATCATCCAGAATTTTATTTGCTTTATCAATAGTGACGGTCAACTTCTTAAATAGTATGATCAAGTATATGATGAGAACGATCCCTCCGATGCCAATGATCAGTAGTATTAAATCCTTCAATGTCAGAGTAAATTCTATCGCCATAGCAAAAACCCTCCATATTGCGATGATAACGGTTCAGTAATTTCACTTTTATTATCCACTACGATGCTTTACTATTCAATATTTTTTTAGCGTTCGTATATGACATTTATCTCTTCGGAATAATCTCCTTCAGGGCCGTATATATAAAGCGGGTCGAGTATTTTTAATTCTCTTCCACCGCCCTTAACGCCATGTATCAGCAGGATGTTGGGGGCTTTATGGGCATTGGGGCTGACAAAGCGCATTTCCTTCGGTTCGATCGAATTTTCATGCATCGCTATTACAACGTCAGCAAGCCGTGACGGCCTGTGCACCATGAAGAAATCGCCTTTGTCCTTAAGCAGCTTTGATGCCGTGGATATAAAGTCTTCGATTCCGGCAGTTGTTTCCTGACGTGCTATGAATTTCGCTCCCGTGTTGTTCTCGATTCCACCACCTCTTGCTACATAGGGTGGATTTGTTAGCACCATATCGAAATTCCCCTGAAGCTCCCTGCCTTCTTTCGACATAAAATCCGAAACATCCCCCTTGAAAATGGTTATACGATCGGACAAATCATTGATGTCTATATTCCTTTTTGCCCGTAGATATGCCGACTCCTGAACCTCCAGCCCATAAATCTCCTTGATGGTCGTCTTATGGCTCAAAATAAGGGGTATGATACCGTTCCCAGTTCCAAGGTCCATCACATTACTAATATTTTTCCCCGAAGCCGATTCGCCTGAGCGGATCCTTCCTGCTGCGAAATCAGACAGGATCACAGCATCGACGCCATAACAAAACTCCTTAGGATTCTGGATGATCTTTAGTCCGCCAAATCCCGTGTTGTCCAGTCTTTCATCTTTTAATACCATCTCCATTACTAATCCTTGAGGATCTCTTTAAGTTCAACGGCCAATTCTTCAGGGATCTCCTCAAAAATATCCTTGTCCTTGCCCTTTTTATTATGACCCCCCAGTCTTTGGATTTCGTTCTTCTTGTAGGTGTAAATATCCGGAGACAATTTCCCCTCTCCGCTGTCGTCCTTTTCTTTGAGTATCTGTCTGGCACGGATGGTGTCTTCAAATATGTTGACATCTACCACCTGCACGATCCCATCCCTGGTTTTTACGCGCTCGCCCGAATCCGGCATACCTCTTTTTAGTTGCAGGTACACATCATTTTCATACTTGAGGCAGCACATGAGCCTGCCGCAAATCCCTGATATTTTAGTTGGATTCAGAGACAGGTTCTGCACTTTTGCCATTTTTATTGAAACGGGCTGAAAATCCGAAAGCCATGTATGGCAACAGAGACCTTTTCCGCACGTGCCGATACCGCCCAGCATTTTTGCTTCGTCCCTAACACCGATTTGCCTAAGTTCTATTCTCATCTTGAATACCGCAGCAAGATCCTTGACCAGCTCCCTGAAATCCACCCGGCCATCGGAAGTGAAATAAAAAATAACCTTGCTGTTATCAAAAGTGTATTCCACATCGATAAGCTTCATGTCCAATTTATGCTTGTCCACCTTTTCCTGGCACTGTCTCAACGCCTGCTCTTTTTTCTCCAGATTCAATTCGTGCTTTTTTATATCATGCTCATCCGCTATGCGAACGATCGGTTTCAAAGGTGAAACAATTTCGGATTCATCCACTTCTCTGATCCCCTGTGAAACGGTCCCGAACTCGACACCTCTTGCGGTTTCAACGATGACGTTTGAACCCGGTTCTACACTCAGACCGTTTGGATCGAAGTAATATACCTTGCCGGCATTTTTAAATTTAACGCCTGCCACTTTTACCATTATCTATCCTCCAATTTCGATTATCATATTTTTAAGGGCATAAGAATACGCGATATTAATCTGTATGTCTTTCCTTGCAGTTTCAACGTGCCCGATGGCTTCACACACATATCGTCGGTCATATTCACCGCTGTCCCTATCGATCCCCACCATAGCGTCTCTATAAAACCGTTCCAGAACATCAAGAAATATCAGTGTCTTTCTTCTTCCATTTTCCTTATCCGTCAAAATGTCTGAGAGCACGTCTCTGACTTCTTTAAATGTCTTCCTGTCTCTAAGCATTGCAGCTATTTCACGAGCAAGCATTTCTATATCTTCTTCAACAGCGCAAACGGTGGGTTCCAATCTCATCAGAAGACATCTAGATCGGACGGTCTGCAATAATCTTTCCGAATTCTCTGATAGAAGAAAAATCACCGTGCCTTCAGGCGGCTCTTCCAATGTTTTGAGTAAACGGTTTTGCGCTTTAACTGTCATGGTGTCAGCATCTTTAATAATGGCAATATTTCTGTTGCCCCCAACAGGCTTATTTTTCAAATTCCTGAGAATGTCGCTGACGATCTCGTCCTTGATAGAGGCTCCGGCCGCTTCAGCAAAATGAATGTCTTCGTAATTCCCATCATCGATTTTTCTGCATGAAATACAGCTGCTACAGCCTTCGCCCTTGTTATTTGTGCAGAAAATCGCTTTGATAAAGGCCTTTACCATCCCAACCTTGTCGATCGAGGAATCCCCTTCAAAAATATACGCATGAAAAAGATTTCCCGATATCGCAGCTTCCCCTAATCTAACTACAATATTTTCATTGCCGGTTATATCTTCTAAGAGCATTTTCGCCTCCGTTTTACGGATCTATTTCAGTAGTTTCCGGATATGCCCTTGAATGTCCTCGGCGACTTCGTCAATACCTCGATCCGCATCTATGGCAATAATCCTTTCAGGATTCGTTTTTAAAAGTTCCCTATAACCCTTGAAAACTGCTTCATGGAAATTCAGCTCCTCCAGCTCCAATCGGTCAAGATCAGCATTCTTTATCCTGCTTTTACTTCTTGCGGGGTCGATAGAAAGCAAGAATGTCACATCCGGCATGCATCCGGCTACAGCGTATTCGTTGATCACTCTTACTGCATCTCCCAGGCCACGGCCGTATCCTTGATATGCTATGCTCGAATCAATAAAACGGTCGCAAATCACAGGTTTACCTGCTTCCAGAGATGGTTTGATCAGCTCGTCAACATGCTGTGCTCTTGCAGCCGCATAAAGCAACGCTTCCGCCATGCTGCTCATTTCATCATTATTTCTGTCCAATATGAGATTTCTTATTTTTTCTCCGATTGCCGTTCCACCAGGTTCTCTGGTAATCACAACATCCATACCGTTATCAGCTAAAAATTTCTTTAGCCTTGCTATTTGTGTTGATTTCCCCGAGCCGTCAGGGCCTTCTATTGTAATAAAAAGCGCTTTTGCCATTATTCTATGCCTCTGCGATCTATTTCGTTTTTCGAGATACTTCCTTTATGAGATTGATTGCCAAATATCCAGTCAGGCAGAAAATCGGAATGCATAAAACGGCAACGAATATTATCTTCAAAACGATCATTGCAATCCCTCCCGATTTTGTTGTTAACGTATAATTATAACATGGAATTGCTTTGTATTTCAAGGTTATCGCTTATCAATTATAAA
>CALBZG010000072.1 GCA_937889655.1 uncultured Clostridia bacterium
ATAGCGGAGACATAACGAGCCACGCAATATCTGACGAATTTGGTGAAGTATGTATTTGGCTGCTTCCTTTTGTTAAACCGGCAATGGTGAGGCCCTATTTTGAATCGCAGAATATTGATTCATATGAGCAGGCCGTTACATTCATCTTGAACCAAGCAAAAATTGATACCGATAAGAGAAATGTTCTGCTTGCACATCAGTTCGTTACCGCGGCGGGGAAAGAGCCGGAGCGATCCGAATCAGAAATCATTTCGGTTGGGACGGTGGACAATGTGGATTTCTCGATTTTCAACAAGTTTGATTATGTCGCATTGGGACACATCCATCGGCCTCAGTCTATTGGAAGAGACACAGTCAGGTATGCCGGCTCAATTTTGAAATATTCCTTTTCTGAAGCAAAGCATCAGAAATCCGTCACGATGATCGAACTCCTAGAAAAGGGGAAAATCCTATTGGACCAGATCCCTCTCACGGCGCCGAAAGACTTGCGCGAAATCAAAGGGAACCTAGAGGACCTTATCAAATATGAAGCATATAGGGATGCTGACCGGGAGGACTACTTGTCGGTTGTATTGACTGATGAGGAAGGATACATCGACCCCATAGGGAAATTGCGTACGGTTTATCCCAATATCATGAGGCTGAGTTTCGAAAATAGCAAGACAGGCAAGGAACTGGTTTATATTGGGGCTACTGTTGAAGAGGTAACGCAGAAAGCCCCCTTTGTATTGTTTGAAGAATTTTTTGCCGTGCAAAACGATAGACCGATGAGCGAAGAGCAAAAGAGGCTGATGGACGAAATTTTCAAGGAAGTCATGGGAGGTGTCGGATACTTATGAAACCGGTAAAATTAATCATGAGCGGCTTTGGCCCTTACCGCGAAGTTGCAGAGATCCCATTCGACCGATTTGGAACCAGCGGGCTTTTCCTCATAACAGGAGATACAGGCGCGGGAAAGACGACTATTTTTGATGCGATTACATTTGCCCTATACGGCGAAGTCTCGGGAAGCACGAGGCCGGTGGGCTCTCTCAGGAGCGATTTTACCGACGCGGATACTGAAACATATGTAGATCTTACTTTTACTCACAAGGGGGGCACCTACCGGATCCGTAGAAATCCGGAATACGAGAGACCGAAAAAATACGGAGGAGGCTATACAAAACAGGTTGCTGACGCGTGGATCAGTTTGCCTTCCGGCAAGATCATCACAAAAGTTGGAGCGGTGAACAATGCCGTAAATAATATTATTGGAGTTGACCATAAGCAGTGGAGCCATATTGCGATGCTTGCCCAGGGAGAGTTTCTGAGGCTACTTAATGCTGACAGCAAACAAAGGGGGGAGATTTTCCGAAAGATATTCAATACGTCTCCTTATGTTGAAATTCAAAAAATCCTGAGCGAGAAATTTTCCGAGGCAAAAAGAGAACTGGATGCTTGCGAGAGAAGCATCATGCAATCAATGGGGGATATTCAATGCCATAGAAACGACCCCGAACACATCGCGATCAATACACAGCTTACTGAAATTGGCATTCATGATCTTGAAAAGACTGAGGGCCTGCTGGACCGACTTATAATAGAAGATGAAAATAGGAACAAGGAAATAAAAGAAAGCACAAGCAAACTTGAAATTCAAATAAGCGAAATGACTGGCAGAAAACAACTGGCGCTGCAGATCAATGAGCTTTTCGAAATGCTGGAAAATAAAGAAGCGAAGCGGATCCTGCTGTCGCGAAAGGATGATGGCATCGATGCGAAGCAGCAAAAACTTGATGTAGCAGCCAAGGCGCTGCGGATTGTCGGGCCTTTAGAGGGACCCTATAGAAAATCCGAGGGGGAATATCACGAGCTTTCTAAAAATATGAGCCGCCTTCGTTCGGATGTACAGAAATTTGAAGAAACAATGAAGACTAAGGGGATAGAGCATAAGAAAGCTCTTGAGAGATTGCCGGAAGCAGAGAGAATTGCCATTGAAATCGCAAAGCTGCTTGAATTGACGCCCTTATTCGAAGAGGCAGAACGATTGGAGGCTGCCGTAGCATGTTTGAAAGAACAGCTGGAAAAAACGGACGATGCTTTGGCAAACCTGAACAAACAACTCGCTGAATTGGAAAGCGAGAAAAGCAGGCTTTCAGATGCGCCTTCAAAGCTATCCCAGTCCAGAGTAGAGATGGTCCAACATATCGGGCTTCTTGAAAAAACAAAAACCTGCATAGAAGGATTGGATTTGCTGGGCAAGAAAATAACGGCATATATACAAGCTGAAAAAGACTGTGAAAAAGGGCGGCAGGTATACTTGGGTATTGAGAAGCAGGTATTGACTGCCCAAAATGGTTATGCCGAAATGGAAAAGACCTATTTTCGCGAACAGGCAGGCATTTTGGCGATGCAACTGAAAGATGGGGAACCCTGCCCCGTTTGCGGCTCGAGATCACATCCCCAGAAGTCCGTGCTTTCAGAAAGTGCATGCTCAAGAGATGTACTTGATCTCTTCAAACAGGAAACCGAAAAACTTCGAAGGCAACAGGCGGATGCCAGCGAAGCTCTGGGGATAAGCAAAAATAAAATATCCATTCTTCGCGCACAGATATTTGAGGATTATGGAAGGGTCGGAAGCGGAAAGCTTGATCCGGAACTCTACGATGTGAATAAACTGGCAGGATCTGTAGCCAACGAATTGGCTTTAGCGAATAACACATCGGCGAAATTAAAAGAGGATATTGAAGTATTAAAAACGCATATTGAAAAGTATGGAATAAATATCAAAAGACTGGATGCTATTGAAAATGAAAAGTCCGAGATCGGCTCTGAAATCGAAAAACAAAAGATGAAATCAGAAGAAGCAAAAGGAGCCTTAAGGGAAAAGCAAGGCAGGATGTCAATGCTGGCAAAGAGTCTGGGAGACAAAAATAGGCAACAGGCAGAAACAGAAATCCTCGAGAAAACAAAATGGAGAGACAGCATCCTGGAAGCAGCGAAGACATATGAATCGGCTTTTAACGATGCGAAAAGCGAGTACGAAAAAGCCTGTGCTGTTCTCGAGGATATGGATAAAAGGCGTCCATCGCTTAGGGCCTCAATGGAAAATGGACAAAGAGAATATCATTCAGCCTTGGCCAATTGCGGATTCAAGAACGAAACAGAATATCTTGAAGCAAAACTGCCTGAAGAGACTATCGAAATCCTTCGGGCTGAAATAGAAAAGCATAAAGAGGAAAAGGGAACGGTAAAGGCGGAAATCGCCCAGCTTAAAGAACAGATTGAAGGTAAAACCCGGCAGGATATTTCTGAACTGGATTTATCTTTAGGCACCGCCATGAATGAGAAAAACAGACTTTCTCAACTTGATAAATCGATTTATTCAAGATTGATGAATAACAAGAGGATAAAAGACAATCTCGCAAACAGTAAATTAAACTATGAGAATCTCAAAAAGAAATATTTGATGGCGAAGGAACTTTCTGATACAGCCGGCGGTAACTTGCCTGGCAGACAAAAGATAGCGTTTGAACATTATGTTCAAGCGGCGTATTTTGAAGTGATCATTGCTCATGCCAATAAAAGACTGGTTATGATGACCGGAGGCAGATATCAACTTCGGAAAAAAGAAACCCCAGCGGATCTCCGGGCCCAATCGGGGCTTGAATTGGATGTATATGATTGCTATACAAGCAAGCTGCGCACGGTAAAGACTCTTTCCGGAGGAGAATCCTTTAAAGCTTCCCTGGCGCTCGCATTAGGCCTTTCAGATGTCATACAGAATAATGCCGGTGGAGTCCAGATCGATACGCTGTTTATCGACGAAGGATTTGGCTCCCTGGACAGCGATTCCATTGAACAAGCCATTAATATGTTGGTACAGCTAACGGAAGGCAATCGGCTTATTGGCATTATTTCTCATGTGGCTGAGCTCAAAGAAACCATTGAAAGAAAAATAATCGTTACGAATAAAAAGGATGGAAGCAGTTTTAACGGAAGCAGTCTTGAAGTGGTGTAAACAATTTGACAATATTATAAAAGGATAGGGCGGGAAGAAAAAATATTGAAAAGATTAGAAGTAGTCGCGGCAGTACTATTGAATGAGGGCAAAATCCTCTGCGCCCAAAGAGGCGAGGGCAAATATGATTATATATCCTATAAATACGAGTTCCCCGGCGGGAAAATAGAACCGGGCGAAAGTCAAAAACAAGCACTCCGACGCGAATTGATAGAGGAAATGGATATAGAGATCGAGATGGATAGTATGGATTTTTTTTATTCGGTAGAATATACATATCCTGACTTTCATGTTGAGATGCATGCCTATCTTTGCAAGGTCGACTTGCCCGCAATCAATTTGAAGGAACACGTGAATATTGTGTGGCTGAAATCGGACGAATTAATGCACCTGGACTGGGCATCTGCAGACATGCCGATCGTGGAAGCGCTGATTGAAAAATGCTTCTGTTAGCAATAGCAATACCGGTGGTATAAGTAACTGAATAACCAGCATTATTACGTCTCTGATACCTTAAGGCTCTTGTTCTCCCTATTTTTGCCCGGAGGCAAGGGAAGCAATCAAGAAAGAGTAGACAGTATATGCGAGATTATTTAAAAGGCATATTTAAAAAAATAGGTCCCGGGTTCATTACAGGCGCAGCTGATGACGATCCCTCCGGTGTTGCTACTTACTCACAGACCGGGGCGGCGTTTGGCTATGGTCATCTTTGGATGACTTTTTTACATTGCCATTTATGTATATAATCCAGCAAATGTGTGCACGAATCGGCCTTGTTACAGGCAAGGGGCTTGTAGGTGTTATTCGAAAAGAGTATCCGAAACCGGTGTTGTATTTCGTTGTAGCACTTTTGGTAACAGCAAATACCATTAATATCTCTGCTGATTTGCGCGCCATGGCGGACGCTGCGCAAATGCTTGTAGGCTTGCCTTTTATCTTCTGGCAATGCGCCATAACAATATTTATTGTTGCCCTTGAGATATTTGTGACATATAAGACATACGCAAGGATTCTAAAATATTTGGGGCTGACACTGTTTTCCTATGTTTTGACTGCCCTTGTAATCAATCCGGATTGGGGTATGATCGTAAGAAGTATTGCATCTCCGGGAATTGAGCTGACCCGAGGGTATCTACTCAATATTGTTGCGATTTTAGGCACTACGATATCACCGTATTTATTTTTCTGGCAGGCATCCCAGGAAGCGGAAGAGGAAGTAAGTGAAAGAAAAATTCGGGATATAGGAATTGGGAAACCAAAAGTCAGGCGTAAAGACATTTTTGAGATGCGGTTTGATACAATAGTCGGCATGGTGTTTTCTCAAGCCATTATGTTTTTTATCATTGTTACGACATCGGCGACATTGCATGAAAACGGAATCACAGACATTCGTACCGCTTCTCAGGCAGCTGAAGCATTAAGGCCGCTGGCTGGTGATCTTGCGTATCTTTTGTTTGCTGCGGGTATCATAGGCACAGGTTTGTTGGCTGTTCCCATTTTAGCAGGCGCCTCAGCCTATGCGGTCGCTGAAATGATTGGGATCAAGCAGGGACTTAGCAAGAAGTTCGGCAAGGCACCGGGCTTCTATGGCATCATTGCCGCATCCACTTTGCTTGGCCTGATCATCAGCTGGATCGGTATAGATCCTTATAAGGGCTTATATTACGCCGCCGTTCTCAATGGTTTAGCAGCGCCTCCTCTAATGGCCATGATCGTATTGATCTCTAATAACAAAAATGTTATGGGCAAATATGTAAATGGTACGTTCGGCAACATTTTGGGGTGGATCATCATCATGATTATGACAATTGCCGGCGTATTACTTATGTACGATTTGACAATTGGGATATAACAAATGATTAGGAGGAGTGATGGAGAAAATTATTAGGGAAGCCAATGCAGGAGACATTCAAGGG
>CALBZG010000073.1 GCA_937889655.1 uncultured Clostridia bacterium
TACGGCGACCTCCGAGATCTACACTCTTTCCCTACACGACGCTCTTCCGATCTCGGTCGGGCACAGGGAGTTTATGGACCTTTCCCGGGAGACGCTGGACCGGCTGTTCCGGAACGGGCCGAACCACAAAAAAGTCCTGATGGATATCAAGGGGATCCTGAACAAACAGGAGTATGACGCTGCCGGCTACAGCTATTGGAGACTTTAATGAAAAATACGGAATACAAACCACTGAACAAGGACAAGAATTACCTTGTCACCGGCGCTGCCGGGTTTATCGGCTTCCATCTTTCCCGGCGCTTGCTGGAAGAGGGCTGCAGAGTGATCGGCCTGGACAACCTGAACGATTATTATGACGTGAATCTGAAGAATGACCGGTTGACGATCCTTAAGGGGTATCCGAAGTTCAGCTTTTATTGTGCCGACCTGCAGGACAAAAAAGCCGTGGAACAGATATTCGAGGATAACCGGATCCACATCGTGGCCAATCTGGCTGCTCAGGCCGGCGTCCGCTATAGCATCAGCAATCCCGATGTCTATATCCAGTCCAACGTCGTAGGCTTTTTGAATATCCTGGAGGCCTGCCGGCACCATGACGTGGAGCACCTGGTCTTCGCTTCCTCCAGCTCAGTTTACGGCATGAACGCCCAGATGCCCTTTTCGGTGCATCACAACGTGGATCATCCCGTGAGCCTGTATGCGGCTACAAAAAAGTCCAACGAATTGATGGCCCACACCTACAGCCACCTATACGCCTTGCCCGTCACCGGCCTTCGGTTCTTTACGGTCTACGGCCCTTGGGGAAGACCCGACATGGCGCTGTTCCTCTTTACGGATGCGATCCTGAAGGATCGCCCCATACAAGTGTTCAACAACGGCCAAATGAAGCGGGATTTCACCTATATCGACGACATCGTGGAAGGCATCCTCCGCCTGTTGAACAACCCTCCGGCCCCCGATTCCGCCTGGGACCGGCAGGCCGCAGATCCGGGAACCAGCAGCGCACCCTACCGCCTTTACAACATTGGCAATAACAAGCCCGTGGAGCTGATGGATTTTATCGATGCGCTGGAACGCAAGCTCGGCAGAGAGGCAAAGAAAGAGTATTTGCCCATGCAGCCCGGCGACGTTCCCATGACCTACGCCGATGTGGACGACCTGATGGCTGCCGTGGATTTTCGCCCCGACACGTCTGTGGACGAAGGCATCAGCCGGTTTGTGGAATGGTATGTGGGGTATTATGAAAATCGGCGTGGAATCAATTTTTGATACATTCGAAAGGAGTATAAATTGTCGATCTTGATCACTGGCGGCGCCGGTTACATCGGAAGTCCTGCAGTCCGCTGTCTGCAGGAGCGCAACGAGGAGCTCGTGGTGTTAGACAACCTGCAGACCGGTCATCGGGCGTCGGTAAAGGACGTCTGCTTTGTGCAGGGCGACATCCGGGATCCGGGAGCGCTGGACCGGGCCTTCGACAGCGCCAGGATCGAGGCTGTGATGCATTTCGCAGCCAGCTCTCTGGTGGCCGAGAGCATGCAAAAGCCCTGGGAGTATTATCACAACAATGTATATGGCACGCTTTGCCTGCTGGACGCCATGAGGCGCCACGGTGTGGGTCGCATCGTTTTTTCTTCTTCGGCGGCAGTCTACGGCGAACCGCAGCAGGTGCCTGTCCCGGAGAATGCGGAAACCGAGCCCGCAAACACCTACGGGGATACAAAGGGGGCCATGGAGCGGATGATGCGCCGGAGACTCACCTGATCCCGCTGATCCTGCAAGTCCCGCTGGGGCAGCGCGAAGAGATTTCAGTATTCGGAAGCGATTATCCCACCGCCGACGGCACCTGTATTCGGGACTACATCCACGTGGCCGATTTGGCCTCGGCCCACTGTCTGGCCCTGGACCATCTGCGCAGCGGGCACGACAGTGAAACCTTCAACCTGGGAAACGGCAGTGGCTATTCCGTGCTGGACGTGATCCGGGCTGCCCGGATCGTCACGGGTCATTCCATTCCATCCGATCTGAAGTCTCGCCGTCCAGGAGATCCTGCGGTCCTTGTGGCTTCCTCGGAAAAAGCGCGGCGTATGCTGGGCTGGACGCCCCGGTTCGACTCCTTGGAGCAGATCGTGGAGGACGCCTGGCGGTGGCACAAAAGACACCCGGAAGGGTATGGAGAAAGTTAAATTTAAAGCAGTGAAGCGGGCACGAATGGAAGCTGAAGTGCCCGCTTTTACTTAAAAAGGGATAAGAATGAGGAGGTAATGTCATGAAGAGCAAGAAGGTCGTACATGGGAAGAAAATAATCATGAGAACAGTTATGAACCTTAATGAATTGAAGGCAAACATGCAACTACTGGATAAATACTTGGAGTCACAAACGGACCCGGAATATAGTTATGCATTAGATTTGATTAAGAAAGGAACTTGTTTTATAGCCCTTGCAGACAACGGCACATATAAATTCTATCCGAGCAGATTCACAGGCTATGTCAACGCCGGACGAAAAATGATGGAAATCGCCGGACAGAAATTGACCCAAAC
>CALBZG010000074.1 GCA_937889655.1 uncultured Clostridia bacterium
ATTTTCTCCTCCGCTCAGCACCTTCATCTGGCTGGTGATGTGCTCGTTTGTCAACCCGCATTTGGCCAGCACCGCCCGGACTTCGCCGTTCGTATAGGAAGGAAACTCTTTCCATAGGCTTTCTAGAGCAGTATCGGCACTGTCTCTGTCAGCTTCCTGGGCATAATAGCCGGGGACCAGGAAATCCCCAAGCTCCAGACTTCCGGATATAAGAGGGATCTCGCCCAATATGGTTCTTAATAATGTCGTCTTTCCCAAACCGTTGGTTCCGACGATAGCAACTTTCTGCCCTCTTTCGAGGGTAAAATCCACCGGCTTCGTCAGGGGTTCAGTGTAGCCGATCACAATATTCTTTCCTTCAACTATAAAACGGCTGGGAGTTCTGGCCATCCTGAATTCAAAGGAAGCCTTCGGTTTCTCGCGGGGCTTTTCAAGCACGGTCATTTTATCCAGCATTTTCTGCCGGCTGTTTGCCATGCCTCGGGTAGCCACACGAGCTTTATTTCTGGCGATCAGATCTTCCATCCGCTCGATTTCCTGCTGCTGCTTTTCATAAGCTTTCACTTCCTGGTTTTTCTTCACGGAGTACATCTGAAGGAACTTTTCATAGTCGCCGGTATAGCGGGTAAGCTCTCCATCATTGACATGATAGATGACATTGACGACAGAATTCAGGAAGTCCATATCATGGGAAACTAGAATAAAACTGTTCTCGTATTCCTGCAGGTATCTTCTTAACCATTCTATATGTTCATAATCCAGGTAATTGGTTGGCTCGTCCAATATCAAGATCGAGGGGTCTTCCAGCAGGAGTTTTGTCAGAAGCACCTTGGTGCGCTGTCCGCCGCTCAAAGCAGATACATCCGTATCCAGTCCGATGCTGCCGAGACCCAGTCCGTTTGCGAATTCTTCGATTTTGGCATCCAGCGTGTAGAATCCGCTATGCTCCAGCATGTGCTGGATCTCCCCTGCGTCCTCCATCATCGCTTCTATGTCCATCTCGTCTTCAGCGGAAGCCATTGCTTCGTAGATCGCAAGCATCTCATTTTCCAGGTCGAACATCCCTCGGAAAGCATCCCGCAGAACCTCTCTTATGGTACTGCCTTTTTTAAGCGATGAATGCTGATCCAGGTAACCAACCGTAGCCCGCTTCGACCACTCGACGCGACCTTCATCAGGGGATAATTGCCCCGTAATAATATTTAAAAAGGTGGTTTTCCCTTCGCCGTTGGCTCCGATCAGACCTATATGCTCCCCTTTCAAAAGCTTGAAAGAGGCATTTTCCAATATCCTTCTGTTCCCGAAACCGTGGGTCACATTTTCTACATTTAATAAACTCATTTTGCTCCTTATCAGCCGCCGTTCATATAAGACAAATCAACTACAGATCCTTGCATTGACATACCAAGTTATTCTATCCGCATTATTTCTGGATGTCAAATCACATTTTTTGGCCTTTTAGTTTGCCCTGTAGTTTTAAAATAAAACAGGGTGCGTTATAATTATTGCAGTGATAAATGAGTAAATGCAGAAAACAATAAAGCAAATCAAGGGGGATAAGAACATGATAACAGATCCGGTACGCACATCGCATTTCGGTTCAAGAGCAATGACAGAAGAAGAGGTGCAGACGTTTCTAACAAGAATACGTTATGGCACATTAAGCTACGTTGGATCAGAAGGCTGGCCGGACTCACGGGTACTGAATTTCGGCATATATGAGGGTGATTTTTATTTTCATTCCCATAAAGCTAAAGGCGAAAAACTGCCTTTCATATCCGACGGGCAAAAAGCCTGCATCAGTTTTTATGAACCTTCGCCCGATGTGGGTCTGATGCGCCACTGCCAGCATAACAGCGTGCTTGTCTATGGAAATGTAGAAAGACTCGATAACAGAACGGAATATCTTGAAGAAGCCTACGATGGCCTTGCTAACATGTGCGATTACGGCGGCACACCTTGGAAGGCCTATCCTGAAAAATTCGAACAGATCAAAAGGACTTGCAGTATTTTCCGGGTAAAACCTATCTACATAGTTGGAAAACTGACGATGTTTACTTCACTGCCGGAGATGTCCTATCTCGAATTGCAGCATTGCAGGCTGGGCGGAAAAACGACACCGGATTTCTAATCTGAAAACTTGGTTGCCGATGCTTTAATAATATCCATACAAGCAAATAAGCCATAACAGCCATACCCAATCTGAGTATGGCTGTTAATATGCTTACGTATGAGGGGTCTTCAGCTATCAGAACCAGGCTGAGTTTAGCAGCTTAATTCCTTCAATGATATCCTCTTCGGACAGGCCGCTATAGCCGATAAGAACCATATTATCCGAATAATTCATCGGATTTGAAAAATAGTTGGAGACCGGATACACAGTGACACCAGCGTGGCTGGCTTTTTCAATCAATTCTTTTTCACAAAGTCCATTCTTAACTTCGAGCAAAATATGAAGGCCTCCGTTTTTCCCATAAATCTTTACCTTTTCGCCCATCAGGCCGTTTATAGTCTCAACAAGAATATCATGCTTTTTCTTATTGGATAGACAGACCTTGCGGAGATGCCTATTCCAATAGCCCTGACGCATGAACTCACACAATACTGCCTGTTCAAGCCATGGGACTCCGCAATTATATTTGTTCATGACCGAATGATACCTTTCAAGCAATGTCTGAGGCAAGACGATAAAGCTTGTCCGAAGACCCGGCGCGAAAGCCTTTGAAAAAGTATTTAAGTAGATGACTCGCCCCTTCTTGTCCAGGGACTGCATGGAAGGTATGGGCCTGCTGTTATAACGCAGTTCGCTGTCGTAATCATCCTCAATAATATAGGCGTCGTTATTGTCCGCCCATTCGAGAAGATTCAGCCGCTTATTTATTTTGGTCACACACCCGTATGGGAACTGGTGGGAAGGCGTCAGGTATAAAAGCCTCGCGGAGGTTTCTTCGAGAGCATCCATATCAATGCCATCTTCCTGTAGCCTCAACGGGACGATTTCAAGACCATGATTGATGAAAACCGTTCGCGCGCTGTCATAAGAGGGCTCTTCAACTGCAACTGCCTTAATCTCATTCATCAGCAATTCAGACACAAGATTCAAACAGGAAAGGGTGCCTGAGCATAGGATGATCTGATCTGGCCTGCAAACCACACCTCTGGAATCGAAAAGATATCGCATGATCTCCAAACGAAGATCCTGAAGGCCTTTTCGGTCATTATATGCGGCCATACAGTCGACATTTTCTGAAGTTAGAGCCTGATTGACCAACTTTCTCCAGGTATGGAGCGGAAAATCCGTGATGCTTAATCGCCCATACTGAAAATTATATTTTCTTTCTTTGACGACACCTTGTTCATGAGGCATTTCCAGCGGAGCCTTACCGGCTCCACGGGATACTGTTATATATTTATGGTAGAGATCCGATTCTATTTCACGAACCTTAAAACCGCTGCACATTTTACTGGATACATATCCTTCTGAGCTAAGCTGTTGATAGGCGCTTTCTACGGTGTTTCTGCTGACCTGAAGGTCGTTCGCCAAAGACCTGATTGGAGGGAGAATCGTTCCGCCTTCAATAATTCCGGTTGCGATCTGCTCCCGATAATAATAGTAGATTTGCATATACAAGGGATGTCCTGAATTCTTGTCCAATACCAGCATACTGCCGATCCTCCTCAATTGTACCCATTAATATTAACGATATTGCCCCTTTTCATACAGCCATGCCAATTATATAATAAATGAAAACATGATTCAAATAAATTTGAAACGGAGGGGTTTTTATGTTCAAAGAAATGAGAAGAAAAGACAAAATGCTCACCAACGAGGAAATGCTCGATATCATGAATACAGCAGAATACGGGATATTGTCTACCATCGGCGAGGATGGATATCCTTATGGAGTGCCGGTCAATTTTATTTATCAGAATGGCGACATTTATTTCCACTCGGCATTGACCGGGCATAAGCTGGACAATATTGCATTCAGCGATAAAGTGTGCTTTTGTGTTGTGATAGATGTCGAACTGATTCCGGATGACTTCAACACCAAATATAAGAGCGTGATCGCTTTTGGTGATATAACGGAGGTAGAAGAAACTGAAAAGAAGGACCTCTATGTGGCGTTTCTCCATAAATTCTCCGGTGACTATATGGAATCCGGCATGGAATATATAAAGAATGCAGGAGAGAAAGCAAGGATATTTAAAATATCCGTCAAGCACATGACCGCAAAAGGTAAAAAATAGACGCATATAATATTGCCCCTATTTCCAACCGGCATTTTATTGGGCGGAGATTGTTTCTGTGCATTGACTTTCAGGGGAGAATATATATAATTAAATTTGCGCTGAAAGAATACTGCCTTGAAAAAGAATTAAATACTTAAGTTTTCTAGGGTTCCGCAGTCTGACTGGCCCGCGACCGAGAGAGAACTCACGGTTTTTCAAGCCGTGTCACGGAAGGATAAAAGCCTGGGAGATATCAAGAGGATATCTTTCAGGCTTGATTTTATTTTACGGAGGTGAAAACATGGCATGGATCTATTTGACAGTTGCGGGTATTTTTGAAATCATATGGGCAGTAGGCCTGAAATATGCTCAGGGCTTCACAAAACTGATCCCTTCTTTGATAACGTTGGGGGGTATGGCAGTAAGCTTCTATTTATTGTCACTGGCAATCAAGACGATACCGATCGGAACGGCATATGCAGTCTGGACCGGGATCGGCGCTTTGGGAGCAGTGATGCTGGGTATCATTGTATTTAATGAGCCCGTCAACATTTGGCGCATTGCATTTATCGGGTTGATTCTGGCGGGGATTATAGGTTTGAAATACACTTCGATCTAATCCCGATAAGGATCAAGCATATTGTATAATTGTATCGGTTGATTTTGGATGATAGGATAATATTTTGAAAGTGAGGAATATCCATGTTTAGGGAAATGAGGAGAAGCAAACAACTATTATCAGAGGAAAACACTGCTGCTGTAATGGACCGCTGCACAAACGGCGCTCTGGCATGCCTGGGTGACGACGAATACCCCTATTCCGTACCATTAAGCTACGTCTATTTCAATAAAAAAATCTATTTTCACTCAGCAAAAGCCGGGCACAAAATAGACGCCATAACCAAATACCCAAAGGTATCCTTTTCAGTAACAGACGAAGATACCATCGTAAGCAGCGAATACACGACCTATTTCCGAAGCGTGATCGCTTTTGGGAAGACGAGGATCGTAGAGGGTGAGGAGCGACAGCAAGCCTTCATGGCCATGGTAAAAAAATATTCAGGCGACCAGCCGGAAGAAGACCAGCTCAAGGAAGTGAACGAGTGCGCTCAGGCATTAATAATTGCCATCGACATTGAGCATATCACCGGCAAAGAAGCGATTGAATTCGTCAAGGCAAAGAACGTATAATGACGATATACAATCGATAATAGAAAATGTGCATCAAACAATAGAATCAGATGGGCAGATGACGCCCACCAGTAGACCCCAACAGGAGGAACGATGAGCAAACCAAAATTCATGAATATGATCCTCATGGCTGCAATGACTGCCCTTATCATCACGTTTCCGGCTGGATGCTGCTCGCCTGAAAGCACTGTATCCGGTGAATATACATTAAAAGCCGGAGTTGCAACCTATGAAATCGGCACGGAATTTCAAGGGAAAGAGCTTTTCGCAAGTTCTGAGGTTACCAGCTATCCGGCGGATGGCGCCTTCCCGGCCATGAATGTTTATAAAGATCCATCAATCGAAGTGCGAACATTTGTAAATCCGGGTGAGCAGAATGAAGAAGTGATTTTTGTGAGTTCTACAAAGAGCGGTGAAACCATGAGAGGCATCAGGATAAGCGATCCTTTGGCTGATCTTAAAGCAGCATATCCGGAAGTGGTTTTTTTAAGTGGCGATGGCAGCTGGGCTGACGAAAATGCTCCAGTTGAATATAGCCGGATCTATCGATTCTATGTCAATGGGGACGGCACCAATAATTATATTGATTTTTATACAGACAACAGCCCGGAAAGAAAAATCGTATTGATCGAGATAGCCAACGGCCTTGACTCGCCAAGAGAATGGAACGATAACAGTGCCTGGCTCGGTGATGGGACAATAAAAAAGGAAATGCCTGACGGTTTTACTACCAGACTGTTCAGAGAGAACAAGGATGGCAGCGAGACCGAAATTGTAATTTTCCGGGGTGCGGCTGAAGGGCACGATCTTGACGATGATGGGATATCAGAAATCGTCTGCTTTGAAAGAAAAAACAATGCCCAGGGAATAGTAATATACGATAAAGCCGAAGACCGGATCACCATTACAGATGTGAATGCGGCACTGGGGTCGGCGTATTCCGAATACACAGGGTCAATAGGCAACATAAAGATCGAGTATTCGAACTGCATACAGGCCTCGATCACAAAAGAGGATGGAACTATCGATAATTTTATATACGATTATTGCGATGGAGAATTGCAGTATCTCTGCACGTTGGAAGAAGCATTGAGGTGATGCTGAAATAGATTTAATCTGGAAGGTTTTTTTATGACATGGTTGTGTAAACAGGCAGAATTTTCTAAGGGAGACCAGCTATGAAAAGTCAAGTGTGAAATAGCAGGAAATATCTTTTTAGCT
>CALBZG010000075.1 GCA_937889655.1 uncultured Clostridia bacterium
ATGATTTCAGACTCAAATATCGATCACGTCGAAAAGGCGCTGAACAATCTTGATTTTCTGGTGGTCCAGGATATTTTTCTGTCAGAAACGGCCCAATTGGCTGATATCGTTTTACCGGGAGCCAGTTCTTTTGAAAAGGACGGCACCTTTACCAATACCGAAAGACTGGTCCAGAGGATCAGAAAATCTATCGATCCGATAGGTAACAGCAGGGCAGACTGGGTCATTCTATGCGATGTCATGAATTCGCTGGGTTTCAAAGCGGAATATGCCTCTCCTGCAGAGATCATGGATGAAATAAGAATACTGGTGCCAAGCTATGGGGGCCTCTCCTACGAACGACTTGAAGAGAAGGGCCTTCAATGGCCATGTCCCAATTTGGAGCACCCCGGCACCCGGTTTCTTCATAAAGGCAAGTTCACAAGAGGGCTTGGAAGATTCAGCGTCAATGATTACGAAGGATCCGAGCAGCAGGCAAGCAGAGCATTCCCTTATATCCTGACTACCGGCAGGATCATGCATCATTATCATACAGGCACTATGACCAGAAGAGCATGGGCGCTGGACAGGGAATACCCGGATGGCTTTATCGAGATCAATACATCGGACGCCGAAAAACTCGGACTACGGCAGGGAGGCAGGGTAAGAGTGCGCTCTGAGATAGCTGAGATAACAACATTTGTTGAAATTACAGAAGGCATCAAGGAAGGCGTTGTATTTATGCCTTTCCATTTTGCGGAAGCCGCGGTCAACCGCCTGATCGGCGACCAGCACGATCCGATCGTTCAGATCCCGGAATACAAAGTCTGCGCCGTTAGCCTGGAAGGAGTCAAATGATGTATCTGTTAGAAAAAAACAAGTTGGAGCAGGTGCTTGAAAAATGGTCACAAATTGCTGAGCTCTATACACCACAAACGGATGCGGGCCAGGTCATGCTGCTGCCTTACGATCAAAGCACATTTACCATGGATTATATCAATTTCGCATTCCCGGTGAAGGAATATGTTTTCAGCGCGAAAGAGATCCTGTTCAACTGGACAGATAAAGACGGGAACTTGGAAGTTTTTGCACCGGAGAAACCGTTGAAGGATTGCATCTATTTTGGCGTCCGGGCTTGTGATGCTTACGGGATGGAGTATATGGACCATTTTTATCTTGATGGCTGCCGGGATAATGTATACGAAGCTAAAAGAAGCGCCGCCACGATTGTCGCGGTGAACTGCGTTGTTGCAGGGGATAATTGTTTCTGCAGCTCCATGGGGACCGGGCCTTTCTTAAAAAGTGGTTTCGATCTTTTACTGACCCCAAGCGGCGACCATTATCTGATCGACGCCGCAACAGATCGGGGGCGGGAGCTTGTTGATGTTTGCCGGGATCTGATATTTTTTTCAGAGAGGGACTTCAGCGCTCAGAAGGACGTCATCGAAGAAGCCGCTTTCGATACCTTTCATACCAGTATGGATACCGGTGATATACCCCGGGTGCTAGAGGAAAGTTTTAAGGATCCGCTCTGGGACGATATTTCAACGGACTGCATATCCTGTACGGGATGCACTACTCTTTGCCCGACATGCACCTGCTTTAACGTCGTGGAAGAATTAGAGAGTCCTGCAGATGGATGTGGCGGATGCAGAGTAAGGTATTGGGATTCCTGCCAAAGCGATTCATTCACCAGAAATGCGGGAAAGCACAATCCGAGAAGCCGAAAAGACAGAGTACGCTATCGGATCTATGATAAATTCAAGTATATCGAGGACAGATTCGGATATAAAGGATGCTCCGGCTGCGGCAGATGCATCGATGTCTGTCCTGCTTCCATCCATGTGGTTGATATTATCAATAAACTTGCAGACCAGCGAACTTCGGACCATCTTCATGAGACAGATGTGCTCCAGAAAAGGGGGGCCCAATAATGGATCAAAGAATGCACTCGGAAAAGTGCGAAAACATATACCTGCCTAAAGTGGCACTCATCCAGGAAGTCAAAGAAGAAACGAAGGATATCAAGCGCTTTATTATGCAATATGAGGATCCATCCTTTCATCAAGATGAAAAATCCGATGGCCAGTTTTATGAAATCACAGTTTTCGGTGTTGGGGAAATTGCTATATCCATACCTTATTCACCCAGCCTGAAGGATCGCTTCGAGTTTTGCATCAAGAGTGCCGGAAAAGTGACCCGCGCAATCCATGCCATGAAAGCCGGAGACAAAGTCGGACTGAGAGGCCCTTTCGGAAAAGGATTCCCATATGAAGCGTTTTTGGGCAGAGATGTGCTCATCATGGGCAGTGGAGTTGGGCTGGCGCCGGTTAGAACGATGATACTGCGCATACTTGAAAACCGAAAGGATTTTGGCAAAGTCGAGATCATTGGCAGTGCTGTGAGGTATGAAGATCTTATATATAAGGAAGATTTGATTTCATGGAGCGGTTTTCCGGGCGTCCGTGTACACTATTCTTTGAGCAAACCCACGAACATAGTGGCTGCTCAAGTAGGTTATGCAAACGATTTGCTACCGGGTATGGGCCTGGATTGGGGCAAAACTTCAGCTATTATTTGCGCTTCCCCGAGACGAATCAAGGCCATGGCTAAGGATTTGCTGAAGCTTGGAATGAAAGGAACGGACATTTATACATCCTTGGAAACCCATATGAGGTGCGGTATCGGGAAGTGCGGCCATTGCAAGGTTGGGAGCAAATATATGTGCATCGATGGACCGGTGTTCAATTATGAAGAGATGCTGCAGCTTCCACCTGAATTTTAAGAGGTGATCAATTTGAAGAAATTTGGAACAGCGGCCATCCTTTGCGGCGGCAAGAGCCGAAGGATGGGTTTTGATAAAAGCGAGATCATGATCAACGACAAACTGCTGATCGAGCATATAGCAGAGACTCTTGAAGATGTGTTTGAGGAAGTGATCTTTATTACAGATGACGTTCGAAAGTATGAACATCTGAAATATCCGGTCTATAAAGATATCCTGCCGGATAAGGGGCCGATGGGCGGTATTTTTACTGCGCTGAAATATGCCTCCTCAGAATTTGTGTTTGTCACAGCTTGTGATATGCCGGTCATCCATACGGATTATATCCGCCATATGATGAAGCTGACAGAAAAATCAGGTGAAGGAGCAGCCTCCTGGAAAAACGGTTATATCGAAACTCTGTATGCATTTTATTCAAAGAGCATGATAGAACGGATCGAACTGCTGCTCTCCCGGGA
>CALBZG010000076.1 GCA_937889655.1 uncultured Clostridia bacterium
AGAAGTTACCGCTATTGACATTGTATCAATAGCGGTAACTGATTTGGTTGCGGGGATAGGATTTGAACCTATGGCCTCCGGGTTATGAGCCCGACGAGCTACCAACTGCTCTACCCCGCGACGTTTATTTTTTCCGGTCATCTCCAAAACGAACTTGGTGCCGAAGACCGGGGTCGAACCGGTACGAGCTAAAAGCTCACGGGATTTTAAGTCCCGGGCGTCTGCCAATTCCGCCACTTCGGCAAATTGGCTCCAAGGGTGGGGCTCGAACCCACAGCCTATCGGTTAACAGCCGAGTGCTCCACCATTGAGCTACCTTGGAATACCAGTCCCTATCTCTAGCGACAGGTGTTATTATACATTACAATCCATGACTCTGTCAACACCAAAGTGCCTATTTGAGTGGATTAATGCAAAATATTTTGTTCAACTATCTGCATTTTTCTTCTGTACTTCTGCTCTTCCTCCATATCGCCGGAGGCTTTGAACAATTCGGCAAGTTCGTTCATGCTGTCGAGATGACTTCCGTTCTTTTCCAAAACTCGTTTGAATGATCTGATTGCATCCTCTTGGCGGCCGACGCTGACATAAGCCAGCCCCAGATAATAATGCAGCGGCCACCAGTCCTTATAGTCGCTGTCAATGTAGGATTCAAGAACAGAGATGCCTTGTTCATCCCGTCCGGAAATGATATGGTTGATGGCTTGTTCAATTTTAACGGGATCTTCCAGCTGTCTGATACGCTGTTTTATTTCATCGATGTCCGCAGGTTCTTCCGACAATTCCAAAAATTTATTCCAAACAAGGCGGGCTTTTGTATAAAGGCCAAGATTAAGATACATATATCCAAGGAAATAATGACTCTTGGCATATTTAGGATGGGTTTCCGTTACCAGCTCAAAATAATCCAAGGCTTCCGCCTTAAAATCTCCTGTGTACTCCCGATTTTCACTGGCCAGATACATTTCCCTGCAGCAGCAAGCATAATGGAACATGGCATCAAGATTTTCGGCCTCCAGGCAAAGGCAGGCTCTAAAGCTGATGCAGGCTTCGTTATAAGCCCTTTCGCCCAAGGCGGTGATTCCTTTTTCCAGCAGAAAACCAACAGCACTGCCCTTGAACGCTCTTTCCAGAAATAAAACATACTGTTCAGTATACTTGAAATGGGGGTCTATACCGATGATCCATGCCATATTTTCTGCCAGTTCCTTAGGGTCCACTCCCGAGCCGCCGGCAAAAATCTTAAGGTCAGCATTATTAAGAGGCACAGGGATTCCCTTCATGAAATCGAGGATTTCCCCTTTCTCAATGAATGCTTCGGATAATTCGGCAAAAACGAAACCCTTCAGGTATTCGCTGAAATACTTGCCGATCCGGTCCTTTTTCAAGCGTATATTATAATCTGCAGGATTCCTAGCCGAAATGTTTTTAACCAGAGTCATTGGCTCACCTATTCTATTTTCCAACCTTTTTTATTGAATTTTTTGATCGCGTCAGGATTTAATGTGTTTTCCATGTCCTTATAAAGCAAGTCCGTAGCTTTATCGAATGCTCCTTCATGGGATCTGTCCTTCCAATATGCATACTGCCTGAGGATCCGGTATAAATCTTCCTTTTTATGGGACTTCTGTTGATAGCCCTTCAGATAGTAAAACAAAGCAATTTCTTCAAAAAAATCAAAGGACGTAGCGTTTAATCCTGCCAAATATTCCACTGTGTTTTCGAAGCCTCCCCGGTTCGAAAAAAGGTTCAGCACGTTCTCGATCTGTTTTAATCTGATAATGTCCCTGGCGCTCAGAAAGTCATTGCATATGATGTGATATGGCGCCCTATTTCTGTATATGTAACCGTATTTATCAGCATTTTCCCGCAACGCAGTCCCTTTTAGAAGCTTTAGAAATCCTAATTGCATATGATCTGCTTTTAAGGCAAATACGTTGTTAAACGAATCTTTAAAGGAACTGTATCCCTCAAATGGCAATCCGGCGATCAGGTCGACGTGAACATGCGTATTGCCGCCGGAGACGACTTTTTTAACGTTCTCCAGCACGAGTTCAATATCTATGCTGCGGTTGACCGCCGCCAGTGTTTTAGGATTAGTGCTTTGTATTCCGATTTCAATCTGGAATAATCCTTTTCTAGCGCTGTTCAAAAGATCAATCAGCGGTTGATCTAAAAGTTCGCCGCATATTTCAAAATGCCAATTGGTTATCCCATTATCGTTGTCAATGATATGCTGCCATATCTCCCTGCATCTGTCTTTATCCCAATTGAAAGTCCTGTCGATAAATTTGACCTGCTCTGCCTTGCCCTTGATCAAATGATCCAGATCTTCCTTTACTCTATCCGGTGGAAGCGCCCGGATGCTTTTTTCGATGGATGACATGCAATAGCTGCAGTTGAATGGACATCCCCTGCTGCTTTCGTAGTATAATGTTTTGTCTTTATCCCAAGGCATATATCGGTATGGAAAAGGCAAGGATTCCATTTTGAGAAGTTCTCCCGGTGGATTTACGTATATTTTACCGTCTGCACGGTCCCGGTAGATCAGTCCCTGAATGCCTGCCAACCCCTGACCTGAAAACCCATGGCTGCAAAGGGCGGTAAATGCATATTCGCCTTCACCCGCCACTAGAAAGTCAAACTGCCGGTTCTCTTTTATAAACGTGAGGGAATCGTCGCTGACTTCCGGCCCGCCTGCCAGAAGCTTCACCTCAGGCAACGCCTGTTTGAGGACCTCTGTCAAGCTGATGATCCTGTCCACATTCCATATGTTAACTGAAAAGCATATCACGTCATAATCAAAATATATCAGTTCGTTCAATATAAAATCGTCATCGTTGTTGATGGTAAACTCCTTGATGTCCATTTTAATGTCATGATCCTGCAGGTTTTCAGCCGCAGCAGAATAAAGGCATCTCAATGCCAGCGATGAGTGAACGTATTTTGAGTTAAGTGTCGTGAGCAATACTTTCATACCCTCTATAGCATCCTGAATCTTTCGTCTTTTAACATCTGAGTATTATCCATGGCAGCTCGAAGCTGGCTGATCATCTTTTCCTTGTCTTTCGGAAGATCTCCCCTTAGGGATATATAGTTGGAGGCATGATTGCTTCTGAAAACACAAGGCTTTGTAACATTTATATTTTGCAACATGAGCAGCGTTTCCGCCACGACTTCTTCCGCTGACAATATTTTGAATCGGCCGCTTTTCACTTCCTCTGTGAGAGGCGCTCCGGGTCCTAGCATCAGTGTCAGCAAACCCACATAGGAAGGTTCCATCTCGCTGATCATGGTCCCGGTCTCGATGGCATGCTCTCTCCAACCTTCTGAGCCAGCCAGACCCGATATAAAGGTAACCGAGGCCTTGATACCCGAAGCCTCCAACCTTTTTACAGCTTGGATGATTTCCGCCCTGGTGGCGCCTTTGCAAATTTTCTCCAGTACTTTGTCACTCCCTGATTCCGCCCCAATATAGACGATCCCGACACCTGCTTGCGCCAATTCTCTAAGTTCCTCGTCGGTTTTATTGAGAACGTCCTGAGGAGATCCGTAGACCGAAACCCTCTCGCATTCCGGGAATAGTTCCTTTATGGTGTTTAGTATTGTAAGAAGCTTGGAGTTGGAGAGGCATAACGCATCTCCATCCGCCAGAAAAATCTTGTCTACGTTTCTATAATAGCTTCTGGCTGATTTGAGATCCTCGATCACTTCATCTATATTTCGAACCCTGAAATTTTTGTCTTTGAACATGTTGCAAAATGTGCATTTATTGTGTGCACAGCCGATGGTCACCTGGACGATCAAGCTATAAGCCTCACTGGGAGGTCTGTATATATTCCCTTCGTATCTCATTTACATTTTCTCCGGTGCATGGACCCCTAACAGCCCCAGACCATTATTAATAACGGTCTTTGCAGCTATGATCAGGGCCAGTTTTGAAATTTTCTCTTCTTCGTTATCTACAAGGATATGTTCATCATGATAGAGCCTGTTGAAGGCCTGGGCTACGTCCACAATATGACGTGCCACAAAGCTTGGCTCGTATCTTTCCCCGGCTTCAACAACGGCTTCCGGGTATCCATAGATGAGTTTCGCCAGTCTGAAAGCGCTTTCGCTGGAAATATGCCCGGCTTTTATATTGCTGATGTCCATCGCCTTCTTGACGGCTTCAGTTCCTGCATTTCTCATGATGCTGCAGGCCCTTGCGTGAGTGTACTGCACATAAGGCCCTGTTTCGCCGTCAAACGTCAGCACCTTGTCCCAGGAAAAAACATAATCCTTTTCCCTGCTGTTGGACAATTCGTTGAATATGACAGCGCCGATGCCCACCTGAGCTGCAGTTTCATCGATATTATCGGTGTTCACATTTTTTTCGATGATGATCTCCCTGGTCTTTTCCACGGCCTTTTTCAAAACGTCTTCAAGAAAGACCACCTTGCCCTTTCTGGTGGACAGAGCATCTCCGTCTTCCAATGACACAAGGCCGAAAGGGATGTGGATGCAGTCTCGGGCCCATTGGTATCCAAGGAGTTCCACGATTTTGATCCACTGCTGGAAATGCAGCAATTGCTGGTTGCCTACGATATAAAGATTTTTATAAAAGTCATAGTGCTCCTTCCGGTACACTGCAGCGGCAATATCACGAGTGATATATAGCGTGGATCCATCACTCTTGGTTATGAGAGCCGGCGGCAACCCGTATTGCTCAAGGTCCACGATCCGGGCTCCATTGGACTCCTTGAGCAAACCCTTTTCGTCCAGTTCCTTGACAAAACGGTCCATTTTGTCCGAATAGAAGCTTTCTCCTGCATAGGAATCGAATTCTATATTCAAAAGCTTATAGACCTTGCTGAATTCCTTAAGGCTCTCTTCTCTGAACCATTGCCAAAGCTCCATTTCCTCCGGAGCGCCTTTCTCAAGTGCAGAGAAAGCGGCTCTGGCCTCAATATCCAGTTCCGGATCCTTTTCCACCTCTTCATGGAACTTAACATAATATGAAAGCAGTGTTTCAATAGGCGCATTGACAACGTCTTCTTTATTCCCCCAGCGTCTATAGGCCACGATCATTTTGCCGAATTGGGTTCCGTAGTCTCCCAGATGATTGATCCTGACTGTATCATAACCCAGGCAGTCATATATCTTATAGATCGCATTGCCGATCACCGTGCTTCTGATATGTCCTATATGAAAAGGCTTGGCTATATTAGGAGAGGAGAACTCGACGATCACTTTGCGATTTTGTCCAATATCCGAACGTCCGTATTTTTCGGGCGCCGGCATCACTTCCTGAAGCACCGCAACAGCGAATTCCTCCCGGCTCATGAACATATTCAGATAGGCATTCACACTTTCCACTTTTCTAAATAGCGGATTTCCCTGGATACGATCTGCAAGATCGCCTGCGATGGCAGGAGGAGCCTTTCTCAATATTTTAGCCAACTTGAAACACGGAAAAGCATAGTCTCCCATTTTTTCATCTGTTGGAACCTCGATAATGGATAAAATCTCTTCGTATTCCATCCCTTCGATCAGCCCGTTTAAAAGCTTTGCGATCTCCTCTTTATAATTGATCATTTTCTATTCTCCGTTCTATATATAAGGTTTAGTGTATATTTACATGATATCGTCAATTACTTTTCCTTGATCTTTACTATTGTCACACCGTCGCCGCCCTCATTGTAGCTTCCTTTTTTAAATGACTCCACGTGTTTATGGGTCTTGAAAATATCCTGAAGACCCTTACGCAATATTCCTTCGCCTCTTCCATGGATCACGGTGACCTGTTTCAGACCCGCAATATATGCATCGTCCAGATATTTATCCACGTCCATGATAGCGTCATCCAGATTTTTTCCTTGAACATTAATGCTGATTGGACAGGTCCTGGCTTTGCTGCTGAATAGTGATCCATACCGGCTGTAGCCGGTTTTGGGCTTTTTCTTCTGCCCGGGATCTACTGGTATGATGTCCGATAACTTTGATGTGACTTTCAACATTCCAACAAGCACCGAAACATCTCCCTTATCGTCCGGAAGCCCTATGACCTCACCGATTTGATTCAGAGATAAAAGCCGCACCCTGTCCCCAAGCCTGAGTTCGCTCGGATTCATCGGATTGACGTTTTCTTCCACGATGAATCGATCTCTGTATTTCGAATCCGCAGATTTTATCCTCTTCTTGGTTTCGTCAAATTTTTTCGTCCTTTCACCGAGGCTGTCGATCCTGGCAAGTTCTTTCAGTTCCTTTGCAATCTCCTGGGATTCGGCTTTTGCTTCCCCGATAAGCCTTCTTGCTTCCTCTTTTGCGTCCGCGATGATTTTTTCTTTTTGCTTCGACAGTTTGATTTCCTGCTCTTTGAGGCTTTCCTGCTGTTTTTTCATGGAGAGATTGATGAATAATGCCTCATCCTTCATTTCTTCCGCCAATTTCTTGTCTTCCTCTATAGCGGATATGACCTCTTCAAATTGCAGTGCGTCGCTGTCCAGCAGCTCTTTGGCGTTATCTATAATATCGACAGGCAAACCCAGTTTTTTTGATATCTCAAAGGCGTTGGACTTGCCTGGTATCCCTATCGAGAGTTTATAAGTCGGGCTCAGCGTTTCGACATTGAACTCCATGGAGGCATTCTCAACTCCCGCCGTTGAAATCGCGTATTTTTTCAATTCGGTGTAATGAGTGGTGGCCACAGTAGTGACACCTTTCTCGTCCAGATTTTTAAGGATCGCGATAGCGAGAGCAGCGCCCTCAGTCGGGTCAGTACCTGCGCCCAGCTCATCCAGAAGGGCTAACGTCGCATGATCGCTTTTTTTGACTATATTGACGATATTGGTCATATGGGAAGAAAATGTTGATAGACTCTGTTCAATGCTTTGTTCATCGCCAATATCGGCAAATATGTTTTTGAATACCGGTACTCTCGTTCCGCTGATACATGGTATATGAAGACCTGTCTGCGCCATCATCGCCAATAGGCCAATGGTTTTCAAGGTTACTGTTTTCCCCCCGGTATTCGGTCCGGTAATAACTAGGGTTTTGTAGCCTCGTCCTATGGAGACATTGATGGGTACTACCTTTTTCGGGTCGATCAAAGGGTGCCTGGCACCCATTAATTCCAGAAGGCACTGCTCCATTATCAGTGGCTCCACTCCGTCCATAGAATAGGAAAGCTTGCCTTTTGCAAATATAAAGTCCAATTGCACAAGAAGCTCCTGATTATTCATCAGTTCATGATAATGCAAGGCTACAAGGCCAGTAAGCTCTCCAAGGATCCTTTCGATTTCTGCTTTTTCCGCCAGTTCCAGCTCTCTGAGCTCGTTGTTCAGATTGACAATGACCTGAGGCTCGATAAACAAGGTGGATCCGCTGGCTGACTGATCATGGACTATGCCCGGGAATCGATTCTTGTGTTCCAGCTTGACAGGTATAACATAACGCCCCTGCCTCATGGTCACGATAGCATCCTGAAGAAATGATTTATTGTCGGAAGAGCTCAATATCTGGTTCATCTTGGCTCTTATGGCCTCGTTCTGTCTGGCTATGCTTCGTCTGATATTTCTCAGTTCATTGGAAGCATTATCCGACATTTCGTCTTCGCTCAAGATGCACCGGTCAATTTCTTCAGAAAGATCTTTTGGAGCAGCAAGCAGGTCTGACATGCCTCTGATAATGGGGATTTCCGGCAGATCCGATTTCAAAAACGAGATTATGTTTTTTGCTGCATTGATATTATACAGCACCTGCAGAAGCTGTTTCATATTCAGGACTCCGCCCTTGTTGGACAGTTCCAGATGGTTCTTGATATCATAGAAGTTACCAAGAGGCAAAGGCCCCTTATGCACAATAACAGAAACCGCCTCAGTGGTTTCTGCCAGTAAATCTTTAATGACTCTCGGATCGGTATCGGGCTCCAGCACTGTAATTCTATCCCTGGTTATGCCGGAACCCGCCTGGTTTTTTAAGAGTTCGATAATTTTATTGTATTCGAGGACACGCTTGGCTTTTTGGTCCATGCCTTTATTCGCCCTTCCTCATCCTGTCCAGCTCGCTCTTGAGCCTGATATTTTCCATCTGGATGTCAAAGAAACTGTTTTCTAGCTCCCTGCACTTACTTTCAAGTTCGCCTATGGTTTCCTGAGTCGCAATGGCTGTTTTGGCCTCCAGATCTTCTGATTGAGTCTTCAGCTTTCTGATTTCATCTGTTTGCTGCTCGATGGTTTTCGTCATCTCGTTTTTTTGCTGTACCAGCAACTGCGCATCTTTTTTATATTCCAGAAAGGTCCTTTTTGATTCCTCCCAAAGCTGCACGTAATGCTCTGCATCCTTTTCCAGCTGAACATTCAGCATCTTGAGGCGGTTGGCTTCCTCTAAAGCATCAAAGTAGTCATCCGCAACATTCACTGCTGAGAGAACCGCCAGAGATGACAGAGGACTGCCCTGCATGGCCGCAGACACTTCATACATTCTTGTATTGACATAATCTGCGACTTTCATGATGTGATCTCTGGACTTTTCGCCCGCTATTATATAATCCTGTCCGTAGATTTTTACATTTACTTTATTCTTGTCCATAACTGCCCTTTCTCCATCCTGACAGACAATAATTACATCTCTCTCAATAACGCTCCGGCCTTTTCCTTAAGTGCAGCCAGCACATTGCCATGGATCTCGTTGACTTCCTCATCAGTAAGGGTTCTGTCTTTTGCTCTGTAAACCAGGTTGAAGGCGCAGGACTTCATGCCTGGCTCAACCTGAGCGCCTCTGTATACATCAAAAAGCACGACTTTTTCAAGAATTTCCGTGCCGCTTTCCTTGATGATGGCTTCAAGAGTACCTACCTGTTCATCTTCTTTGACCAGCAGTGCTATATCTCTTGCTGTCGACGGATGCTTTGCCAAAGGCGTATAGACTTTATTGATGTTTGCCTGCTTGATCACTTTATCAAACATGATTTCACAGTTATATATCCGTGTGCCTATGCCGTACCTTTCTGCAACATCAGGATGTACCTCACCCATAATCCCAAGTTCCACATCTCCGGAAGCGATCCTTGCACAGCGGCCGGGGTGATATACCCCATACTCGCTCTCGGTAGCAAAAACAAGGTCGCATATGCCCAGCTTTTTCATGAATTCCGCAATGACGCCTTTCAAGGTAAAGAAAGATTCATCCTTTCCATAAAAGCCTATAACAAGGGAGTCCTGTTCATCCGGCAGACCGTCTTCATTTATTTCGCTGGCGAGGAAAGTGTTGCCGATTTCAAATGCACGCACGTTTTCAATGTTTCTGGTATAGTTTCTGGCTATAACTTCCATCATATTAGGTGTAAGAATGGTTCTCATGACAGAGTTCTCTTCACCCAGCGGATTTATAAGTCTGACAAAATTTCTTTCCCATGAATCTTCGCCGATGCCTATAAGGTCAACGCCTTTAGGACTTACAAAGCTGTACGTTTGCACTTCATTACACCCAAGGGCACACAACGTATCTCTGGCAAGATCTCTGAGAGTCCTCTCGTAGCTTTTTGAACTCGCGAGGTTCCCCTTCGGGACCGTTACCGGCAGTTTGTCATAACCATATATCCTGGCGATTTCTTCAACATAATCCACTTCAGTAAGCATATCCTGCCGGACAGTAGGAGCGATGACTTTCATCACGTCGCCCTCGCCGGAGGCTTTCATCTCAAGCCGTTCAAAAATGTCGATCATTTGCTCCCTGCTGAGATCGATGCCCAACATGCTGTTGATTCTGCTGACTCTGACATCGCAAGTTTTTGGCAGTTCGACATCTGGATATACATCCAGCGCTTCTGCCATGACTGTTCCGGCACCCAGAATTTCAATTAGCCTGCAAACTCTGGCAGCTGCGTCTCCGCATAAATTCGGGTCGATCCCCTTTTCGAAGCGGGAGCTGGCTTCAGTCCTCAATCCGAGCTTTTTGGAGCTAGCCCTTATGTTATCACCGTTAAAGTTTGCGGCCTCGACAATAATGGTTGTAGTGTCCGATACAATACCTGATTCAAGGCCTCCCATGATCCCTGCGATGCCTATGGCCTTCTGCTGATCGTTGATCATCAGGATGTTATCTCCGAGTTTCCGCTCGCTACCGTCCAGGGTGGTGAAGGTTTCCCCCGATTTTGCAACATCAACAACTATTTTGCAACCTTGGATCTCTCTGATATCATAAGCATGGATAGGCTGGCCGTATTCCAGCATGACGAAATTGGTTATATCAACGATATTATTGATTGGCCTCATTCCGGCATACATCAGACGTTTTTGGAGCCACCAAGGAGATTGTCCGACTTTTACATTCGTCACTGCCCTGACTACAAATCGTTTGCAATATTCCGGATTTCGAACTTCCACCGCAATATGATCGCTGCTTTTGCCCTCTCTGGCCTGAATGTCGGTATCTGGATATCTCAATGCTCCGCTAAATGTCGCTGCAGCCTCTCTTGCCATACCGATCATCGAGAGGCAATCCGGTCTGTTTGATGTTATCTCAAAATCCACCACGGAGCACTCCAGATCCATAGTGCTGGCAAAGTCGCTTCCCGGCACCGGTTTATCAATGATATCGTTTAAGATCCAAATCCCGTCTTTATGGATGGTTGGGACAACTTTATCTTCAAATCCCAGTTCGCTGCAGGAGCAAAGCATGCCTTCCGAATCCACGCCTCTAAGGACCCCTCTCCTGATGACGACTCCACCATCTTGCTTGGGCTGACCGTGGAGTGGCCCCGGGATTTTCGACCCGTCAAGGGCTACAGGAACGACAGCCCCTTCAAATACATTAGCAGCGCCAGTGACGATCTGGACCAGTTGCTCTTTTCCGACGTTGATCTGGCAAACGAAAAGTTTATCCGCGGCCGGATGCTTCTCGATCTTATCTATTATTCCGATCACGATCCCCTCGATTCCATCCCCTACTGTTTCGCAGGTTTCGAGATTGGAACCGGACATGATCATTTTTTCGCAAAATTCTTCTGTTGAAACGTTTATATCTGTATAATCTTTAATCCATGTGATTGGTACTAACATATCCGGGCACCTCCTATTTGAATTGGTTGATGAAACGCATATCGTTTTCATAGAACAAACGAATATCATCAACCCCATATCTGAGCATTGCTATTCTTTCAACACCCATACCGAAAGCGAATCCCGTATATTTTTCCGTATCCACTCCGCCTACAGCTAAGACGTTAGGATGCACCATGCCGCAGCCTAATATTTCGATCCATCCGGAGCCCTTGCAGACCCTGCATCCCTTGCCGCCGCACTTGAAGCAGCTCACATCCATTTCAGCAGACGGTTCTGTGAAAGGGAAATGATGAGGCCTGAATTTTGTTTTCGTCCCGGATCCGAAAAGCTGCTTAGCCATCACGTCAAGGCATCCCTTAAGATCTGTCATTGCAACCCCTTCATCCACTAATAGCCCTTCTATCTGGTGAAACATCGGAGAGTGGGTAGCATCAGGCGTATCGCATCTGAAGCATCTCCCAGGAGAGATGACCTTGATCGGCGGATTTTGCTTTAAAAGAGTCCTCACTTGGACCGGAGAGGTCTGTGTTCTCAGCAGGGTATCCTCCGTGATGTAGAATGTGTCTGTCAAGTCTCTTGACGGATGATTCGGTCCTGCATTCAAAGCATCAAAATTGTTGAAAACCGTTTCAACCTCAGGCCCTTCCGCTATCGAAAAGCCCATGGACATGAATATTCTTGAAATCTCCTCGATCGTAATAGTGATCAAATGCTTGGTGCCCAGGTTATACGATGTGCCCGGCTCTGTTACATCAATTTTTTCAAGTTTAAATCTTTCTTGTCTGGCTTTGGCCTTCACTTCTGCGAACTTAGCCTCAACCATGGCTTCTATTTGGCTCCTGACTGCATTGGCCTCTTGTCCAAGTTCTTTTTTCTCTTCATGGGAAAGTTTCCCCATCGATCTCAGTATCTCAGTCAGCTGACTTTTTTTGCCCAGTATTTTTACACGCACATCTTCAGTGTCAGCGATGGAAACCGCTTTTTCCAGCTGGGCAACGGCTTCATCCAAAATGTTCTTTAATTGCTCTTTCATGTATTATCTCCTCATAGCCTCATACATCAATATGCCGGCGGCAACCGACGCATTAAGGGAATCTATTTTTCCGTTCATTGGTATTTTAATTTTAACATCACTTGACTCGATCAATTCATGATTCAGGCCGTTCCCCTCGTTCCCGATAAGGATCGCTACGTTCTCAGAGAGATTTTCATCGTAATAATAATGCTCTGTGTCCATAACGGTGGCAACCATTTTCTTGTTTGCACGTTTTAAAAGCTCTGCACACCGGGAAGCGGAATCGACCATGATCAAAGGAAGTCTGAATATGGATCCCGCGGCAGCTCTTACGACTTTGGGAGCAAAAACATCACCGGTCCCCTTGATGATAACAACTCCTCCATAACCGGCTGCATCGGCCGTTCGGATGATGGCCCCTATATTGCCGGGATCCTGCAATCTGTCTAAAACCACATAATTGGCTCCTGGAAGCACCTCTCCCTGTGGTGGTTTTTTGACCGCAGCCAGAATGCCTTGGCTATGTTCCGTCTGGGCCAGGTTATTGAACAGTTTTTCTTCCAGAAAATACGTTTTTATGCCCGGTCTATGGCCGGGCTTCATAAACTCGAACAGTTTTTCCCTGTCGTAGTCGCTCCTTGCGATGAGAAATTCTATTTCGGCGGCATTGATGATCGCTTCCTTAAGTAGATTTTCGCCCTCTATAAGGTAAAGCCCCAACTTGTCTCTATGCTTTTTGGCTGCGAGCTGTTTTCCCAGTTTATATATGTTATTGTCTTGTGAAGTGATGAGATTCATGGATTTCCGGATTTCTTTCTCCAATATATAAAGAGCCGGTATAAAACCGGCTCTTTTAAAGTCATAAGTTTAAATGCCTTTGCCGTCTTTACCACCTTTTAAGAATACCGGTATATCAAAGATGGGCTTTGCAGTCGGAAATGTGCCTACAGTATCATAAGGATTGTCGATCTGCCCAGGCACTTTTGAGTTTGCTTTTTCCGTCTCGGGTTCTTCTTCCGTTTCTGAAACAAGCCGGTTAAGAGCGTCTGAAGGTCTTTCATCAAAACCAGTTGCAATAACGGTGACGATGATCTCATCTTGCAGTTCTTCCTTGACAGATGCGCCGAAGATTACGATAGCGTCATCATCTGCAGCTCTCTGTACCTGATCGGCTATTTCATTGACTTCGACCATTCCAAGGTCATATCCTCCCAAAACGTTGAGCAGTATTGCCTTGGCTCCGTTTATGGAGGTCTCCAGCAACGGACTTTCTATCGCTGATACGACAGCCTGTCCGACACGTCCTTCCCCCTTGCCTCTTCCGACGCCCATATGGGCAACGCCGCGGTCTCTCATGACGGTATCCACATCGGCAAAGTCCTGGTTGATTATACCGGCCTCAGCGATGATATCAGATATGCCTCTGACCCCTTGCTTCAGCACTTCGTCTGCCATGCCAAAGGCCTCCAGCATCGTGGTGTTTTTTTCTGCGATCTGTAAAAGCTTATCGTTTGGCACAATAACCAACGAATCCACATACTTCTTGAGGAATTTAATGCCCAAATCGGCATGGTTCATTCTTTTTCTGCCTTCAAAGGTAAAAGGCTTTGTGACCACTCCGACCGTCAGTATACCGAGTTCTTTAGCTGCTTTTGCTATGATGGGAGCCGCACCTGTTCCGGTTCCGCCACCCATTCCTGCAGTAATGAAAACCATATCCAGGTTTTCCATGATTTTTACGATTTCCTCAATGCTCTCCTCTGCGGCCTTCTGTCCGATTTCCGGATTGGCTCCTGCGCCCAAGCCTCGAGTGAGCTTATCGCCGATTTGAATCTTGTGCTCAGCCTGCGAGCCGCTGAGCGCCTGCTTGTCCGTATTTATAGCAACCAGCTGAACACCCCTGATTCCTGTTTCAATCATCCTATTTACTGCATTGCAACCGCCGCCGCCAACGCCGATCACCATGATCCTTGCAGCATTATGTTGATTAATTTCGAATTGTAACATCAAATAGACCCTCCTGCAAATTTCCCTGGGAAATTATATATATGTGGTATTATAGCACACTCAAACTGCAAAATATATACCGTTTTTAGTGTTTTTTATATTATCTCAGGACTGAATGAGCAGTATCCGTTGCCCCCCAAATTGATCGTCCCGCGTTTAATGTTCTCTTCCATCAGATCTACTAAAACAGCCTCAAGGTTTCCATTATTCATGGCTTCGAGGATGTTTTCCGGTTTACCCTGGCATACCAGATTGTCATATATATAAGCTTTGACTATGACGTCGGAAATGTCTATTTTTTTAAAATACAATCCGTTGCTGTCCATCGCCTTCAGCATGGCCATGGTGTTTTCCAGAACATTCACCTGCTCCGCTTTAAAGGTCTCTCCAGGCTGCATATTCAGGATAGTCAAGCCGACAAGCAGCGGTACCTCGGGCTGTTCATCCACTCTTCGAAGAATGATGCACTCCGGATCGATAAGGATAAAAGAATTTCCATAGGCAACGGCCGCCTCCTCTTTACGCTCTATTACCTCGATGGTAAGGGTTGAAGGAAGCTTGCGCCCTATTTTGATTTCTTTGATATAAGGATCTTCCTTCAGCGATGCTTTCATATCCTCTTTATCAATTTTAAAAATCGGCACGCCCAGTTCGGCGCCGGCCATATCAATAATCGCCCCGGCGGTATGATGATCATTCCCCGTCACTTCTATGGCTTTGACATCGAAAAGGCTTGAACTAAAAAAGAAGTACAGTAGCACAGCAGCAGCTATTACCACAAGAAAAGCCAAAAAGTAACGTTTCTTTTTTCTTTTTCTGTTTTTTTTCTCTTTCTTCTGAGCCATCGCCTACACCTCAGGCAATTCAAGGTTTTCGTAAATGGTCTCGCTTGCGTCAGAACATCCCAGCTTCTTAATGTTAAGGGCCATTTCCTCAAGCCGCCCAGGTTCGTCTCGTAAATCATTTAAAATCATCAGGAGTTTTTCAGCAGACAGTTCCTTCTCCTCGATAACCACCGCGCCCCCCTGATCGACAGCGGCTTTTGCGTTAAAGTATTGATGGTTGCCCGTAACATTTGGTGAGGGTATGAAGATTGCCGGCGTGCCCGTAACTGCCAGCTCTGCCACAGTCAACGCGCCGGATCTGCATATGGCGATATCGGCCGCGGCCAGATATATATCCATATTGTTAATATACTTCATCATATTCAGATTGTGCTTTTCCTTCAAACCGGTGTCCCGAAGGTCTGCCATCACAGCCTCATAATACTTGTCTCCGGTGGCAAAAAAAACCACAGTGTTCTCTTTGTCTGCTAATTGCGGCAGAGCCTCCAGCATGACCTTATTGATCATACCTGCGCCCTGGCTACCCCCGAAGGCCAGGATCATATATTCTTCCGGTTTTATGTTGAGCTTTTCTCTTGCCCCGGCTTTAGTTTGCAGGCCGAAAGCCTTACGAACAGGATTGCCTGTTACGACGAGCTTCTTCTTATTTTTAAACATTGCTGCGGCTTCCGGAAAACCTAGAAATACTTTTTCCACGAGAGATTCCAGCAGCTTGTTGGTCAATCCCGGAGCTGCATTCTGCTCGTGGAGATAGGTTTTGATCCCTGCTTTATGGGCTTCAAAAATTACCGGGCCGCAAACATACCCTCCCGTGCCTATAACCACATCAGGCTTGAAATCCCTGATAATCGAAGAGGCTTCCCTGCTGCCCTTCAGAACGTCAATGAGGGTCCGGAAGTTCTTGACGAAATTCTTTCGGTTGAATCCGCTGGCTGTAATAAAAACCAGCCTGTATCCTGCCGCTGGGATGAGTTTTTTTTCAAGAGGCCTTCCCGTCCCGACAAAAAGGATTTCGGCATCCTGATGCATTTCCCTTATTTTATCTGCAATCGCAATGGCCGGATATATATGTCCCCCCGTGCCGCCGCATGTCATTATTACTTTCATAACAAGATCTCCGTTTGCATTTTTTCTTAGCCCTGCTTATTTTCGTGAATATCGCGACACGCTGATCAGAAGCCCCATTGCGGCCATAAACATCCATATTGCATTGCCTCCATAGCTGATGAAAGGCAGCGTTATGCCTGTAGGCGGCATGCTGGAAGTTACTGTGGCTACATTGAGCAGAACCTGGATCCCCAGCATCATTGTGACTCCGGAAGCAATGAGGGTACCGTAAAGGTCCCCCGCGTTCATAGCAATGTGAGTACCCCGCCAAATAAGAAAAATGTATCCGCAGAGCAGCAGCATGATCCCAATGAACCCAAATTCTTCACCTATGATAGCCAAAATAAAGTCATTGTGAGCTTCAGGAAGATACAAATTTTTCTGGATGCTCTTGCCTAATCCCACTCCGAAAAGACCGCCTGATCCCAATGCATACAAGGATTGGACAACTTGATAGCCTCCACCGAGAGGATCTGCGAAGGGGTCCAGAAAGCTGGTTACTCTCGCAAGTCGGTACCCTCCATCCGGATCAACGAATATCGCAAAAATCCCGGCAAGTATTCCGGCTCCTGCTACGGCAAACAAGTGCCATATCTT
This sequence comes from uncultured Clostridia bacterium, assembly GCA_937889655.1. GTDB lineage: Bacteria > Bacillota > Clostridia > Peptostreptococcales > Anaerovoracaceae > CALBZG01. Next base: position 16,617 of record CALBZG010000076.1, read on the forward strand.
TGCTCCCGCCGTAAATAGCATAGTGACTATGATCATAAAGATCGTGATTGCGGTGGATAGATTGGGCTGCATATAGATAAGGCCGAAATATACCGAGCCGATCCCCAAAAGCGGTAGTACCCCGGTTTTAAAAGACCGCGCTCTTGATGGATCGCTGCTTATATAAAATGCCACAAACAGTATCGCGCATATCTTGGCCACTTCTCCCGGCATGAGCGTCAAATTTCCAATGCCGATCCATCTGGTCGCGCTGTTTCTGGTAACACCTAACGGTGTAAAAACCAGCATAAGAAGTATTACGCTGGTACCAAGCAATCCCCAGGACAATTTTTTATACCAATGATAATCAATAGACGCTACGGTCAGCATGATTACTACCCCGATCCCTGCGTAAACGACTTCACGCTTCAAAAAATAGTAGGGATCGCCATAATCACTGAGAGCGCTATAATAACTGGCACTGAAAACCATGATCACTCCGAATATGACCAGACACATCGTGGCCAGCACCAGCATAAAGTCCCCGGGGCGCTCGCCCTTTGATTTTTTTTTCGTTGCTATTCCCAAATTCTTAATGTTCCTCACACCTCGATCGATTAATTT
>CALBZG010000077.1 GCA_937889655.1 uncultured Clostridia bacterium
ATATGCTTGATTCCGGCGGCAATATCATTGTTGATAAGGCCATTGGAATACATATACCTGAAGAAAGTCGACAGTGCGGCGCGCTTTCTCATAATGGCCGAGTGTCCGATGCTCCCCTTGCCCTCTTTGCCGCAATGGTCAAGATATTCATTGATATCTTCGGCCTCAACCTTTTTAAAATAGGTTTCAGTGATCCCAGAGGTGTCTGACGCGCCAATTTTTCGGGAGCATGTCAAATATTTGAGATAACCCTTGATTTCCCTTAGATATGCCAATCTTGTTTTGGGCTGCATGAATTCATGCATATATGAAAAAAACGGGCATAAAAATTCAGGCAATTCTTTTTCGATCACCATGCATTTTTTTGAGATATTCTCAATCTCCAGTATGATATTATCGGGTTTTCCCATGATTTTTCTCATAACTCTACCATTATTTTCACATTGCTATTGACACCATAGTACGCCGTAAAAATATGTTTGTCAACGTTTTTATCTTATTATTTTAGTTATTTTAGTCATTTATTTATCTTTTGTGACTTTTATTCCGTTCTTTGATGACTATTTTAAGGCTTTTACCTTATATGCCCTTGCTGGAATACGAATAACAAAGATCGAAGAACGCTTTCATTGAGCTCGCCAGATATTTATTCTTATGATGGATAATGCTGAATTTACGTTTTAAATCAAAATTCTCAACTTTCACAACAGCAAGCGCTCTATTTCTGATCTCTGGTTCGACCAGCTTCTTAGAAATGACCGCTAATCCTATCCCATTCAAAGCAGCGCTTTTCAAGCATCCGGAATCGCTGCACTCCCATATGCATCGCCAGTTTAAAAGATTCGCAGCTGCGGCTCTTTCAAATAATTCTCTCGTGCCGCTTCCTTGTTCACGGACGATAAAGCCATATTCACCCAGATCCGAGACAGATACGACTCCTGCTTTATATAATGGATGCTGACTGCCGCACACAAGTACCAGTTCGTCATCCATGAAAGCCTTCGCTACGATATCTCGAGAATGAATAATGCCTTCAACCAAGGCAAAATCGACTTCATTTTTTAGGATCATGGCCTCGATCTCTTTGGTATTATCGATGGCGGCTTTTATCTGCATAGACGGAAGCAGCCTTGTAAATTCGTTTACAAGCCCAGGCAGTAGAGCCGTACCGACGGTGATGCTTGCGCCGATTCTTAATGTCCCGGCCTCTTCAGAGTTCTTGACCGTCTGCTCCATGTCGTCGAGCAGTGAGATCATATGCCTTGCATAACTTAAGAGTTTTCTACCTGTTTCTGTGATATAAAGGCGTTTTGACAGCCTATCGAACAATCTGGTGCCGTAATGAGCTTCCAACTCCGCAACGGCCTGGCTAACGGTGGGCTGAGAAATAAAAAGGATTTCAGCTGCAGCCGTCATGCTTCCGGCATCTGCTACAGCAATAAAAATTTTAAAATGCCTGATCGTCATTTTTCTGCTCCTTTTCCAAATGTATAGGCTATTATCTATTATATTCATAATAACATAATATTATTTAAATGTATCTGCCCGTGTTAGAATAGTTTCAGGACAAGCTTCAGAATAGAATCCAACAGAAAGAGGAAATAATTACTATGAAGAATATACCTGGAATACTTCTTTGTCTAAGCATCGCCATCCCCGCCTGGTTGCTGGGTAAATCCTTCCCGCTTATCGGCAGTCCGGTATTTGGGATCCTCCTTGGGATGTTGATAACCAAATTATACCCCGTGTTTTTGTTGAATCAGCAGCGATCCCGTTTTGATTGTGGCGTAAGATACGCCTCCAAAAAATTGCTGCAATATTCTATTATACTTCTGGGATTTGAAATGGATCTTATGAATGTTTTAAGGATCGGCAAGCAATCATTGTTCATTATTCTGTTTACTCTTTCCGCGTCCTTTATTACCGCATTTGTAATTGGAAAGTTACTTGGACTTGAGGGGAAAATGACTGTACTGATAGGTGTGGGGACTTCAATTTGCGGAGGTTCGGCTATAGCGGCAACCGCACCGGTAATACAGGCAAGTGACAAAGATATTTCACAGGCTGTATCCACGATTTTTCTTTTCAATATCGCTGCGGTATTTATTTTCCCTGCCTTGGGTCATGCCTTAGGTATGAGCGACATTGGATTTGGCATGTGGGCAGGAACCGCCATCAATGACACATCTTCAGTCGTAGCAGCCGGTACTGCCTGGAGCAACGTCTCCGGGGATAACACTGCCCTCGCCTTCGCAACGATCGTCAAGCTAACCAGAACATTAATGATCGTACCTATCACCCTGACGCTGGCGTTTTATATGATGAAACAAAAAAGAAATTCAGATGCTGACGTGAATTTCAAATTTACAGATGTATTCCCATGGTTTGTACTTGCTTTTATCGCTGCTACTGTCCTGAACACACTGTTAGTCTTTCAGGATTTTCTGTCACATACGCTTGTTTTGATAGGTAAATTTGGTATCGTAATGGCGATGGCCGGTATAGGTTTGAACACGGATATTCATAAGCTGATCACTAATGGCAGGAAACCGATATTTCTTGGTTTATGCTGCTGGTTTTCAGTGGCATGTGTTTCGCTGCTTATACAGCAACTATTGGGGTTTTGGTAAAGTCATTATTCCTTTACTGTCGCGGCACCGGTCTTTTTCAATATTTCACCAAAAAATAAAATAACCATTCGGAGCCAAGCTCTGCGAACGGCCATTTTACAAGTGATTAGTGGTGCCCAGACTCGGAATTGAACCAAGGACACGTAGATTTTCAGTCTACTGCTCTACCTACTGAGCTATCTGGGCGTATTGGTGGGCCATCAGGGACTTGAACCCCGGACCTGCCGGTTATGAGCCGGACGCTC
>CALBZG010000078.1 GCA_937889655.1 uncultured Clostridia bacterium
CGAAAATAGGTTGGATCAAACTATTCTCTAATCGCTTATATACCCCAAAAAGTATCGGTGTACACTCAAATCCTCTGTCAGTTCGGGATGAAATGATATCGCAAGCATGTTCCCTTGTCTTGCCGCAACGATTTGATCATCAACTTTTGCCAGAACTTCAACGTTCTCACCCGCTTTTTCAATCAAAGGCGCTCGGATGAAGGTCATATCCACATCACCAACACCTGCGAATTTGCTTTTCGTTTTGAAGCTCCCTAGTTGCCGGCCATACGCGTTTCGCGTTGCGGTTATATCCATAGTTCCAAAATGCCTATTGGTGCTGTTTGAAATATTTTTAGCCAACAGGATCAGTCCCGCACAAGTGCCAAAAACCGGAAGACCGTTTTTTATGAGCTCTCTTATTTCATCAAACATCCCAAGCTCTCTAAGAAGCTTTCCGATGACGGTGCTTTCGCCTCCGGGAAGAACCAGCCCATCGATCTGTCCTGCATGGAGGTCTTCCTTCTTTCTTATTTCAAAACAGTCTGCGCCTAACTTCTCCAGGGCTTGGATATGTTCCGCGAACGCGCCTTGTAAAGCCAGCACTCCTACCCTCTTCGCCATTTTTTACCTCTTTTCATTAATCTTCATATCTGAATTCATATTAGTCTTTATATCCCTCTTTGAGCCATAAGGATATCTATTTCACTTTCATTGATCCCTACCATCGCTTCCCCAAGGTCTTCTGAGAGCGCTGCGATCATTTCCGCATCATTATAATTGGTGACTGCCTTGACGATGGCCTGTGCGCGCTTTACAGGGTTTCCGGATTTGAAGATTCCAGAGCCTACAAAAACCCCTTCAGCTCCAAGCTGCATCATCAGAGCGGCGTCGGCTGGAGTGGCGACTCCCCCTGCCGCAAAATTTACAACGGGCAGTTTGCCGTTTTCATGAACATATTTGACCAACTCATAAGGGACCTGAAGTTCCTTTGCTTCATAATATAGTTCATCTTCCCTTAAACTCTGTATGATTCTCATCTGACGGTTCATCATCCGTATATGCCTTACCGCCTGTATGATATCGCCCGTGCCAGGCTCCCCTTTGGTTCTGATCATGGCTGCACCCTCGTTGATCCTTCTTAATGCTTCCCCCAGATCCTTAGCGCCGCAAACAAAGGGTACCTCGAATTTGGTTTTGTCGATATGATACTTGTCATCTGCCGGAGAAAGCACTTCGCTTTCATCTATATAATCGATATCGATAGCTTCCAGGATTTGAGCTTCCACGAAATGACCTATACGTACTTTAGCCATTACCGGAATGGACACCGCATTTTGTATGCTTTTTATCATTTTGGGATCGCTCATTCTCGAAACGCCGCCCGCCGCTCGGATATCAGCTGGAATTCTTTCTAAAGCCATTACAGCGCAAGCCCCCGCTTCTTCAGCTATTTTTGCCTGTTCAGAGGTAGTGACATCCATGATCACGCCGCCCTTGAGCATTTGCGCAAGATTTTTATTCAATTCATAACGATTGTTCATTTCAGATTCTCCTTTTTATTAAGTTGACTTTCCGCTGCGGTATGCTATCATTATATTTCGATACTGATATGGTTTAAAGTATCAATATTGGCTATTTTAATGGTATCAGTTTTGAATGGGAGACGACAATGGAAATGATCACCTTTGCAATAAATACAGAAAACGGCAGTCCAATATATCTTCAACTGTATGACTATTTGAAAAGGGAAATACAGACCGGGAAAATTGAAAGCGGTACAAAACTCCCCTCTAAACGAAAGCTTTCCTCTTATTTGAGAATCAGCCAAAATACGATTCGCGCTGCATATGATCAATTGATCGAGGAAGGTTACGTGGTCCCTATCGAAAGAAAGGGTTTTTACATCAACAAACTTGACAACATCGTTCAAATAGAAGCCGGCAAAACGATCATCTCAGAGAGGATCGATGCTTTAAATGAAAGCATCAAGTATGATTTTTCCTATAATTGCGTGGATCAGGCTACGTTTCCTTTCTCGATATGGCGGAAATTGTTTAAGGAGGTCATTGATGAATATGACAGCGAACTTATCGAATCCGGCGATCTTAGAGGGAATGTCCATTTAAGAACTTCCATCGCGGATTATCTCCGTCAATCCAGAGGGGTGGACTGCGGGGCGGATCAAATAGTGATCAGCTCCGGATCTGAGTATTTATTTCAAATTTTGATCCAGCTTTTTGACAAAGAAAATGTCTACGGCATAGAAAATCCAGGTTATGAGAAGTTGAATCTTCTTTTTAATAGCAATCGGAGCAGTTATAAGGCAATCGCCATCGATCGCGAAGGAATGATTCTGGAGGAAATCGAAAAAAGCGGCGCCAATATCATATGCATCACCCCTGCCCATCAGTTTCCTTCCGGGCGGATCATGCCGATCAACCGGCGGATCCAAATACTGAATTGGGCTAATGACAGTCACGAGCGCTTCATCGTGGAAGACGATTATGACTCGGAGTTCAAATACAGCGGGAAGCCTATTCCCGCACTTCAAGGACTCGATACAAACGAAAAAGTCATATATATGGGGGCTTTTTCCAAATCCCTTTCCCCGGCTATCCGCGTCAGTTATATGGTCCTTCCCGAGAAGCTTATGAAAATATTTATGCGAAAACTGCCTTTTATTATCTGTCCGGTGCCGACTATTGACCAAAAAGTGCTGTGCCGGTTCATTCAGGAAGGATATTTTGAAAGACACTTAAACAAAATGAGAAATGTTTACAAGAAAAAAAGAGAATTTCTGGAAAACGAAATTGCAGGAACGGGGAGCCCGATTGAGATCATCGGCGCCGATGCGGGCTTGCATCTGCTGCTGAAAGTGAAAAATGGAATGTCGGAAAAACAACTGGTTGAATCCGCGATCGCTTCGGGAGTCAGGGTCTACGGAGTTTCAAAATACTACATCCATGAAGATCCGTATGAAGCAGAGCCTCAGGTATTGCTGGGGTATGCTGCCATGGATGAGCAGAAAATAAAAAGCGCTGTTAAAATATTAAACAGCGCCTGGTTTTAAATATTAATTATTGTTCCAGAAGTCTACCGGTTCATGGCCTCTCAATTCCGCCAGGAATCCTGCTTCCCTCAATTTCTCCTGGATTACATCAAGAATTTTTTCATCATCGGCGGTTATCGTGTGGTAGTGATACCCCGAAGTCACGTTTTTCAAAGGGAATGATTTCCCTGTACTGATTTCATTCAAGTAGTGCTCAACATCAAGCCTTGATTTTATTGACAAGTCCGCTTTTATCAGTCCGTAAACTTTGTGATAAACAAAGACGTCCAGCACTCTCCCTCCGTGATCGACGATCATGTTCAATTCTTCACCGATCTGCTCATCGCTATGGTGCAGCTTAAAAATCCTCCGCAGCCCGGTTTTTTTATGGATCATATATCCCCGGTTGGTAGATATGATGTCATACTCGCCGGCTCTAAGCAAAGCGATATCCTGAACGATCACCTGTCTGCTCACATCAAAAATATCCGCCAGTTTCTCGCCGGAAACCGGAGAAGAGTTTTTTTCAAGGATCTCTATGATATCTTTTCGTCTTTTCTCTCCGTTCATACTAATGAAACCTCTCAATTCTAAATGGCGTGCAAGTTTTTCATTGAAATATCCATGATCGGCGCTGAATGAGTAATAGCCCCGCTGGAAATGAAATCGACTCCCAGATTTGCTAAACGTTCAATATTCTCACGGGTGATGTTGCCGGATACTTCGACCAGCGCTGAGCCTTTGATAACTTCCATTGCCTCCTTGATTTCTTCACAGGTCATATTGTCCAGCATGATGATATCGGCTCCCGCTTCAAGCGCCTGCTTCACCATCTCAAGGTTTTCTACCTCCACTTCGATCTTGCGCACAAAAGGCGCATACGATTTAGCCATATAAATCGCTTCCTTGACACCGCCGGCAGCCCCAATATGATTGTCTTTCAGCATTACGCCATCTGATAAATTGAATCTGTGGTTATTGCCGCCTCCCACCAGAACAGAATACTTTTCAAATATCCTGTTGTTTGGTGTCGTTTTTCTTGTATCCAACAATCTTGTCCTGCTGTTGCGCAGCAAATCTACGACAGAATGTGTATATGTGGCAATGCCGCTCATCCTCTGAAGATAATTAAGGGCAGTCCGCTCTCCGGAAAGCAGAATTCTAATATCGCCTCTCACTTTGCCTATGCACCGTCCCTTTTCAACTTTATCACCGTCAGCGAAATAGAATTCTGTTTCAACTTTCTCATCCAACAGTTCGAAAACCCTGGCAAAAACCTGAAGGCCGCAAATGATCCCATCTCCCTTGCAGATCAAGTCCACCTCGCCCTGCTTATGATGCGGCATAACACAATTTGTCGATAGATCCTCACTGGGGATGTCCTCTTTTAACGCTGATATAATGAGTGGATCGATATTCAGTTTCATGGTTGCCTTATCAAACATTTACACAGTCCTCTTCTCTCTATTCAATCATGTTGTTTCAGATTTTTC
>CALBZG010000079.1 GCA_937889655.1 uncultured Clostridia bacterium
TTGCATGTGTTAGGCACGCCGCCAGCGTTCATCCTGAGCCAGGATCAAACTCTTAATAAATGGTATCTAAAAGATCGTTTCCGATCCCCTAAATCAAGTTTGAGTTTCTTAACTCATGTGAACCGCTTTTGCGCTTCGCTTTTTTTCTTATCGCTAAGAATTATTGTTTTTTTAAAGAAATTGTACGTGTGACCCTGTCACGATCTCTCGTGACAAAATCTTACCAATCTTGCGATTGATTGTACTTTAGTCTTTTCTTTGGAAACCTGCTAAGGTCTCCTTGACTAAATTTCTACACTATGAAGTTTTCAAGGTTCTGGAAGACTTTTTCAAGCCCTCCGCCGCTCCGGTTCTCCGTGACGGCAAGATATATATTACTATCATCCAGGGTCTTTGTCAACGACTTTTTAGCAGTTTTTTTATGTTTTTTTATTCGGCTTTTTTGAGCCTGTCTGGTAATTTTTCCTTCCTTTATATAAAGCAAATAACCAACACAGTCAAGACGCCATAATGATTTACATTTTTATATTCTCCCAGGGAATCGCTGATTATTTTCCGCGTTTTTTTATTCGCCGTCGTCTCCAGAACTCGAAAATAACACCTATTGCCATCCTTCTTCGAATCCGACGGAATTTGTGCTTTAAAGACAACTTCTTTGCTATAGGCTTCCTGACCCTAAAACCGGAGCCTACGCTTAGCAACACTCTTAAAACGCCTGATTTTGAACGTTTATTGCGGATCAACGCACCAATCCCTCACACCTTGTGAGCCTGTTTTAATTGACATATCTTACTACCATGCTATAATGTTTTTGTGACAAAGTGACAAAGTTACAATTTTCTGAATCAAGTTATCGTCACAGTAATTATTTGTTCTCAATTTTATTTTAAGGAGGAAAAGTTATGGGTAGGAAAATCCCAATGTGGCAAGTACTGCTGGTGTTCTTATTTACCATAGGCATGCTTTGCTACTCTATTTTCTTCACAGATTATGGTGAATTGCATATACCACTGATCTGTTCTGCAGCAGTTGCAGCTATCGTTGCCGTACTGAACGGCTACAAGTGGGCTTTTCTGGAAGCTGGTATATTGGCTTCCATTAACAGGTCCATGCAAGCCATGCTGATCCTGATGGTCGTCGGATTGTTGATTGGATCATGGATAGCAGCTGGCGTGGTGCCTGCAATGATTTATTACGGACTTATGATTTTAAAACCAAGTATTTTCCTATTTGCAACCTGCTTGATTTGCTGTATCGTTTCCTTGTCAACCGGTTCATCCTGGACGACTGCCGGCACTATCGGCATCGCCTTGATCGGTGTGGGCATGGGGCTTGGTATGAATGAGTTCATGACAGCAGGAGCAATCGTATCTGGAGCATATTTCGGTGATAAGATGTCGCCGCTCTCTGATACTACAAACCTGGCGCCTGCCATAGCAGGTTCCAATCTTTTTGACCACATAAGGCATATGACAAAAACCGTTACCCCTTCTCTGATCATCGCGTTGATCCTCTATGGGATCCTTGGAATGGGTCATTCCGGGATGGACGTTGATATTGCTTCGATCCAAACGATTCAGCAGGGAATGCTGGATGAATTCAGCATCAATCCTGCCATGCTGATCCCGCCTCTTGTCGTTATCCTGATAGTGGCTCTCAAGCTTCCTGCAATCCCTGGTCTTATCGGGGGCGTATTGCTGGGTTGTCTTTGCGGCAGTATCTTCCAGGGTGTTCCAATGAGAGACTGGTTTGGCATCCTTCATTATGGTTATGAATCGACCTCCGAAGTTCCTGAGCTTGTCGAATTGCTGAGCAGAGGCGGTATGGACTCCATGATGTGGACCATCAACCTCATTATTTGTGCGATGTGCTTCGGTGGCGTCATGGATGCATCCGGTATGCTTTCCAGCATAGCTAAAGCGCTGCTGAGATTCGTGAAAGGCACCGGTTCTCTTGTAACCGTTACTGTATTCAGCTGCATTTTCATGAACATTATCGCTGCTGACCAATACCTGGCCATTATCCTTCCGGGTAGAATGTACAAAGAAGCGTATGAAGACATGCACCTTAGACACAAAAATCTTTCCCGGGTACTTGAAGACTCCGGAACAATGACTTCCAACCTTGTTCCTTGGAATACTTGCGGGGCCACTATGACGACCTTCCTGGGCGTTCCTCCATTCGGAGCCGGTGGTGGTTACGGGATATATGCTTTCCTGAACTGGATCAACCCTCTTGTTTCGATATTCTATGGTTTCACAGGGATCACAATGGAAAAGATGACTGATGAAGAATATGCGAAAGTGATCGCTGACAGAGAGGCTCAAAGAGAAGCAGGTCTTAAGGCTCTTGAGGCATAAGCAAGACTATCTGTAGAACACGATAAATCGAATTCCAATCCGCCGGGGCGTTATAAACGCCCCGGTTTTTTATCCATTAAACATATCCAATGCCCATAGTGGCCTGCAACTGCCGATAGGAGTCTGCGACAATGTAATTGAATTGCTATTTGGATATTTATATAATATAATTCGGAATGTAACAACTATTTACATATATGCCGGAGTCCTTGATCCGGCGGAAACGGAAAATAACAATGAATTCTCTAAAGGATATTATCAATGAACATAAATATTTGAAATTCAGTCTTTTCATTGCAGGCAACGCTGCAATTCTTTACGCTTTATATTTCATTATCAAGAATTTCGGAGGGATATGGACTTCATTCTGGGGAGCCTTTGGAAATGTCATGTCGGCTTTGTCGCCGCTCTGGATCGGGATTGTGATAGCTTACATATTATCCCCCCTTGTGGACATTATCGACAAGCAGATCATCGCCCGAATCTCATTCAGGACGCCAAAAAGAGTGGCAAGAATAGAGCGTCTGGTTAGAACCCGCAGACTGATCAGCATCATCATAACGATGGCCCTTATTATTGCCATAGCCAGCGCTCTAGTCTATGGACTGGCATTTATGATTATTGGAAATCTGATGGTGGATGGCATCGCTGCAGCTATCGACAGTATTATCGAATATGCCAAATCCTATGAAAAGGTGATCCAGGCATGGGCTAATAATTTGCCAGAAGGACTTTTGAGCGAAAAATTGCAGAATCTGGTTCAAGGGGGTCTGAACTGGTTTGCAGAAAATTTCCACACGACAGATATCGTCAATTTTATCGTCAATCTGGGCGGGGGCGTTGTTAATCTGGTTTTAGGGATCATCGTGGCAATATATCTGTTGTACGACAAAAAAATGTTCCTCGAACTTTTGCAAAGGTTTATCTATTTAACATTGCCAAGCAGTGTAAAACTCACTGTTACCGGTTTGCTAAAGGATGCCAACGAGGTCATATCACAGTTTCTAAGAGCGGCTTGTCTGGACGCCGTTATCGTCGGCGTGATTTCTTCTATAGCGCTCTCGATCATAGGTTTGGACTTCGGTGTATTTATTGGCTGTTTTGCTGGCATATGCAACGTGATCCCTTACTTCGGGCCCATCATCGGCATGATTCCAGCATTCATCGTCGGCACGTTCTCAGAAGGACTCATACACGGAATCATCGCAGTAGGCGCCCTGATGGTCATTCAGCAGATCGACAGCAATCTCATCTATCCGAAAGTGGTCGGTGCCCAAACAGGTCTTCACCCCCTTTTCGTATTGATCGCAGTCACCTTCATGGGCAAATTCGCCGGCATCATAGGCATGCTGATAGCGGTGCCCATTGCCGGCGTGATCAGGATCATAGCGCTTCGATGGTCCTCACATATAGATTCAAGACGATCGTCTAAGATTCATAATGAATAATCAGGCGAAAGTGATCGTCGTCCCTGTTTTACCCTCCAATGCTTGTATCGCCTTGTCAAGGGATGATATGATCGCCTTTTTGTTTGGATTCGCCCTGACAAATTTCATTGCAGCCTGAACCTTCGGCAGCATGCTCCCCGACGCAAAATGGCCCTCTTCACAATACTTTGCTGCATCGGCGAGATTTAGCTTCGATAGTTCCATCTGTTCAGGCTTGCCATAATTGATCGCCACTTTATCAACAGCTGTCAATATCATCAAAACATCTGCATTCACCTGCTCAGCAAGCAATTCCGCGGCAAAATCCTTATCGATCACCGCAGCGATCCCCTCCAGTGTGCCATCGGGCTTTTCTATGACAGGGATGCCCCCGCCGCCGCAGGTTATGACGATAGTGGAGTCCCAAAGAAGCTTGACCGCCTCGATTTCCACAATCTTTCTCGGCAGAGGTGATGCAACGACCCTTCTCCATCCCCTACCTGCATCTTCCTTCATTACATAACCCTTCTCATTGGCCATATTCTTGGCTTCCTCTTCAGAATAAAATGGACCGATAGGCTTTGTGGGATTCTTAAAAGCGGGGTCATGCTGTTCCACAACCATTTGTGTTGCAACGGTTACTACCGGAATATTTTTATTTCTCTTATTCAATGCGTATTTAAGCGCTTGCTGTATATGGTACCCGATATACCCTTGGGACATGGCACCGCACACGTCAAAAGGCATCGTAGGTGTGACATCTTTTGCAGTTTCCGATGCAAGCAGTATTCGCCCTACCTGAGGACCATTGCCATGGACGATGGCGATTTCATAACCCATTTCACTGATTTCGGCAATATGTTCGCAGGTTTCTCTCAGTACCTTGAGCTGTGATTCTGCCGTTGCCGGTCCCGATTCGGGTTGAAGTGCATTGCCGCCCAAGGCTATAACGACCTTTTTCGAATTTCCCATAAACTTTACCTCCTGTAAAAAGCCTATTTGCTAAATATCATCCCGATTCACCGGGCAACTCATGCATCGTGGTCCGCCACGGCCTCTGGAAAGTTCTGAAGACGGCACCGTAAGGACTTTAACGCCTTTTTTATCAAGAAGATCGTTGGTTACATAATTTCGTTCATAGGTGATAACGGTACCGGGCGCAATAGCAAGGGTATTCGAACCATCGTTCCACTGCTCACGCTGGGCCGCCATTCTATCTTCTCCGCCACAGCGTATTAATTCAACCGCAGGAAGGTTTAGTTTCTTTTTCAGAATTTCAACCAGTGTGTCCTGCATACTTGAGAACTGCGGGCTTCCATCTCTGCTCAGTGTAACTTCGTAGATTTGCAGAGGACCTTCGATTTCCGGGTGGATGGTGAATTTATCATGGTCGACCATCGTAAATACGGTGTCAAGATGCATAAAAGCCCTGGATTTTGGTATGTCAAAAACAAGTATTTTATTGAAGCCGGAATTATGAAGCACCTTTTTTGCGAACCTTTCGATGCCCATAGCGTTCGTCCTTTGTGAAAGTCCGATCCCGACCACATCTCTGGATAGCACCAGAATATCCCCGCCTTCTATGCAATACTCATCGTCATACTCATACCACAATTTTGTTCCTTCCGGTGCGAAATCGCGATTGTATCGAAACATATACTCAAGCAGCAAGGCTTCCCTTCTTCTTGCAGTGGTGCTCATATGATGTATCGACATGCCGTCTCCGATACAGGCCCCCGGATCCCTGGTAAAGTAGAGATTCGGCATTGGGTCGGTATAGTACGGATATCCCGATGCAATATAATCCGCCAGTGAATTTGATTCAATTTTACCGATTTCACTTTTCTTGATACCGGCGATGGTTTTCTTGACCATATCTTCGACCGGCATGTTCATCAGGTAATGTATGATGGTTTCTTTAACGGCTTCCGAGTACAGTTCACTATCTTCTGCAAACCGTTTGACAAACTCCTGCCGGACGGCTGTATCAGATAAGGCTTTCGCTGTTTCTTCCAGATAATATATAACTTCTACCCCATTTTCACGCAGAAGATTGGCAAAACGATCATGCTCTTCCTGAGCCACCTTTAAGTAAGGGATGTCGTCAAAAAGCAGTCTTTCAAAATTGTCGGGAACAAGGCCTTCGATTTCACTGTCCAGCCGGTGTAAAAGTACTTTGTTCAGTTTGCCGATCTCGGAATAGTTATGGATTCCCTTGACCATTGCGGCCTCCTTTCGTCCATTACGGATCCCTATTAACCGTTGGATATGCCACCGTACATTTTTATCCGATGGTTGCCACCATCACTGCTTTAATGGTGTGCATCCTGTTTTCTGCCTCATCAAATACTTTGGAATGCCGGGATCTGAAAACCTCATCGGTGACCTCCCGGATGTCATAGCCGATTTCTTTCTGGGTTTTGGCCAGAGTTGTTTCAAAGTCATGGAATGAAGGGAGGCAATGGAGAAATATCACATCCTCATTTTCAGTTGCTTTGACCATTTCCATGGTAACTTTATACGGCGTCAGCAATTTGACTCTGGCAGGGATCTGGTCTTCTTCACCCATAGAAGCCCAAATGTCTGTATATAATACATCCGCTCCTTTGAGGCAATCCGGCGTTGCGCAGATTTCTACCTTGCCCCCGGTTTCTTCGCATACACGTTTTACGCAATCTAAAACGTCTTTATCTATTTCGTCTGCCAGCTCTTTCGGTCCATACGCTACATAATGCATGCCCATCTTAGCGCATCCATACATCCAGGCATAGCTCATGTTATTTCTGATATCCCCGCAAAAGACCACCTTCACCTTATTCAGGGGCTTTGACACGTGCTCTTCAATTGTTAGAATATCGGCTAGAATCTGAGTCGGATGATCGATGTCGGTCAGGCCGTTCCAAACAGGCACACCGGAATGAAGCGCAAGATCCTCCACCACTTTTTGATCATATCCACGGTATTCTATACCATCGAAAAAACGGCCGAGCACTTTTGCCGTATCTTCCAAAGACTCCTTTTTCCCCATTTGCGAACTGCTGCTGTCTAAAAATGTCACATGGGCTCCTTCATCATGGCATGCCACTTCAAATGAACACCTTGTACGTGTGGACGTCTTTTCGAATAGAAGGACGATGTTCTTGCCTTTAAGCAATTCATTTTGAATTCCTGCCCGTTTCTTTGCCTTCAAATCATGGGACAGGTCTAGCATGTAACGGATTTCTGCGGGTGTAAAATCCATCAGCGTGAGGAAACTTCTCCCCTTCAGGTTTATAGCCATATCTTTCACTCCTTCATAAATATAAATAAGTAACCATTTGTCTTATCATAAAACAGTATGCCTTGAATCAATTTCATACTATATTACGTCATTTATATCTTGCTATTCGCATCTGCTGTATGATGCATCATTAGACCGGTTCAGAACTTTCTGATCGGGTCATCCCCGCTGAGGATGATACATTTATCCCCTATACTGGTCCTAATCACAGGGTACTCCTTTCCGTTTCTGCATACAAGAATTTTTTCAGGAATAATATGTTCCGTTATCATGAGCGGTATGTCGCCTCCTCTACGATCTTCAATGATCTCTAAAGACCAGAGGGGTTCCTGGACTCCCAGCGCTTCAAAAGTCGCTTCAGACAGCCTGTTGACTATATTTAGTCCATAATCTCCATAGATCCGGACCCCCGCATGAATAAATTCCTTGATCCACCCGAGATTCCCTATAGAAATGCCCGTTTCTTCGCAAGCCTCCACTATTTCCTTGAAATTCGCGCGGATGAAATGGTCAAGCCGGCCCTTGCTGATGTTATAAATGTACGGTAGAGTCCGGACAGCTTGCTCTTCTTCGGAGATTCGGCCATTATTATTTTGCAAGGACATCATGTAATCATACATCGGAATATAATTTGTTCCGGACCTATGTCTGGCCTTTCTTGGTTCGTGGATGGAAACCGCGAGCACTTCCTTCATCCATTTCTTGGCGGCCTTGTCATGAATGTGTGCGATCAGTCTTCTGCTTTGATCAAGCTTACGACAGCTCAACTCCTCCAACGCTTTTCGCCTCAGCGCATTGATCGCTGACACAGGGATGGAGATACCGTTATCGATGTTGATCTCCAACTCCTGAACTGCATATGGCACAGAGCCCGTCTTGCTTAATTGCTTATTTATCTCTTCTTGTTGTATCGATCGTTTTACAGCCTTTTCGACTCTAATGTCGGATTCGACAGTGGCTGTGACCGGTCCTTGTTTGAATGGATCCGATCTGTCCTGGAGTTCAGAAACGTTCAGTATCATCTTCTCGCCTTCTTTAGCTGTGAAAATCATATTTACCGGAACTTTTTTACGATATTTTTCCACGCCCTCCGTCAAAGGTTCATAGGTGCCGCGAGCTGTTCTATTTAATTCTTTGTCTGTAATTTTAAATATCCTGTCACCGGGAGACACCGTTCCTTTTATATCCCCTATCCGTAAATTCCCTGCTCCTCTGTCTTCAATATACGTCACCACATTGCCGGGCAGCTTATCGCTTCGTATTTCAATGCCGTCCCCTAATTTTAGCGAGGTGCCGGAATCGACAATGATATCGATCAGATTATTTTTCAGCTGTTGTTTGACCTTGCCTAGGTAGACGCCTTGATGCTTGGACAATTCCTCCGTGATCAGCTTGCTCCCGGGATTCTGAAAAAGATAGCCTTCAGTGAATCCTCCTCTGTTGAAGACCTGGTTCAGCGCCCACCTTTCCTCCGGATCAACTTTATAATGCCCGTCCTTTAGATATCGGTCCAGATACTTTCGGTAAATGCCAGTGACAACGGCCACATACTCCGGTGTTTTCATCCGACCTTCTATTTTAAAGGATTTGACACCTGCTTCCACCAGATCCCCTAGGCTATCAATGGTGCAAAGGTCTTTCGGGCTCAATGGATATTGCCCGTTGTAGCTAAGCCGACAAGGTTGGGCGCACAGTCCTCTGTTGCCGCTTCGGCCCCCTAAAAACCTGCTCATCTGGCATTGTCCTGAATAACTAATGCAAAGAGCGCCATGAACAAACACCTCAATATCTGCCCGGCACTCTCTTGTGATTTCTTTAATATCCTCTAAAGCCAATTCCCGGGCAAGGACTACTCTTTCAAAGCCCAGCTCTTCCGCCATCCTAACACCACTGGAGTTGTATATTGTCCCCTGAGTAGAAAGATGCAGCCGCAAGTCCGGCATACCCCGTCTCACCAGCTGTGCAAATCCGACATCCTGAAGGATCAGGGCATCCACTCCGGCTTCATATAAAAATTTTGCATACTCATAAGCCTCCATGAGTTCGTCATCCATGATCAGCGTGTTTAGGGCTGCATATACCTTGACATTGCGTATGTGGGAATAATCCAAAGCCCATAGCAATTCCTCGTCTGAAAAATTGTCTGCTTTTATACGGGCGTTGAATATCCGGCCGCCGAGATAAACAGCATCCGCCCCATTTTCCACCGCCGCCCTTAATTGGTTCTTACCGCCAACGGGTGCTAATAGTTCAAGATCCTTCTTGCGCAGTTCCTTGTCACCTTTCATTCCTGGTCCCTTTTTCTCCATGAAATTGATAATAGCAAACCTCAAGACGACCGTTGTACAGTTTGCGGCGCCTCTCAGCGGGTCTTCCCATAACAGCGTTTTCAAAGCCCTTATCTGTGGTTATCAAAAATAGTGACCATGTGGGATTTTCTTTGAAAAATAGATAAAGACTCTTGTAAATTTTATCAAGCTCCTTTTTATCGCCTATTCTTTCACCATATGGAGGATTGGTGATTATGATGCCCCCGTCTTCCGGGGCCCTTAAATTTGCGATATCCAGGACCTTGAATTCTATTAAGTCCTCCACACCTGCTTCGGCAGCGTTTTCCTTCGCTGCTTCTATAGCCTTCGAGTCGATATCAGAAGCCAATATCCTTACATTTGCATCCTGCTTGATAGCATCATAGGCAGCCTTCCTTTCTTCCTTCCAGAGAGCGGCAGGAATGGATTCCCAGTATTCACTGGTGAATTTCCTATTCAGTCCGGGAGCGATATTCCTTCCTATCATAGCTGCTTCGATTGGTATAGTGCCTGATCCGCAGCAAGGATCTACCAGGAGTCGGCCCTCCTTCCAATAAGTGAGTTGGACCAATGCGGCGGCCAACGTCTCTTTTATCGGAGCCGCAACATCCTTCGTCCGATATCCTCTTTTATGGAGGCCCGCTCCCGATGTATCCAGCGTGATTGTGGCCCGGTCCTTTAAAATGGTGATTTTTATTGGGTAGTCCGCACCCGTTTCGGCGAATCGCTCCAGACCATATACTTCTTTTAGTTTCTCCACTATGGCTTTTTTTACTATGCTTTGGCAGGCCGGAACACTTTGTAGTTTTGATCTTACAGACGTCCCCGAAACCGAGAACCTTCCATCTGCCGGGATCCATTCTTCCCAGTTGATCGCTTTCGTTTGCTGAAAAAGCTCTTCGAACTCCAGCGCTTTGAATTCAGCCATTTTTATCAGGACTCTGTCGGCTGATCTCAGCCAAAGATTGGCTCTTACGACGGCTCTTTCATCTCCGGTAAAAGTTATCTTGGCATCTTCGGATTGTACAACTCTGTAACCGAGATGTTCTATTTCTCTTTTCACAACTGCTTCCAGCCCAAATGTAGCTGTCGCTATTATTTCTAATTTCATTATTCACCGCTTCCCTAATATAAAATAAGGGCTTCCAAAATGATTGGCCTCATCTTGGGACAGCCCTATTTCTCTTGTCATTCGCTATTTTATTTTAGCCTATTGCTTCCATTTCTTCAATAGGCCTTTTCTCTGTGTATGCTGCTAAAAGGTCTGTCACTCCAGAGGTGTCTCCAATCAGGATGCCACCGCAAAATTGTCTGTCGCGGAAATATAATTTCTTGTAGACTCGTTTCTCTTTATCCTCATATTTTTTGGTTTCATAAATTAGATTCGGGTCGCTGCCATGCTCTCCGACAGAGAATATCGCAGTTCCTAAGCCTTCAAAGCTGACTGCCGGTATAGTCGGCTGATAGATCGCTGTATCACCAGTTGCATTGCTGGCGGCCACCTTAGCCATATTGATTGCTTGCGGCCATATGGCATAGTTTATGCCGTTATATTCCGCACAATCGCCGGCTGCATATATGTCAGGCACCCCCGTTTCCATTTTTTCGTTCACAACGATGGAACGGGTTATTTGGGCGCCGGCTTTCTGGGCAAGAGCAACATTTTGTCTTACGCCGGTGGAAATGATCAGCACCTCACATGGCACCACCGTTCCATCTTCCAGTTCCACTCCTGATACACTATCTTCGCCTAAGATTGCGGCGATCGGGCTCCCTACCTGTGCTTTGACATTGATAGCATCCATTGCCTCTCTTAACACAGCCGCTCCTTCTGCATCGAGCTGTTTTCCCATAATAACCGGAGACGCTTCGATAACTGTGACGTCCAAGCCGGCTTTGTTCAACTCAGAAGCCGCCTCAAGGCCAAGTACTCCGCCTCCGATGACGGCAGCCTTTTTTATGCCGGCGGCGATAAAATTCTTCAGATCGTTGATGTTCATCAATGTCCTGATGGTGAAGATGCCTTTTTTGTCGACACCTTTAAAAGGCGGCAGGAAAGAGTCGGCGCCTGTGGTTATGATCAGTTTATCATATTCCCGTGTTTCACCGGATGCCAGTTTCACAATTTTTGAAGGCACATCGATATCCAGAACTTCCTGATTCAGCCTGAATTTGATGTTATTCTCAACATACCATGAGTAATCCTTAATAAACAAATTGGACATATCCAGAGAACCCATGATGCCTTTGGTCAACATCGGTCTGTTGTAGCCCAGTACATTTTCCCGGGAGACGATCTCGATGGTGCAAGTATGATTTCGCTTTCTGATTTCCTCTGCCGCCGTAGTTCCGGCAGGGCCACCGCCAACGATGATATATTTTTCCAAAGTATTCTTCTCATAAGTAACAGGCGCCAGGTCCACACGGATGAATTTATCTCTCCCCGCTGCGCAAACAGGGCAGAATTCCGGCGGGACAGGCCCCATGATTATTTCTCCGCAAATAGTGCATTCCCAAGCAGTCATATTGCTATCCATATGTTTTATATCCTCCCATACTAAATATAAATATTTATACCCGAGGCCGCTGGCTTTAAACGGGCAGTCAATTAGGTATAGCAATTAATGCCATGCTGATATATAATTATTAGGTCAAAAAAATGTTTAACTAAATTTCCGGAGGTCAAATATGATATTCTTTAGAAGCGATTACAGCGCAGGGGCCCATCCTGAAATTCTTAAAGCCCTTGAAACAACCAATTTTGAGCATACCGACGGCTATGGGGAAGACGAGTTCTGCTACAGCGCTGCTAAACTCATAAAAAAGAAGGTCGGGCGTGAAGATGTTGATGTCCATTTTCTGGTAGGAGGCACCCAGACTAACCTTACAGCGATATCGGCGTTCCTGCGGCCTCACGAGGCAGCTGTCTCAGCAAAAAGCGGACATATTTGTGTTCATGAGACCGGAGCAATCGAAGCAACAGGGCACAAAATCATTCACCTGCCAAGTCAGGACGGCAAGGTTCTACCACATCAGATAAAAGAAACGATCATTGAGCATGAAGACGAGCACATGGTCTTGCCAAAGCTTCTTTATATATCCAACTCCACGGAGATCGGGACGATTTATTCAAAGGCCGAATTAAAAGCCCTAAGAGAAGCTCTCGATAAGCATGACATGTATCTCTATATGGACGGTGCCCGTCTAGCATCCGCTCTTACATCCGATGCCAACAAAGATCTCCGGCTGACGGATTTGGCAGAATTCTGCGATGCTTTCTATATCGGCGGGACGAAGAACGGCTTCCTTTTTGGAGAAGCCCTGGTCATCGTTAATGATGGCCTCAAAAAGGATTTTCGATACTTGATCAAACAAAGAGGCGGGATGTTCGCTAAGGGCAGGCTTCTGGGCATACAGTTTGAAACCATGTTCAAAAATGACCTGTACTTTGATCTTGCCAGAAAGACTAATGATATGGCCTCTTTGCTGAGGGAGGGTATCGCGGCAAAGGGATATGAATTCTTCGTTGATTCCCCGACAAACCAGATCTTCCCGATATTCCCGACTCCTCTTGTCGAGTCGTTGGAAAAGAATTTTTTTTTCTATCGTTGGTGCCCTTACGGATTAGAAAATACAGCAATTAGGCTTGTAACGTCTTTCACGACCACAGAAGAAGAAATCAATGAATTTTTGAAGGATATCTAAATGGGATCATATAAAATGCGGAGGCGGTCAAAATACAACTGACCGCCTCCGCATTTTTATTCGCCCGAACTAATTTCAAACAAAGCATTATACTTAATCGACATACATCCGGCCCCGCTACTCCACAAGCCCATATCTGATTTTCCAGGTAATGATCCGCGTAGCCGAATCGTCTATATCCTCCATTTTAACCGTTCCGTTATTGACTGCCTCTATCACTGCGGCTATTTCATTTTCGTAATCCGTTGCCCATATCATATTATTCCCTGCATTTACGGCCGTCACCGACTTAGCTTTTCCGCTTGCATACTCGTCAAAAACAGGACTCATAATGTCGCTGATGACAATCACGCCATTAAATCCAAGTTCCTCACGAAGATAATCATGCCATGGTCTGGAAAGGGAAAGGGGCATAGTTTGATCCACGCTATCCTGCCCTGTAACCAATGAATTGGCCATCATAACCGCTGGAGCGCCCATGTAGCAACCCATCATAAAGGCTTCTGTGTTGCTGCCGGTATAGTACTTCAGAACGGAACTGACGCCGCATTCATCATATAACAGTGCCAGCTGTCTAATGTACTCTTTTGTGATCTCGGCCTCTTGGCCGAGGGTTTGTTCATAGATACTGACCGCGGGAGATGTCACAATATTGGTGATTGGGCCAAAATTCATATTCAGGCCTAAATTCTTCAGCATAATGAGCTTCTCGTCTTCCTGAGTGATGACCGCTTCGATACCGCCTTCATCATACAAAGCCCGCGGAAGTTTGAAAGGCTCGTTTCTAAACGCAGGCCATTTGGAAACAGCCACGAATGCGCCGCCCTCTTCAGCAACTGCCTGGAAAGGCCTGATTTGTGAAGCTTCCCTCATGTCCCTGAAAACATATGGTGCATTTTCGGGATTCGTATTCCCGAAGAATTCCCCGGTGTAGAGGAATCCACCCAGATGATATTTCGTAAGAGCTTCCAAATCGCTTCCATCGCCCCGATAAGGGGTAAGGAACATCTGCCCCACCTTCTCCTCCAGTGTCATTTCAGCCACGATTTCCACAGCTCTCTCGCATGTGCCTATGACCACGCCTCCGCGATATGGATTAACGGGCTCCGGCTTTGCCGGTTCTTTAAAAATGAAATATGCGCTTGTCCCAATAACGATCGCTAATGCCAAAATCGGCAATATTCTAAGGATCTGAGACTTTGCTTTCGGATGCTGGTGCATCATATCCGAAAGGACTTCAGCGGGATTTCTCCCATGGGCGTCCTCCTCATGATCCATTTTATCTCCATCAGGGGAATCGTTGCTTTCGATGTTTTTTATATTGATGTCGTCTTTATCCAAAAGGCACCTCCTCCAATACTATGCGATTACCATTTTATCATTTTTGATGAATTTTGTGTGACCAATTTTAGAAGATCCTATAAAATCCATTTCGAAGGTGAACGGATATCAGAGGATATGGTATACTTGACAAAGGGATTTCAAGATGATACTTTGATGCTTCATCAGAATATATTTTTTATGCATATCAATGAAATTTCCGACGCAGGATATCAGAGCCTCATCAAAGGTTGCCTGCCCATTTCCAGTTTTACAGGAGGTCGAAGAAATGAAGAACGATGTGGATAGGACCATGAACAGAACAATGAATAGAAACAAAAGTAGAATAATAAATAAGAACATACAAATAAGCAAGAATATAAACGGTGATGAAGGTGCCGGAGGCAAAACAAATAAACAGACAGTCAACAACCCCAAAGAAAAAGTGGTTTTCAAGCCGGGGACTATGTTGAATCCGGTTCCTGTTGTCATGGTTTCCTGCGGCGGCAACCAGGATGAATACAATATTATAACCATCGCCTGGACAGGAATCATCAATACAGATCCGCCGCTGACATATATCTCTGTTCGCAAATCCCGATTTTCTTATGAACTTCTTGTAAAAAATCGGGGATTTGTCATAAATCTTGTTGACGAGAAGACTGCTTTTGCAGCGGACTATTGCGGAGTGAAATCCGGAAGGGATGTCGATAAATTTCATGCCCAAAAGTTGACACCTCTGCCGGCTGAAGCTGTCAAAGCACCGTTGATCGAAGAATGTCCGGTCAATATTGAATGCAAAGTGCTGGATATTGTCTCCTACCAGACCCATGATATGTTTATATCGGAAATCGTCAAGGTACATGCCGACAAGGGCCTTATGGATCAAAAGGGCAAGCTGCGGCTTGAGGATGCCTCGCTGATTTGCTTCTGTCACGGAGCTTATTATGGTCTAAAAAGCCGTCCTCTCGGGGACTTCGGCTATTCTGTGATGAAACCGAAAACTAAAAGCCGCATCGCAAGAGCGAAAAGGGCTAAAAGCACCCCCGATAAATCCCGATAACATATCTATATGCAATACATCTCCATGTAACGGAGCATTTTTTCCCGAGTTGCCTTGTTGATGACGACTTTCCCTTCAATTTCTATATCAAAAAGCGCATCGATAATATCCTTGACTGTTACAATAGAGAATGTTCTGATCCCAAACTCTTCCTGGATTTCCTGTATGGCTGTTCGCGGTCCCTGGCCTTTTTCCATTCTGTCAACCGAAATGACCAGCCCCTCAACCTTAACATCTGCGGCCGCTTTTAGGAGCGGCAGCGTTTCCCTGACAGCTGTTCCTGCCGTGATCACATCTTCGATGATCAGCACTTTGTCATTATTTTTCAGATTGTAGCCCACCATCGTGCCGCCTTCGCCATGATCCTTCGCTTCTTTTCTGTTAAAGCAGTAATTTACATCTCTGCCATATTTAGACGACATTGATATAGCAGTGGAGACTGCCAGAGGGATCCCTTTATATGCCGGTCCGAAAAGCGCGGCCACATCAGAACTGATATCGCCCCTGAGGATATTTTCTTCGATGCATTCGGCATAAAACATCCCAAGTTTTCCGATTTGCTCCCCAGTCCTATAATTTCCAGTATTGATAAAATAAGGAGTATTTCTTCCGCTCTTTGTAACGAAGTCTCCAAAAGTCAACACCCCAGATTTTACCATAAATTCGATGAATTCTCTTTTATAATTCATATATTCCACTTCCCCTCTTTTGCCTAAAATCAGCTCTGAAAAGCCTGGCGAATGTCTTCTATTGACCGATAGCCCTCTTTGATCATGAACGATTCAAGCTCATCAATGATATCAACCGGCGCCGTAGGATTGACCAGGGCTGCGGTACCGACAGAAACGGCATCAGCACCGGCCATAAGGAATTCAACAGCATCCTCGCCGGTCATGATTCCGCCACCACCGAGAATGGGAAGGCTCACGGCTCTCCTGACCTGGTATACCATGCGCAAAGCCACAGGCATTATAGCCGGACCCGACAAACCGCCAAAGATATTAGCCAGCACAGGTCTTTTCCGATACACGTCGATTTTCATACCCAAAAGCGTGTTGATCAGCGATATGGCATCAGCCCCTTCATATTCAGCAGCTTTGGCGATTTCAACAATATCTGTAACGTTAGGCGACAATTTTATCATGACCGGCTTTACGGCTACAGCCTTCACGGCTTTGACCACTCGCGCAGCCATTTTCGGATCAGTACCGAAACTCATGCCGCCTTCTTTAACATTCGGGCAGGAAATATTGATTTCGTACATTGAAATATCTGTACTGTTCAACTTCTCCACAACATCGCAATAATCGTCGATGCAATGCCCTGCCACGTTGGCTATGACCGGCACGCTCAGCTTCTTGAGGTAATCCAGCTCATGCCGGATGAATTCGTGGACACCCGGGTTTTCCAGGCCTACTGAATTGAGCATGCCTCCATAACTTTCGGCGATCCGGGGAGTCTGATTGCCCGGCCATGGAACTGGCGCCACGCCTTTGGTGATGACCGCACCAACTCGTTCAATGTCATAAAATTCACCGCTTTCTCGGGCAGAAAACGTTCCGGAAGATGTGACCACAGGTGTTATAAGGCCGATTCCGGCAAAGTTCACCTTCAGGTCCGGCATAAAGCTACTACAAGTCATCCCAAGCCACCTCCCTGCCATAAAAAACTGGTCCGTCTTTACAGACTTTCTTTTTTATTTCATGGATTTCACTTTCGGGCGATCCGGGTTCCGCTTTCCGCAGCAGCGTCACGGAACATCCCACACATGCACCGTATCCGCATCCCATTCTCTCTTCAAGAGAAACCAGCAGTTCAATATTTTGTTCGTTGCAATATTCGTTAAGGGTCCTGAGCATAGCCTTCGGGCCACAGGCAAAGCATTGTTCTGCGACGATCCCTCTTTCTCTTATTAGCTGGATCGCATTGCCTTCAAACCCCTCAGAGCCATTTTCGGTACTGACGAAAACCTCATCGCATACCTCCCGAAAATCCTCCACCAGAAAACTCTCATCAGCAAATCCCAATATTGCGGTGATCCTGCAGCCTCGCTTTCTGAGACTTATGGCCAGTTCCAGCATGGGAGGCACTCCAACGCCTCCGGCAGCAATCATAACATTATTGGCAAAATCGATGCTTTCAGAATAACCGTTTCCCAAAGGCGTGCTTATCCTCACCATGTCCCCGGGCTTTTTTTCGGCCATTTCCTGCGTTCCCTTACCGATCGCTTTGTAAATCACTGTAAATTTATCAGGCTCCAGCCTGCAAAGGCTGATAGGTCTTGGAAGCAACCTGGCCGCGTTGTCGGTATAAATATTGACAAACTGTCCGGCTATTGCCCCATCAAACCAGCTGCTTATTCCTATACCGCCTATGACCATACGGTATATTCCCGTTGCAATGCAGGTATTTTCAAGGATATCAGCTTTGATGATCTTCTTTTTTGCAATAAACTCTGTGCTCATTCTCTACTCCTTTGTTGAAAGCCTTAAATTCCCAGGTCTCTCCTCATCTTCAATGCTGCTTCCCGGGCAGCCTCCCCATAATTATGCTCACCATACTTGGGGTCATTTTTATATGCTGCCGTTATCCCTCTTGATGAATTTATAATACACCCTCTTCCTTCTTTATCAAAGAAACCTTTGAGGTCCTCGCCGGTCGCTCCCTGGGCTCCGTAGCCGGGAACCAGGAAGAATGTTCCCGGCATCAGCCTTCTGAGTTTTTCGCCCTGTTCCTTGTGCGTAGCGCCAACGACCGCGCCAATTTTACTATATCCTTTGCCGCCCGGAGCTGAAAGTCCCCATTCAGAAACTAGCGCGGCGACTTTTTCATAAATAGTTTCTCCTCCGCATATCAGATCCTGCAGCTGGCAGCTTGTCGGATTGCTGGTTTTCACCAGTACGAATATTCCTTTGTTGCTTTCCACGCAAGCTTTTATGAAAGGTGCAATACCGTCCATCCCAAAGTACGGATTGACGGTGATCCAATCCTCTTTCCAGGGATCATGCTTCTGCCCTTCAATGTCTACTCCTCCGATATGGGCTGCATAAGCTTCGGCAGTTGAAGCGATATCGCCTCTTTTTATGTCCCCTATAACGATCAGCCCCTTGCCTTTCGCATATTCTATGGTTTTTAAATATGCCTCCAAGCCCTCCAGTCCAAACTTTTCGTACATTGCTATCTGAGGTTTGACAGCCGGCACGATATCCAGAATGTGGTCGATAATATTTTTATTAAATTCAAAAAACATTTCTGATACGGCTTTCAGAGTCTTTCCATGGTCCATTATTTTTTCTTCTGCTATCTTACGTGGAATCATTTCATAAGTGGGGTCAAGTCCTATTACTGAAGGATTCCCAACGCTTTCTATTTTTTGAAGCAGTTCATCAATCATTTCATGTCTCCTTTTGGCATTATTTTTTGCAAGCTGCGCTGTCCCAGACAATTTGTCCTGAAATCATGGTCAAATCGATTTTCCCCTTGACCTTCCTGCCTAAAAACGCTGAATTTCGACTCTTTGATTCAAAATCATAAGCCTGAATGGTATACTCCTCATCAACATTTATGATGGCAAGGTCAGCAACCGCGCCTTCCCTTAAACTTCCTCTGTCGATCCCCAGTATCCTTGCCGGGGTGAGGCTCATCCTTCTCAGCAGATCCAGAGGGCTGAGACTTCCGTTTTCAACAAGTTCAGTATAGCTTACTGCAAAAGAAGTCTCAAGACCGATCACCCCATTGAGCGCTTTCTCGTATCCGGTCTCCTTCTCATCTGGGTGATGGGGCGCATGATCCGTAGCTATCGCATCTATGATCCCTTCCGTCACTGCTTTCTGGACAGCTTCAACGTCTTCCCTCGTTCTAAGAGGAGGGTTCATTTTCTTGTTCCCATCGTTATCGACACAACTGAAATCCAGAGTGAAATAATGGGGGGCGGTTTCAGCAGTCACATTTAATCCTGCGTCCTTGGCAATTTTGATCAGCTTCACACTACCGGCACTGCTGATATGACAAAAGTGAAGTTTGCATCCAGTTTCTTTAGCCAGCAGGATGTCTCTTGCGACGATCAATTCTTCTCCTATCGCTGTCCCCTTGAGGCTGTCATCTTCAGCATGGGAGAATACCGGCAGTCCCAAGACGGCTGCCTCCCTCATGGCTTCAAGCTGGAGGCCTGAATCCATAAGGCTTCTGCCGTCCTCACTGATTGCACAGATTCCTTTGCCTGTTAGTTGCCGACATCGCGTCATCGCGTCCGACATCCCGGAAAGATCCGAAAGATGCTCTCCAGCCTGCTCCTTGGTTATAGCTCCCACCGCCAGCACATTGACCCCATTTGCTTCGGAACTTCTGCCTTCGATATAAAGAAGCGTGTTCACATTATCGATGGCAGGCATGGTATTCGGCATACAGCAAACTGTGGTAAATCCGCCGCGGGCAGCTGCCCTGCAACCGCTAAAGATATCTTCTTTATAAATTTGCCCCGGGTCCCGAAAATGCACATGCAAATCAATAAGGCCCGGCACGATCCATTTGCCGCCGGCATCTAAATACTTGAATCCACGTAGTTTCTCGTGGGCAATTTTATTCGGATCTGCCCCGGCTAGCTCAACAGAACGTATTTTACCCTCTTCTATCCACACATCTCCTTTGGCAAAAATATTTCGATCAGGGTCCACTATTATGCCATTATAGATGCATAAGTTCATTTTCCCATTCTCCTTTCAGCACAACGACCTCATCGCAGTATTCGCATCTGTATTCGCTGGTTTCAGGATTTTCCAGAACAAACACTTGGGGTGCATTGGGCTCGACTGTGGTAACGCATCGCGGATTTTTGCATTTGACGACATTCACCACTCTTTCAGGGAGAGTCAGCACGATTTTCTTGACGATCTCACCATTCTCAATGATATTGACAGTCGCCCTTGGATCGATCAAGCCAAGTATCGCCAGGTCAACATCCACCTTGTTCATTATTTTTACAAGATCCTTCTTCCCATATTTTTTACTGGAAGCATTCATGATCAGTGCTACTGTATCGCCTCTGGTTTCTACTCCGAGCGCTGAGAGGACTTTCAAGCCAAGCCCCGCCGTCAAATGATCTATAACTATTCCATTTTCAATACTATCTACTAACATTTTCAACCCTCCTGATATATTCTTAACCTTCGATACCCAGTAAACTCATGATCAATGCCATTCTGACATACATGCCGTTCTTAGCCTGTTTGAAATATAGAGCTCGGGGATCGGAATCCACCTCCACGGCAATTTCATTGACCCGAGGCAGCGGATGGAGCACCGCCATACTTTTCTTCGCAAGTTTCATTTTTTCTGCATCGAGTATGTAGGTGTCCTTCAGTCTGATGTAGTCCTCCTCGTTGAAGAAACGTTCCTTCTGCACCCTGGTCATGTACAATATGTCGAGTTCAGGCAGCACATCCTGCATTCTTTCGACCTCTTTATATTGAATGTTTCCTTTTTCAAATACACCCTTCTTAATATACTCCGGAATCCTCAGTTCTTCCGGTGCGATCATCACAAAATTAACATTCTCATATCTGGAAAGCGCTTTTGCCAAGGAATGCACCGTGCGCCCAAACTTCAGGTCGCCGCAAAGACCCACAGTAATATTAGTGAATCCTCCCATTTCTCTTCGGATAGTCAGCATATCCGTCAGGGTTTGAGTCGGGTGCTGATGGCCTCCGTCTCCTGCATTGACTACTGGAATATCAACTGCCCTGATGGCCACCAGTGGCGCTCCTTCCTTTGGATGCCGCATAACTGCAATGTCTGAGTAGCAGGCTACTGTCCTGACTGTATCCGCAATGCTTTCCCCTTTGGCTACAGAACTGGAAGCCGGCTCTGAAAATCCGATCACTTCGCCTCCCAGCCTTAGCATAGCTGCCTCAAAACTCAGTCTCGTTCGGGTGCTGGGCTCAAAAAACAGCGTAGCAAGTAATTTCCCCTTGCATTTTTCAGTATATTTTTCAGGGTGTTCGATGATCCTGTCGGCGAGATCAAAAAGCTCTTCCAATTCTTCTATCGAAAAATCCAGCGGCTCAAGGAGATCACGTCCTTTTAAACCCTTCAGTAATTCATTCCCCATCTTTCCTACTTCCTTTCCACAATTAAGACCTAAAAAAAAATCTCCCTTAAATAAGGAAGATCAAAACCAAATCAAAGCGTTGCGT